>CAZATL010000005.1:8566-48509 GCA_964488055.1 uncultured Gammaproteobacteria bacterium | reverse complement strand
AAAATCCAAATTCCTAAATCCAAGATCTAATTGAAGCACAAAATCCAAAGTGCTAGAAGCGTATAGATACATCACAGAGATTGAGTTTTGTTATTTAGATTTATTTTGGATCTTTAGTTTTGGATTTGGGATTTATTTAGAAATTAGTATTCTTTTAGAAGACAATGTCTAGCTTTTCTATCCTCACATACAACGTCTGTCTCAACAAGGCGCTTCGTGACGTGCCCGACATCATAAGACAACACTCTCCCTCTGTCATATGTCTTCAAGAGGTCACACTTGGCAAGAAGCACTCTTATAAGGAGCTCTTACCGGGATATAATCTTGCGGCCACCACAAACTCCTTCTATAGATTTGGTAAGACTTACGGACAGGCCACATTTTACAAAAGAGATCTCTTTTACCTGACGGGCTCACGAAGCATCATTCTCCCCAAAACTTATTATGAGCTTTTTCTAACAATATTTACAAGAAAAGGACCAAGGACTGCCCTGTCGACTGATCTGGTATTCCGTGACACAAATATTCCCATATCAATTTGCAATCTGCATCTCACTGCCCTTATGGCCACAAACAGGGCTCGCAACAGGCAACTCTATGAGACACTCGAGGAGATAGAGATAGAAGATCACGAACCACTCATTATACTTGGCGACTTCAATTACCCTTTTCGCAAAAAGGGTCTTGAGAAGATTATGTCAGAATACGGACTAAAAGAGGCTACACACAACCTCACCTATACCTATGGACAGTTCATGAAGGTTATGAAAAATAGAATGAAGTTTGACTTCGTGCTATACAGGTCACTCCTCCCAAACAGTTCAAAGATACTCGAGAACTTCAGGCGTTCTGACCATTATCCTGTGATTGTGGAGTTTGAGCACCCGGTTTCTTATAAAACATAATATATTTCTCACCGAGACAGGTGTCGAATTGGTTTTTCTGGAAAAACTCTGGTATTGATGTCACTACAAATACCTGTTGGTTAGGTCTGGCAAGTTTCATCAGCTCCGCAAGCAGGGCTTTGGCTAGCCCCCTGCCTCTATAGGTCTCCCCAACTATGAACGATCTGACCTCCGCCATTCTGCCGGAATACGCGTCAAGACATCCACACGCCACAACATCCTCGCCGTCTTTTACTATTCGCCAGAAGTGTATTTTTTTTGCTATTTCTTTGTGATTCCTGGGGAGAAGATGTTTTTTGTCTTGGTTTATTAGATTGATTATCTTTTCTATATCTTCGTGTGTTGGTGGTATTACTTGCATAATTTTTTCATAATGATTTTACTAACTTTATCTTCTATGGGCAGGTTATGTGCGAATGCAGGATACGCATGAACGCGAGGGGTTAGAGGCGGCGGTTTATGTCTTTATCTTTCTCGATAGATCTTATTAGCCTTTTTGCGGCCTGGATGCCTAATTTTACTGCGTAGTTTGTGCCCCTGTCGTATGGATATGTCATGTCTAGATTTGCAAAGAAAATGTGGCTATCGCTTGTTTCAATCTTTGGGACCAGAGACACAAACTCACCGTCAAATATTGGTTGTGAGAAACGAGCTTTAAAAAGGAAGCTGTTTATTATTTCAAGATTTTTACCTGTGATAACCTCAAGGTTTTTTGTGTACATATTCACAAGTTCCTCTTTGGTCTTACCCCACAGATCGTCCTGCTCTGATAAATAGTTACCAATATATAGCAAATTGTTGCCGTTGTAGTACCGCTTGTCTACGAAGTTGGTGTGCTGCACAAAGACGAGCGCTGGGATATCACCTATACAATTTGAGACCCAGTACTCGTTTTCAAAATATTTTTCTTTTGTTTCAAGAATAAGATTCATAGATGCAAGATGCTTTAGTCTTGTCAAGTTCTCGATTTCTTTCTTATCCAAGGCGTTTGCTAGTGACTTGGCTGCGACTGGAGATGGAAGGGTGCTCACTATGTAGTCGTATTCTTCGGTCTTGCCACTTGGCAAGGTAAGCACAAATTTCAGACCAACCTTCTCTATCCCCATGACAGGCGCCCCAAGCATGATCCGAACTCCCCTTTTTTCACATTCACTCTGTATATGGTCAACGAATGCTTGGAAGCCTCCTTGGACATACCCCAGTTTCTTGGTTCTTTTGTTCACTCTAGCCCAAATAAAGCCAGATAGTATATTTACCGCATATTTACCGAACTTTTTCCTCATCGGCTCACCAAATAGCGTCGTATAGCTCTTTCTTCCCATAAGCATCTCCATGAGACCCTCCGTCGTACTACTCTCAAAAAGCCCAAGGTGTGGGGAAAATTTCAAAAATGCAAGGACAATGCCCGACCTCACTCTATCAAATGCGCTTAGTAGTGGGAAGAGGAGTAGGTCTATTGGGGTATCTATCGCTATTGTCTTGGGCTTGCCGCGAACGGTATACATACTGGTAGTCTTCGGGGATGAGAAATAGAACTTGTCGAAACCTATCTCCTGACAGTAATCCAGGATATCTCTGTCTGACGCAAACACGTGATGGTACGCGCGCTCTAGAGACCAACCCCATCCATCTTGTTTGAAGCCCGACGCAAGCCCGCCACAGAACACCTCTCCTTCGTATACTGTAATCTCGTTTATTCCACTTCGTGACAGCACTTCTGCACAGGTCAGTCCGGTTATTCCTCCACCCAAGACTGCTATTCTCATATATGTTTCTTGAATACTAAAAATGTCAAAATCAAAAAAATAAGATCCAACTGAAATCTAAATGTCAAAGCTCAACTTAACAATTATGATAAAAAACAGCTTGTGCTTTGCTCCTTGGGCTTGTTTTGGATTTTGGATCTTAGATTTTGGAATTGTCCCCTAGACATATTTCACGCATATTTCCCGCATTATTACCGTTACTCCTCGGTCTTACGCTCATTTTCGCTCATACTCCACATAGATTGACTCAATAAATACGTACGTGGGTATGGCCAAAAGGGCACCAAGCGGTCCAGCCACCCTAAGACCAATGAGGACAGACAGCATGGTAATAAGAGGATTAAGACCAACTGCTTTCTTCATGATATACGGCACAAAGATATTGTTCTCAAGTTGTTGCACGATGAACGTCGATGCAAGCGCAGCAAAGCCTGTGATTGGGGACTGGCCGAAGCCAATAAGTATGGCTGGTATTGCGGCAATTGTCGGACCAATACTTGGAATAGCCTCAAGAAGTCCTGCAAGCACGGCAAGCGGAAGTGCGTATTTGAGTCCCACTATCGAGAATGCAATGTAGGATGCAACACCAACCACAGTCATAAGCGTAAGCTCTCCCCAAAACCAAAGTGCCAATCTTCCTTGCGCCACGTGCACAACTCTTATCCAGTTTTGAGCTGCTTGAGATGATAGGAACTTTGAAAAGAAGTTTTTTGAGAGTTTCTCATCAATAACATGCTCATTAAGCAGGAAATAGTATGCAAAAAATAGTGTGGTGAAGACAAAAAGAGTATTGCTAAAGACGTTTCCCACGATGTTAACTGCCTGATTGGCAAAATCTGGAACATACTGTGATATCTCCTGGAGCCTGATGTATCTCAATACTGCAGGGTCTAGCGACTTTAATGTCTCTGGTAGCCTCTCAATAAACTGTATTGTTTCGTAAATAAGTGGGGGAACCACTGTGCCAATCACGAGACCAAATACAGCAAGTGCCGCAAGGAAGACCAAGACTGTCGCGATGGGTCTCTTTACGCCTTTTTGGGCAGTAAGATAGATCACAAAGGGTCGAAGCGCGCTCATAAGAATGAAGGCTAGGAAGAGCGACAATATAATATCTCTATTTGACCATGCAAAAAACAGAATGGCTGGGGTTAGAATGATCTTTAGGATGGTTAGAATTGAAATGTCTATGGTCTTGTTTTTCATTGTTGTTTTATTGTTTTAATGGATAACAGCTGCATCTCGTGAGAGTCATCCTTGCGAAGTATATCAAAAATGTCCTTCCTTGACAGGGTCGCGTAAGGCGCGTACTATTACTTGAGTAAATGATATGAATAATGAAAACGAACACGACCAGACACTTCTCTCGTGGAAAGCACCACTTCGCCCATTCAAAAAGCGCTCTCCTGTTGTATTGCGTTTTTTCCTTGCGATAGCACTACTTATCTCTGCTGTCATATTCTTCTTTGGGGATACTGTAACAATACTTCCCGTGTGGGCACTTCTTTTTCTTTTTTATATATTTGCCATCACTCCACCACCTATTGTTGAGAATAAGATCACAAAGTTTGGGGTAGAGACGTCTGCCGGCATTATGATGCGCTGGGACATGTTGTCTCACTACTATTTCCTTGATCGATTTGGGTATAAGGTTTGCGTGCTCGTCACCCACGCCCCCTACAATGCACACACTTACCTTGTCATGCCAAGCGACGACACGACTAGTGCGCAGCTTGGGACTGTTTTATCCCAGCACCTTATGTACGTGAGCAAGCCACCAGTCACAATCACTGACAAGCTCATAAATCTTTTTTCTAAGATCGTCCCCGAGACGGAAGATAAAACGGATAATGCGACAGCCACCACTTGATACTTTGTTCACACTGCACAATACTTTATACGTTTTAAGATTGAAAAACCAACATTAGCGTTTTCACTATATGTTATGCAAGGCGCATTAAGCATTGTGTTTCGTGTATCAAGCTATTGTCGCCTCTCTGATCCTCTGCCCGAAGATGGGCAGGTCAATCTCCTTCACCCCAAATTTCCTACCCCACACAACCACACCTTCGTCGGCAGAAACAAGACTTGCGTCCTCTTCAAGCGAAAGAATGATTAGGTCAAGGTCAGCAACACTGTCTATGGTGCCGGTGCGCGTGGCATTGCGATATCTCAAGCGAAGTGACTCTTTATGTGGACGAAGAGATTTCTCGAAATCAACTTTGTTCGTCGTGTTTGATGGGTTTTTTGCTACTTGCATCAATATGTCTTCTGCCACCTTCAGGCCGTCATAGGCTCTTTTGCGATAATCGTTCACAAAATCATACAAGAGGCTTGCTGCAATACTATGAGTGTGTATTTTTGGCGTTTTAATTGACACGAGGCTCAGTAGATTTTTCCACTCATCCCCATAAGCTCCAGCCAACATGTCTACTGTCTCGTGAGCAATCTTTTGGGGGAGTACGTACTCAGCTCCTCCCTTTTTTGAGGCAAGTATGAGGTTTGTCATGACTTCGCCTGGATTTTGACCAATATCTATGCCTTTTTGGAAAGTAAAAAATATATTTGTGTCTATGCAATACTTCATATACGTCTATTCTACCAGAACAGTATATATGGGGGTGCAAGGTGTAGTAAAACAGAGCACGGTTCGGTAATAATGCGGAAATAGTGCGGAAAATGTTAAACCTTGCACAAATTGTCATGTGTTATTCATCCTGAACCAAAACAAAACTTGCGTTTTCAAAACGCCTTCAAAGCGCATTATGTATCAAGTGTCACGCGCTGCACACTGTGTGTCTCGGCTGTGCGAGCTTGTAAAAGGGCTCTATATATAGTAAGATAGCCTCACCAAAAAGGAGCTAGTTCCTAAATATGAAAAAAAATAATACCATCATCCCAAACAAACAGTCGGTCATGTTCGATCTTCTAAAGAAGTCAGACAAAAAGGTCATTTCCCTCCAAAAAAATCTCGATGTTGAAGCCAAAATAGTCGCACTTTCGAAAAACAGCGCCTGGTTTGACGTGGGTGGCAAAGCGCTCGCTGTGCTTGGCGACAAGGAGACCAAGGAGCTTGGTGCATATCTACCATATCTTAAAGCAGGTGAAATGATAAAGGTAAGAATTATCTCACCAGAAAGCCGCGAAGGTTATCCTGTAGTTTCTTTATCAAGATTCTTTGATGGTGGTAAGTGGAAAATCTTACTTGATAAAAAGGGTTCGGAAGAAGCTATTGACGTAGCATGTGGTGAGTATGGCAAAGGTGGACTATTCATTGACTTCATGGGTGTGAGAGGCGTGATACCTAAGATACAACTGCTTCCTGAGTACATGGACTCGCCAGAGAGACTGACTGGGCAGAGGATAAAGGTCAAGGTGCTTGAGGTTGATGAGCAAAAAAATAGATTGGTTGTGTCACAAAAAGCTGTGATGAGCAAATTCTCAAACAAAGACCTTGCAAAGCAGTTCGCTGAGATAGAAGTGGGTAAGGCATATGATGCTCATGTACTGGGTACTTCGGAGTTTGGAATATTTTGTGAGGTAATGGGTGTTGAGGGACTTGTACACATATCAGAAATATCATGGGAAAAGGTCACAAGCGCTTCATCGTTTGTAAGAGCTGGCGAAACTATCAAGGTCAGTGTTGTTGAAAAAAATGAGAATGACATGAAACTAAACCTCTCGCTAAAGCGCCTTACACCAGACCCTTGGTCTGATATAGAAGACAGATATCCAAAAGACAAAATGATAGAGGGTGAAGTGATAAGACAAGAAAGATATGGTTACTTCATAAAACTTGCGCCTGGCGTCGAAGGGCTCGTCCACATATCGAAGCTTCGTGGATCTGAAAACTTCGAGGTGGGGCAAAAGATTCAGGTATATGTGGAGCGAATAAGTGTGCCAGAAAGACGTATGAGTCTTGTGCTCCCAGACACACAGAAGCCACTTCTATATAGATAAGCCGAAAACAGATCTCTTTTGTTGAGGTGCGAATATGGCATTCTTCTCCTTGTGGAATATTTCTCAACATTGCCTTGTCTGTTTTAAATAATACTGTGGTGGTGGTTTTGTCGGCTACCGTATATCTTTGTTCTTCCTAGTTTGCTACACTTATATCTACTCTAAAGTAGAGAAGTTTTTTTATGGAGCAGCATCCAGTACCTCGCCAGATCACCACGTTTGAGTTCAAGCTCATTGGATTTATGACTATCCGCCAGTTCGGATATGTCATATTGGGTGGAGTATTTGGCTATGCAGCATTCCTCATCGTCCCAATATTCATTCTAAATTACATCGCTGGTATCTTGCTTTTTTGTGCGAGCCTTGCTTTTGCATTTTTTCGCGTGAACGACAGGCCGCTTGATGTTTTTGTGCGAAATCTCTACACGAGAGTAAATTCACCCACACAATACACGTTCCACAAAAATAATCCCGTGATGGGCGTGATGGACGACCTCTACTTCGAGTCAAACCCACACGTTACCCTTGCCCACGCAGATAGCAGAGAAAAGTTGTCAGCATACCTTATCAAAAAGAACGGGCAGCAACTGGATCCTCATGACAGGTCGAGCGCCATAGGTCGGATAAATACTGTCTTTGCAAAAAAAGATACACATGCTGCGATACCAAAACCCGCACGCGCAGGCTCCCCACCACCCCCACCTCCACCCCCAACTCCTCCAGGCGCGACTCCAAACTCTGTCTCCACGACGACGACACCCACAATGACCACGCCGCAAATACCCGTCTCTGGTGCCAAGCATCCATTTTTCTCGGGCACGGTCACAAACACACGAAATATCCCTCTTCCTGGGGTGCTTGTTTATATAAAGGACACAAAAACAGGTAAAAGTCTCCGAATCCTAAAGACTAATCCGCATGGGGTCTTTGCAACATTCAACCCTCTTCCACCAAACACATACGTTGTAGAAGTGGTTGATTCATCGGCAAACTATCATTTCGACACTCGCGAAATAACACTTGACACAAGTAGTGCCCATGTTTTCACGTTCACTAGCAAAGAGATGGTGTAGATGGGCCTTCATTTTTGTGGCAAAATGCGCTAATATGAGTGTGTTTGTAAGTGTCTTGAGACGCTCTCCGAACTATGTCAACTAAAAAACCAACATCACCAATAAAGGGCAGTACCCAAGACTTCCTCGAGATAGAGGATGTTGTTGATGACATTGTCCTTCTTCGGGGGAATGGGGCGGCGTCAATTATCGAGGTTGGTGCTGTGAATTTTTACCTCTTGTCAGCAGAGGAGCAAAACTCCATGATATATGCGTACAGCGGACTACTAAATTCGCTATCTTTCCCCATCCAGATAGTTATCGTCTCCAAGAAGATGGATGTATCAAATTACCTCGAGCATGTAGACACACGAATTCAGGCTCAGAAAAAAGAGCTCTTACAGAAGACACTCTCATCGTATAAAGATTTTATAAAGGCGGTTATTAAAAAAAATAGCGTTCTTGAGAAAAGGTTTTTCTTTGTCGTGCCATTCAATCCACTTGAGATGGGTGCATCGGGTGTTCAAAAGCTTTCAAAAGAATATGTTGTGAGTAGGGCTAAGACATCTCTTTACCCAAAGAGAGACCACTTGCTCCGTCTACTTGCAAAGATTGGTCTTCGGGCTGTCACAGCACAGAAGCAAGACATTGTTGAGTTTTTTTATAATTTGTACAATCCGTCAGCCGTTGGTAGACAGCTGGCACCCATTGAAACATACACAACACCTATCATGACGCAATAGGGTTCAATATATATGGGACTATTTTCCAAAAAAAACAAAGTTGTCGCAGCTAACCTAACAAACGCCCAACCTGTCGGAGAGGTGTTTGCTAAGGGTATGACTAGTGTCAAGGATATGATTGCGCCATCTTTTGTCGACGTAGACTTCACAAACATCAAAATTGATGGTCGGTTCTATCGGACAATATTTGTGGTCGGATACCCTAGATATGTTTCTGCCAACTGGCTTTATAGCCTCATCACGTTCGACAGACCTCTTTTTGTCTCGATGTTCATCTATCCAACAGAGAGCAAAGACATATTAAATGACCTAAAACACAAGATAGCACAAATGCAGGCAACGATCGAGTCTGATATAAAGGTGGGTAAGGTGGTTGATCCGACAGTCCAGGTACAGCTTGATGACGCGCTTACCCTCCAGTCAGAGCTAGCAAAAGGAGCGGAAAGATTTTTCCAATATGCACTATATGTGACGATACCTGCAGAAACCAAAGAAGAGCTTGACTCGCTCACTAAAGAGGTCGATTCGACTCTAGCATCCCTCCTCATAATTGCAAAAACAGCAACTCTCGAGCAAGAGGAGGGCTTCAAGTCGTGTCTCCCGCTCTTCACAGACAAGCTCAAAATCTGGCGCAATATGGACACCACGTCGCTTGCCATGACGTTTCCTTTCTCAACAGCCTCTCTAACCAAAAATGAGGGTGTGCTTTACGGAGTAAATCAACATGATGGAAGTCTTATTATATTTGACAGGTTTACTCTAGAAAATGCAAACTCAGTGATCCTTGGTAAGTCTGGAGGGGGAAAGAGTTTCCTCGTGAAGCTTGAAGCTCTGCGACTTCTTTGTATGGGAACAGATGTCATTATTCTTGATCCAGAGAATGAATACGCCAAGCTTGCAAAAAGCCTGGATGGAGAGTTTGTTGAATTTTCGTCAAACTCAATGTATAAAATAAACCCATTCGAATTGACCCGTGATACAACTGATCCAGATGAGCTTCAGAATAAAATTCTAGACCTTCATTCTCTTCTTCGTGTGATGATGGGGGAGATGACACCAACCCAAGACGCAATCCTAGACAGAGCTCTTGTGTCTGTGTATCAAAACAGGGGCATCACCCCTGACCCATCGACATTTCACAACCCCGCACCATACCTAGAGGATGTGTACAAATCTTTTCTTGGTATGGAGACATCAGAAGCAAAGGAGCTTTCTGACAGGCTGGAAAAATATGTGAAGGGTTCTGCAGCGGGCATATTCAATCAGCAATCAAGCTTCGATATAAAAAACCCCCTTACAGTTTTTGGTATCCGGGACCTTGAGGAAAATCTTCGGCCGGTGGCAATGTATATCGTTCTTGATTTCATATGGAACAAGGTTAGGCGTGAGAAGAAAAATAGGGTACTTGTGGTTGATGAGGCTTGGTATCTCATCAAAAACAAGGACTCGGCGTCTTATCTTCGCAACTTTGCAAAAAGGGCAAGAAAGTATGGTCTTGGTATGACCACAATCACTCAAGATGTCGAAGACTTTTTGAGTACTGATGAGGGTAAGTCCATCATCACAAATTCGTCACTCCAGATAATCCTAAAACAGTCAACGGCAGCTGTTGACAAGATATCAGAGACCTTCTATCTCACGGGGGGTGAGAAACATTTCCTTCTGTCCGCAGGTATTGGCGAGGGTCTTTTCTTCGCATCACAGAACCATGTGGGCTTCCGTGTTATTGCGAGTGAAGAGGAAAAGATATTGATAGAGTAGTAGTAGGACTAACTACGCAAAAAGCTTTTCTATCTCCGATTTGCTGACAGCCCCGACTATCTGCTTGACGGGTGCACCGTTTGCAAAAAGAATGAGTGTTGGGATTGATGAGACGTTATATTCCATAGCGAGTTCACTCTGGGCATCGACGTCAACCTTCATAATTTTGGCGTTTGGGTGTGTTTTTGACACCTCCTCAAGAGCGACAGCAATTTGTTTGCATGGACCGCACCAGGTGGCATAAAAATCAACTAGAACTGGGTGTTTTGATGCAAGCACTTCGCTTGCGAACTCGTTATTACTAATATTTTGCAATGGCATAAAAGTCTTTATTAATTTTTGACGGACCACATTGTACAGAAGAAGGGGTGCATGTGACAAGGCTGATTTGAGTTGAAATAACCATTTCTTTGTGATAAACTATGGGATATTATGGAAAATACGAGTGTTTCTTATTTTTTACACCTTTTTGTCGACGAGCTCACAAAGGGTGGTAAATCTCAATACACCACAATAGCTTATAAGAAGGATTTGGAGCAGTTTGACGACTACGTTCGCTCACTTGGCAAAACAGACGTTTCTGTTGTCGAAAGGAGCGATATAGAGAACTTCATACTTTCTCTTATAAATGAAAGATCTTATACTAAGAAGTCTGCCTCGCGCAAGCTCAATTCAATAAGAACTTTCTTCAGGTTTTTGAAAAATAAAGGTGCCATAAATACAAATATAGCAGGGGACATTGCTCACCCAAAGTATGATCCTGTTCCACCAAGAATACTTACCAAACTGGAATATAGGGGGTTGCGCGATGCATCAAAGAATGATCCCAGGACATACTCAATAATCGAGCTACTCCTTCAAACAGGCATGAAAATTGGTGAGCTTGCCAATCTACGACTTGAAGATATTCGTGAAAGCGGCAACTTGACAATCCGCGCCAGCGGCAAAAACCAGTCTAGAGACATCCCACTTAACAAAGCCTCTGAGGCTGCTCTAAAGGCGTACGTCAAAGTCAGACCGCTTTTCCCAGACACTCACATCTTTATAACAAGAACAGGTAGGCCCATGCTTATCAGAAACATAAGACAGATAGTCCATAGGTGTTTCGTGGATGTTGGTGTACAAGGCGCAACCGTAAACGATCTCCGAAACACATTCATCGCTCACCAACTGACAAATGGAGCAAGCCTCGAATACATTGCAAAAATTGTTGGCCATAGAAGACTATCATCTACAGAGAGATTCCTAAACCTCATAAAGACTGAGGCTGAGAAGCGAGAGAAGTTGGGGGAGCTTTAGAGAAAGAACTGCGTGATACTTCATACATATACACGCTACATAGTATGATGGTTTATAAAGTTCGTAAGGTTTATAAAGATGTTAAATAAACCAGAAAAACGTTTCCTTATAAACTTTATGAACCTTATAACTATTACTTGCCTACTCACTTATCCTTATGGGCATAATAATGTGCCTGAAGCCAAGATTCTCAACTGGCTTATTGTGATCAACCAGACCAGGTAGAAATAGCGCTGGGGAGTCTGGTCTATTTATTCTAAATGTGATAATGTCGTCTGTCACAATAGATAGAAAGTCTATAAGATATTTCGCATTGAAGGCAAGCGTCCTTTGTTCATCATCAAGCCCACTTGTTGAAACAACTCCAACTGTGACAATATTCTCCCCACCTACTTCTTTTTTCGTCCTAATATCGATTTGTTCTTTCTTAAGATCTAATATAACAACGTTTGAGTAGTCCCTAGACATGACAGATATCGCTCGCACCCCGTCCAAGAGCTCCTGCCTACCAGAACTCACGGTTACCTGATATTCCGAGAAAAGAACCTTTTCGTATGGGGGAAATTCCCCTATTACCATTTTGCTCCATGTAAATATCTCATCCTGTTCAAAAACACATCTATCGTCTGTTGAAAATGAAATTTTCACATCTTTTTCACTATCAATCACCCCAGATATTACATCCCTAAAATACGAAACTGGTATCTGGACATGCTTGTCGTCCTCTACAAAACTCGAAAGAGATCTTACAAGCGATAGCCTAAATCCGTCTGTTGTTACAAAAAGCGAGCCCCTGTCGGGAGACGCGGACACTTTGACAGATGACAAGATCGGTCTTGACGTCTCGCTTGATGATGAAAATTGAATATACTTGAGTATCTGGAGAAGATCTTTGGAACTAACGCTACTAACGTGGCCCTTATCAACGACCTCTTCTTCGATTTTCTTAGCCATAAGAGGGAGGGTGAATTTGGATTTTTCACCAACCACTTTTAGTGTACTTTCCCCAACTTCAATATCAATCAGATCCCCTCTCACGCCACTTAAGATATCTAGGAGCTTTCGGAAGTCTGTTGAGACACTTCGACCAACCTCCGCTTCGTTGTCAAAGTTTGTGTTTTGAGCCGACATAGATATTCTAATGTGTCTAGTTTCGGATGCACCTGTTATTTTCATAGAACTTCTGTTGAACACTAGTGTTATTCCGTAAGTTTCTTTTTCCGTTTTAACAGAACCAATTATTTTGTGTGTCTTCTGGAGACTATGAACAATGGTGTTTTTGGATATCTGTATTCTTATCATAATTAGTAGTAGTAGTAATAATGTTTATAAGTGGGCAAGTGTTTCTTTATATATGATACAAAAGCCCAAAGTTATTATATAGCCAACGTGAATAAAAAGAAGGGGATTGTGGATATGTAAGCCCAAGGACCTTACCCTTCTAATTTCAGGTTCTTGCAGATTAACTCCACATCGTTTTTTAGAAACACATTGTGGATTATCTCCTGTTTGATTTTGTTTACGCCGTGAATGACTGTGGTATGATCTTTTCTCTTCAGAACGCGAGCGATAGTTTCGTAGTTTAATAGAAGCTTCTCCCTAAAGACATACATTAGTACGTGTCTTGCCCGAGCAACCTTTTCTGTCCTGTTTGATTGTTTTATGTGGATTGGTTTGAGGTGATAATATGAGCAAACAGTGTCCATAATTGCGTCTAGGTCAGGCTGCGAAGATGTATTTTTTGAAGCCCTATCTCGCCCAAGATAGCTCTCAACGTCAGACCCCACTATACTTGGTGGTGTGGTCGGGTTTGATGCAAAAACATGAGCGTATACAGACAAGAGAACACCTTCTATAGACCTATTATCCGTTGAGTTCTGGGCTATTAGTTTTGCTGCTTCGATATCAATATCCATGCCGCGCTCCTTGGCCTTAATAAGAACAATTGCAGTTCGAAGCTCGAAGTCTGGTGGGGATATATCGACCGTCAGGCCACCCGTGAAACGCGACTTGAGGCGGTCCTCAATGTCTTGTATTTGTTGTGGAGGTCTGTCTGATATTAGTATAACCTGGCCACCCCTCCCAACAATCTCATTAAAAGTGTGAAAGAACTCTTCCTGCACTGTATTTTTGCCAGATATAAACTGTATATCGTCGACTATAAGAAGATCAAGTTTCCTATACTTCAGACGAAATCTTTCTGTACTTCTATTTCTTATTGCTTCAATTATCTCGTTTGTAAACTTATCTCCAGCACAAAAAAAGACCTTACGAGACTGATTAATCTGAATAACCCTGCGACCAACAGCCTGTGTCAAGTGTGTTTTGCCAACGCCAACACCTCCCCAGATGAAAAGAGGGTTATACACCCTACCAAGCTGACCTGCCACAACCTGTGCGGCAGCGAAGGCCACGTTATTGCAGGGGGAGACAGCAAAATTCTCAAACGTGTGTCTTGGCGAGAGTCCAGACTGCAGAGACATGTCATCAAGTGTTGGTTCGTACTGGAAAAGTAATGATGTAGAGCTGGTTTCACCGTTTGCCTTACCAACGTGAGGATTTTTTGGCTTCTCAATATCACACTGTATGCGAAAGACGGCGCTTGATGTGAGGCCAGAGATGATAGAGCAGAGTTCTGATTGCTTTGCACCAACAACTGTTTTTGTGCCTTGATTGGGGCAGATAAAATAAGCAACTCCATCCCTTACTTCTCGAAGAACGAGCTGTTTCTTTGTCTGATCCCACACAGAGTTACCCGTTTTTGCTTCATCTGAAGACACGTATTTTGACCAGATAGTAGCAAAGTCTTGCATAGTGTTTATTATTTGTGGATAACTTATCCACAAATAATAAACACTTTTAGTTGAAATGCAAGTAACACTTTTTGTATCATTTACGAAATGCAAAGTCGCATTACTCGCGTCGCACTAGATACGCTTTTCCCACCAGCTTGCTATGGTTGTGGGAGCTTCGGATCATCATTTTGCTCTACATGTGTGCACAGCCTTATGCCAAGCAAAGTCTACATATGTATTTCATGTGGGAAAAATATCGGCACACAAGAAGAGTGTTTGTGTGGTAGTAGAGCTTATGGTAAAGCCTTTTGTGTGTGGCAGTACAATGGGGCTGCAAGAAAGACAATGTTCGAATACAAATATCAAAGACACAAAGAAGCAATGGTAAACCTACTTGCGTATATGAGACCATCGCAGCTTGCAATGATAATAAAGATTGTCGCGGAAACAAAAAACCCGATCATAATACCAGTGCCACTTCACAAGAAAAAGGTAAGTACAAGAGGTTTTGACCAAAATGAAATCATCGCAAAGATGCTTTCCCAAATAACAAACACCAAAGTGATAAGAGGGAAAGCAGTCGAAAGAGCGGTAAATACAGAGACCCAGACATCGATGAGAACAAAAGAAGAAAGAATAGCAAATGTTTTTGGGGCGTTTGCAGTAACAAAACCAGATGAGCTTTTCGGAAAGACCGCAATCGTGGTCGACGACATCCTAACAACTGGTGCGACAGTTAGGTCGCTGGCAGACTCTATTTACCCCTACACAAGAACAAAAACAAGTGTGATTGCCGTAGCCCACGAAGGTGTCCGAATGTGATATACTATGGGAATTCATGGAACAGCTAAATAAAGTAATATCGGTCTTCATTCTCCTTGGAGTAGCAATATTTGTGCTCTGGCTACTTCTTTCTAGAAGTCAAACCATCAAAAATATTTTCTCTGGCAAGATGCCCCTCATGCAAGCCATCACAAAAGGCGCAAGTGCGAAAGCGACACCTACAGTTACCCCATCGCCAAAAGCCGAAACGCAGTCAGGCTTTTCTCAGCAAGTGCAAAACAACATAGATCGACTTGAGCAAGATGATAATGCAAAAGTGGAGTACACAAAAGGAGGCTCATTGGTGGCCCAAAGCCCAACATCTACGCCAAGCGTCACAACGTATCCAAATACTGGCACCCACACACTCCTTTTGCCGCTCGTGTTACTAGGGCTGGTTGTTGGCAAAGTAATCCTAGACCGTGTCTAAATAAAGGACCAAAAACAAGAAATCTTCTCACCTTGTTATGAGCACAAAAATCTGCTAGAGTTTATACTAATATGATACTGTCTGATCAGGAGCTTAAAGACGTCATTCTCAAAAACAGCTTACTCGATGAAAAAACACTTGTGGACATGGAGGAGCTGTCTAGAATGTCCGAATCAACTCTCTATGACACACTACTTGATAGACATATACTGGCGGATGACAAGATGGGCGAGATGATATCAAGACATATTGGGGTGCCCTTCATCAACCTTGACGTTGTAACTGTGCCCGACAACATTCTCCACATTCTTCCAGAGAGAATGGCGAAAAAAAGAAAATGCATAATATTTGAAAGAACCAAAGAGGGCATAAAGATTGCCATGGAAAACCCAAAAGACGACCAGGTTCTTGGTATGCTGAGAAAAAAAACCGAGACCAACGTCCTTGTGTACTTTGCAACACCAAAGGCCATACAAGCGGCACTTGAGGTTTATAAAATAGACATAAAAAAAGTCCTTCAAGATTATTCCGACGAAAACGAGAACAACGATTTATCCGGCACACTTCTTGACGAGGCGTCTGGCGACGAGGAAGCCCCAATATCACAACTCGCAGACATACTTTTTGAGCATGCGTACAGAGAGAAAGCATCAGACATACACGTTGAACCGCAAGAAGACAACCAGGCAATAATCCGCTATCGAGTGGATGGTGTTCTGCACGACATTGCAACGTTCCAAAGATTTATTCACGAGAGAATGATCTCAAGATTAAAGGTTCTTGCAAAACTGCGGACAGATGAGCACCACGCCACACAAGATGGAAAAATAAGAGCAAACATAAATGGCCAGTATGTTGACATAAGACTCTCTATTCTTCCTATAGTTGATGGCGAGAAGGCCGTCATGAGAATACTTTCTACGCACGGTAGGCCAATGAGTCTTGTTGATCTTGGCATGAGACCAACCGACTTACAAAGGGTGAAGAGTGCCTACGAGAGGTCTTTTGGAATGATTCTGTCGACAGGCCCAACGGGCGCAGGCAAATCGACATCAATATATGCAATTCTTCGCATCTTAAATATTCGCGAGAAAAACATCACAACGATAGAAGACCCTGTGGAGTATCGCATAAAGGGCATAAATCAGATAAATGTGAATCCCAAGACAGGGCTCACATTTGCAGCTGGGTTGAGATCCATCTTGAGGCAAGACCCAAACATAGTTTTTGTGGGTGAGATAAGAGATGGAGAAACAGCAAATATTGCCGTAAACGCCGCGCTCACAGGACACCTTGTCTTGTCGACACTTCATACAAATGATGCGGCAACTGCCATAGTTAGGCTCATAGACATGAAAGTTGAACCATTCCTAGTGGCGTCTACAGTGAATGTCATAATAGCCCAGCGTCTTGTGAGGAAAGTTTGTAATAACTGTAGAGTCTCTAGGATGGCTAAGCGCGAGGAACTGGTGCCATTCTTCGGTGAAAAGACAGTTAACAAGCACACGGCTGATAAAGACACAATAGAAATATTCTCTGGCGTCGGGTGCAAAGCCTGTGGCAAGACCGGGTATGAGGGTAGACTTGGGTTGTTTGAGGTTCTGTTAGTTAGTCCAAAAATAAAAGAAATGACAGTTAACAAAGCAAACTCCGATGTGATTGCTGTACAAGCAATGGAAGAAGGAATGACAACTATGCCCGAAGACGGTCTCATAAAAATATTACAAGGATCAACCACGATAGAAGAGGTGATGAGAGTTACAAAAACAGAAAGCGTCTAAGATGGTTACGAAAACAAAAAACATAAACCCACAGAACATCACGCTATCTGGCGACGACAAACTAATGCTTGTCGGAAACCTTGGGACAATGCTTGCGGCAGGAATCTCCATCATAGAAGCTGTTGATTCGCTTCACGACGATGCAAAAGGAAACCTACAAACAGTGCTTTTCAAGCTAAAGATCGACATAGAACAGGGCTTGCAGGTATATGAGAGTTTGGGTCAATTCACAAGAATATTTGATGGGGTTACCATAAACATCATTCGTGCTGCAGAGCAGTCCGGGAACCTTGACAAAGTTCTAAAGGACGTAAGAGAGACAATGATGAAGGATATGGAGTTTCATGACAAGGTGAAGGGGGCGATGACCTATCCAATCTTCATATTCGTAGTATTCATAGGCGTACTCGTTGGAATGCTTTATGGCATAGTTCCGAAAATCGGAACAGTTTTCAAATCATTGAGAATGCCATTGCCACTACCCACCAAAGTGCTTATAGCGATGTCTGACTTTCTCACACAAAATACCATTCCAACAATTATTGGTGTGGTAGTTATGAGCGCAGCCCTTGTGCTTTTTTATCGAAAAAACAAAGACATGGTGTTGCGAGTGGTCTTCTCTCTACCAATCATAAAAACCCTTGCCAGAGATGTAGATCTCACTAGGTTTACAAGAAGTCTTTCGCTCCTTCTCTCGTCAGGTATCCCAATCACAAATGCGCTAGAGCTCACAAAAGACGTTGTGGCGCAGCCACAGGTGAGAGATGCAATACAAGACGGGTACGATGCAATCTTACAAGGAGAAAGGCTATCGCTTGGCATCGAAAAACACGGAAAAATATTTCCAAGCATTCTGAAAAAGATGATAGAGGTGGGTGAGAAAAGCGGCTCGCTCGACAAATCACTTCAAGAGGCCTCGGACTTCCTTGATTATCAAACAAGCAAAAAAATAAAAACATTTACCACACTTCTTGAACCTCTTATGCTTGTGCTTGTTGCGGGTCTGGTGGGTGGGATGATGCTTGCAATAGTTGCACCTATATATGGACTCATCAGCTCAATCAACACCAAGAGGTAATCATAATAATAAAGAGGGGGGTAGTAAGGGCCTAACTCTCATTGAAGTGATTGTTGTGGTTGTGATAGTCGTGACAATGTCGACCGTGACATATGGACTTATGACAACTCTTCAGTTTCGGACAGATTCGCGCACGTCTATAGACACACTCTTGTCACAGATAAAGAAACAGAGAATAAAAGCCATGCTTGGTGCGAGTTACGAAGGCGGGGCATCTTTTGGGACAGCTGTGAAATTCTCGGCCGGAACAAGCACATATACTTTGTATACATGTCCATCATTAGATCAATCGTGTTTATACGACGCAGCAAACACAACGTCTGTACAGGAGCAAATGGAGAGAGACATAATCATCAAGCAGACAGCATTTGCAAATGACACAATTATTTTCACAGCAAAAAGCGGAGACACGTATGGTGGCTTAGAAGAGGGGGAGGAGAGTGTGCTGATATCCAATATTGCAGATGGGAGTGAATACCTGCTCGCTTTCTCAAGATCGGGTGGAGTCAGTGTAACAAAAACCAAATAGTATAAATGAAAAAAATAAACACAAAAAAAGGAGAATCAGTGCTTGAAATATTACTTGCGATCGCTGTGTTTGCTGTTGTCACACCAGCACTTCTTTATGTGGTCGGACTTACCGCAGACAGGCAAGCAAAGAGAAACTGGTATTACGAATCACTACTACTCCTTGAGGATATAAAAGAGGTGGTGAAACAAAAAAAGACGAGCGACTGGAACCTCCTTGCGCAAAACAAAAGTTTTGAAGTAGTAAAAAATGGACAAAACTGGACGTTTGCGGAGCTACCACAACAGAGTCTGCCACAAACACCAAGCCTGACCGACGACTTTGTCGTAACGCTCATATCAGAAGACGCAAAAAGAAACTCGGAAGGAAAGATAATCGAAGTTGGTGGTTATATCGATCCCGCGACACGGAAAATAACAATCGAGATTGATTGGTACGGAGCCGTCACAAACACAAAGTCAACACTCTACATAACTCGCACCGACAATCTTAAGACAGTTAGTTTGACCACAAAAGAAGACTTCGAAAATGGAGCTATATTTGACGGCATGTCGTACAGCTCGCCCGCAAGCTCTGTACAGGTGTCACGAAGTGATGCGCCGGGGCCGATACCAGGGGTCATGACCTACTGGAACATGGATGGAGAGAATGCAACAAACAGATCGGAGATAGATCTTGCTATTGGCGGGACTGACAATCTTTTTTTTGAGGGAACACCATCTTTTGTGACCAGTCTTTTTGGGAAGGGACTTGCCACTCCAAATGATGATGCAAGACTGTATGCCTCATCATCTGCAAGACTAAACCTCACAGGCACAGCTACTTTTGTCGTTTGGATAAAAGCCACTCAAGACCCAACTTCACCCCAAGTAATCATAGACAAACACACAGCTCAAAACGGATACATGATGCGCCAACTACCTGGTGGGCAGGTGGAGATGACTTTGGGAAGCGGTACACAGTCAATATCAGCGCGCACATCAAGTAGTGTTGCGTCAGATGGAAACTGGCACCTGGTTGGCTTTGTATATGACAATGAAAAAATAACACCATATCTTGATGGCAAACCAAACGGTGAAGTTGTGCCTGGGCAATCTCAACTTTATTCGGCAAACGAAGTTATAACAATAGCCAATGACAACAATCTCCTAGAATCAAGATTCGAAGGGTTGATTGATGATGTGCAACTTTATGCAAACGCATTGACCGCAGACGACATGAGAAGACTTTCGAGGTCCTCATACGAATCAAAAGCGATAGACCTGGGTGGAAGCTCAATGATATATAGTTTATCGGTCAGTGTGACAAGACCAGAGGGTGAGAGCAAATATCTACAAGTACACGTGGGTAACAAGGTCGCTGGAACCTGCGAAAAACCCAGTGCGTTTGTTGGCCCCGACGGCAACAAAGATACTTTTTATGAAGTGACAACTACGGGTAGCATCGGCGCATCTTTTGTTTTTCCAGTTGGAAATTTTGTCGAAAGCTCTTATTCAAACCCAGGAGAGTGTGTGTCTTTTAGGATAGAGACTTTTTGGAATAAAGACAGTACGCAGACTCAAGAGACGCCAGGGTTTGGGGATGTCAAAATAACATATTCATTATGAAAGATTTATTACAAAGACAGAGAGGAACCACTTTGGTCGAGGTGGTTGTTGCGTCAGCTCTCCTTTTTGTGATATCAAGCACCATAGCACTGTCCTTGTCAACTGTCTTTGATGGATACACACTCACCCAGCTTTCAGGTAGTGTGGAGCAGGATTCGCAAATAATTGTTTCAAAGATCAAAAACTCTGCCACCAAACACAATGACAATGTGATAGGTGCAAGCTTTAGGAAAAGCGATCTTACGGAAGATGGAGTGGTCTTTGTAAATACAGAAGTTGCACCAAACACAGAGACCCATATAAGACTCGCGGATGGCTCCACTCAAGGGACTTACACATCACCAACAAGCGAGTTTGAAGAAGGCCAGAGCATAAACAAACTATTTTTTGCTGGAAACACATCCACATCAAGCGCGAGCCTCAAGATGCAAGTCGCCTTTTTTGACAAAAGCGGCAGTGTGTGTCAAGATGAAAATGTGACCTTTGTTGGGCCAGACAAGACCACAAATACTTTTTATGAAGATGTAGTGGCGAATGTGCCGCAAAGCGCAGTGGGAGTTTTTAGAAATCCAGCAAAGTGCCTGAAGTACAAAGCGATATTCGAGAGGTCAGACGCAAGCATAGAGACACCAAAATTATTTTTGGTGAGATTCGAGAAGTAATAACGACAAATCCGACACCTCATGCCTTTGGGGGTCGGGAATGTTTGAAACCACATATATGAAACCAAAAAAACCAAAACCAAATGCAAGCAACACCATGATGATCCTGGTGGTGATATCTGTAATCGTAACTGTGGTGTTGTGCGTCCTTGCAATATTTAGCTCAAGTTACAAAGAAAATATGTCACTGGTTGGGCCAAATACAAATTATCCTGCGGGAAAGAGTGACGCAAACACAAACGATACAAACCCAAAACAGAAAGACAATGATTATGAGACTGGCAGTGGTAAAACAGAACCAAGGCCAGAAGATGGAGAGGGAGGTCAAGCAACAGACTCAAGATCTCAAGCCAACAATGGGCAAGGTACAAGCAATAGTGCGAGCCCAAACCAACCAAACACAACGCAAAGCGTTATTTGTAGTGAGGAAAATGGAGACAGCTGTGTACTTACAGAGAATGGCAGTTTCGCAAGTAACCTTGACATAAATCCGTTTGTTAGTGGGGTAACGATAAACGGCCAAAATGTTCCCATCCTAAAGATTAGTCACATGTTCACATACAAAACCCAAAGCAACAACACGGTGAGTGATGCAAATGGCAGGACACTTGCTTCATCGCTTGTTAGTTACGACGAATCAAAAAAAGAACTGATAGTGGTAATAGGTGTAGACAAGATTTATTACGAAAAACTAACTTTCTCTGAACAGAGAACATTCTATGTGTCACAGCTTGTTAGGGCAATATTTTCAGTGACCGGAGAAGCGGCGTCAAACTATCCCAAAGTGGCGAGCGCCGTAAGCAAATTGAGCTATTGGAATCCAAATACCGATCAATGAGAAAAATACTAATCTCTATCACTCTTGTTTGTTCTCTTAGCATCCTTGTTGTAAGGGGTGTTGTGGCACAACAGATATACTGTGCGCCAAACTCACTCGCTAGAAGTTGTGGCGGCTACTCTGTCTGCACAATACTTGGTAATTGTGGTTTTCTGCAAGACATAGGGTGCTGCGTCACGTCTGGCGGCTTTCCAACAAACACACCAACTGGTGTCCCGCCAAGCGCACCCACACCAACAAACCTCCCAACCTTCCCCCCACCAAGCGCGACACCAACCCCCACCCCTGGTTACTACGGTGCACCACTAGCTGCCTGGTACACCCAAAATCTTTCCACATCTAGCGAGAGAATTGAGGCAACATTCGTGGATTCGACCGGACAATATATTTATATAGTGGGTCGGCAAAACATTGGAGATCCAGAAGGCTGGGAACAGTCCAGCCTTGGCTTTGTAAGAAAAATACAAATCTCAAATGGATCAGCTATTTGGTCAAGAACAATGGGATCATATCTAGGGTATTTCGCCGGAGGAATTTATGACATAAAGGTGGACGGGAGTGGTGTATATGTTTCTGGATATTCGGGATGGGGCAAGAATCTTTACTACGCGAAGCTCTCTGCCAACGATGGGTCGATTGTGTGGGAAAAAGAAAACGTCCTTGATTCATATTGGAATATAGAAAAGGGGTATGGTCTTGGGATAGACAATACCTACGTATTTGTAATATCTGGTGCTCATGATGGCACAGGTCCAGGCACCCCAAATGACACGGGAACAAATTCAAAGTGGATAGTTCTCAAGATTAATAAGAGTGACGGGTCGACATCAGCCACAAGAAGTATCCAACTAACATCGGGCGACGACGTTCCTAGATCGGTTGTTTTGACAGGAGCATATGTAGTTGTGGCAGGTCAGCGAAACGGAGTGTGGTATATAGAGAAGCTAAACAAAAGCAACCTGTCAGTCGTCACAAGCAAAACATCATCGACAGGCACAATTGGAAAATCTGCGCTTGCAGCTGACGCAAGCTACGTATATCTGGGAGGTGTGAATGGAGTAGATGCAGCGTCGAGATTTCAAATAGAGAAAAGATCAATATCAAACCTCAACACGACGTGGACTTATCAAGGTGATATAACCTCAACCACACAAACCAACCCAAGACTGACTCTAAAGTCCACAACCATTATTTTTGCTGGCAACCACACACTGTCGACCGTGAATAGTGTCACTAAACCACAAGATGCAAGGATAATATATGTGAATACGTCGTCTGGGGCATCTTCACGAAGTAGCGTGCACGCAGGTGTTGGGTATATTGGCTCTGTCTGGTACGGAACAAGTCCAAAGACTTATCTTGCGGGATCTCTTACATCTGACACAGATGGCGCAATCTTCGAGGTGGATCAGGTGGAATATACCCCGACCCCCACCCCAACTGTCCCGCTTTTCCCAGGGTGCAACTCCGCAACGTGGACCTCCTCAAGTAATGTTATAGTTACGAACAACTCTTTTGCTGGCACTACTTATCCAGAGTGGAATTTCGAAAACGGAGCTGATGCAAACTTTTCATCAGACACTGGCATAGGAGGGTATGCAGAGATCCCTCCAGCCAACCCAAACTATGGCGCCATGTGGGGACTATCTGCCATATCAAGTCCAACTGACTGGATAGACTACGCATGGTACGCACCATACTACTCTGGTAACGAAATGTATGTGATGTTACCTGGCAGATCGGCAATACCGATGGGAACTGGAGATGTTGGTGATAGATTCCTAGTCCAAAAAAGTGGCCAAAGTATAGTCTTTGCTAGACTTCCATACGGCACAACAGATTGGCAGGTGGCTTATTCACTTGAAGGCGACATCTCAGATACTTACGAATTCCGCGGTAGGGTAGCTGGGTACTCACAGGTGTATCGTGCTTATGCTGGTAATACTTGTCAACCTGCGCCCATCCCAACAGTCATCCCATATCCTACACTTGCAGCAAATGCAGTCATACAGCCGTGGTATCTCACAAACCTCTCAAGTTATCCTGAATTTGGGCATGCAGTCTACCCCGACTCAAGTGGCGAACATGTCTATTTAGTCGGTCGCAAAGATATTGGTCGCCCCTTTGGGTGGCATCAAAGTAGTAGAGGCTTCCTACAGAAGATAAAAGTATCTGACAAAAGTGTTGTGTGGGAAAAAGAAATGGGAAATGCGCTTGGGGCCTACTCTGGTGGGTTATATGACGTGAGAGAAGACGGGAGTGATCTTTATATCACTGGATACAACTGGTGGGGGACGGATCTGTACGTATCAAAACTCAACAAAATAACAGGCGCCATAGTTTGGACCAAGGAAGACAATCTTGGGTGGTCATGGCTACCGTGGAAGGGGCTAGACATGGACACAGACACAGAATATCTGTACATCACATCAAATACAACCAAAAGTGACCAAGACGCAGACATGCATCTTACTAAAAAAAGAAAGTCAGACGGAGTGACAGTCGCCACAAGACGCCTTGATCTTTCGAATAACGATTGGGATGGTTACACAAATGTGATTGTTGTTGGAAATTATTTGTATGTGGCGGGTTATAGAGAATACGATAAGCCAAACTGGTATATAGAAAAACTCAACAAGAGCGACCTGTCACTTGTCGCCTCTGTGACAGGTGTTGAGGGCATAATAGACATGCACGGGATGGTCTCTGATGGGATCTATTTGTATGTAGGCGGATTCCAGAAAATCGCAGGAGGCACAATGTGGGCATCAAGTCTCAAGACACAGGTACACGTCGAAAAACGCAGATTGAGTGACCTTGCGCTTGTCTGGTCATACAACACCCCACAAACAGAGAGGCTACAAGGGAGCACAGCCCTGACACTTTATAACGGTGAGGTTCTTGCAACAGCTAACGACTCAATAGACAGAGTGGGGTGGTTTGGGAGCTCGTGGATGGGAAACAACCTAAGATTTGTAAGAATAAGTAAAGACACAGGACAAGAGCTCTTCTCTGGACTATATAACGGGGTTGGTAACATAGGATCTATTGAAAAAGATGCAACAGGAGTGATATATCTTGCAGGTGCTACGGCAAACACTGCCCAGACTGCCATATTCAAGATAAATGACATAATGTCTGATCCACCAGCACAACCTTTTGGATTAAACGTCACCCAGACTATGGTTGGTGCAGCTATAAAAGGATCACCAATCACTATACATATTGACATATCAAATGATGACGTTGCGACACAAGCTGCATGGGCATTTGAACTAATTGATCATGTGCCCACGACCATAATTGGTGTTACGTGGACATGTAATGTTCTTGATTACGGATTTGCCAAAGGAGACATGTATGAATATCAGACAAGGTGTGGGGCGGTCTCATCAGGCGCCGGCAACACCGTCCAGTTCTCACATTCTTCACAGGCTGACCCCCTCATTCACCCTGGCGGCAAGATACGAGTCACAATAAATGGTGTCGTAGCGCCAAATGCTCCACTTTCTATCTCAAATACAGCATCAATAAACTCATATGTCGGTTGGCCAGACAACCACTTTTACACCATGAACTTTATGTCGTCCCCCCTCGACTATATCACGATAGAAGACAATGACACTACCAACAACACAAACACGCTCATTATTCCAGTATCAAATGCCAGCACACCAACAACAAACCCAAATCCATCTGTGACAAATGAGCCTACCCAGAGCCCCATGCCAACACCCACAATCCCAGCATCAATCTCGTCAAGATGTATAGACGAAACCCAAATACTACGACTGTCTATCGATGGTACTATGGAATACTATTGTGAAGACAGTGATCCAACTGGCCACAATCTGCTACTTATTAAGAACAATATTTCAGAAAAACTAAACTCTCAAGAAGTAGCGATTGAAAATGTAACCTTTGAGTGGAGCGACTCCATAAACGGCTATAAACTTGTCACAATATCGTTTGATGGTAAACCAAGAGGTGGGCTTGTGGCAGGAAGAGAGGCGCAGAGCAGGAAGTATAAAAGCACAATAAGAGTCAGAAGCTATTAGATACGAAAATTGAAAAATAAATGCAAGCAAAAAAACAAAAAAACAAAGGAAGCAGCCTAATTGCGGTAATCATAATAACGGTCGTTTCAATCACGGTAATTGGGGCGATGGTAATACTTGTGTCGCTGGTTCTTCTATCGACACTTGGCTGGCAAAGGAGCACAGACGCTATATTTGCCGCCGAGTCATATGTAGACGACTACACCCTAAAACTAGTCAGAAATCCAAATACTACCCCAGGCCAGACAATCGAGGGTTGGGTAAATGGATCCGCAATAACACCAGTGCTTTATGGAGCTCTAGATGGGAAACCGAATGTACTTTTTGTCACAGCAGAAGTATCCGGCTATTCAAGGACAATAAGATTAATATATACTGTTGAAAACGGAGGGATAAAAATATTAGACCGTGGGGAGGTAAGCGAGTGAGCGGGGTGTAAAAGTCACGCTTCGCGTATAATGATTTTGTCACAACAAAAGCAACATGAGAAACTTATTTGAATTACTTGTACCAAAAAGCATCAAAAAAGCGGTAAAAAGAATCGCCCTTTGTTACATAGACAGAAGTAAGATCGTCCTTGTAACCTACCCAGACAAAGTCGTAAAGGAGTTTGACTTCCCCAAAACAACGGTATCTGATGGTGACGTAGTGAACAAAGAGGAATACAGGGCCGCAATCTCTTCGTGGGTACACGACTCATCACTTAAGGTATCTGACATAATATTCGTTGTTTCAGAAAACCTAGTTTTTACTAAGGATTTCAGGCCAGACGGCAGGATGAGGCAGCCAATGCAGGAGAGTTTCAACAACTTTGTAGAGGTGGTACCATACCAGAGAGTTTACGTTTCCAAAATATTGAGCAAAGACGGAAGCATGAGGATGATCGTCACAAACAGAGACATAATCTCTGTCATTATGAGGGCCTTTGAGACGCTCGGATTCATGCCACTTGGCGCATTCCCAGAGCTTTCGGTCATGAACGACTCAATGGATAGCATAAACAGTCAAAATGTAATCGACCTTGCCAGGAAACACATCGACATTCTCACGCTGCACCAGTACACACAAAATGCTTTCCGTATATCAGACATTTCCCAAAAGCCAATAACACAGATGTCAGTCGGGGAGGCTGCGCAACAACCAATCAATCCATTTGTTGCAGCCGCCATCGTAAGCCTTATTATGATGCTTGTGCTCGGGGTGGCGTATTGGCGCTTCGAAGACATGAAGAAGGTGGAGATGGTTGCGACACAAAAAAGAATAGAAGAGCTTGTAGCGAAGCAAAACCAAATGAACAAAAAAGAAGACACACTTGTGAATGTTTCGGCAAACACAAGCGCGCAAACCGCCGTGCCGACAATCTCGCCCACAGTTGCTGTTTCCAAGGTGAGAGTACAGGTGATATATACCCCAAGCTCAACAAGAGGTTTTGAGCTTGTCAAATCTTCGATAACAGAGACATACGGCTATGAAGTCGTGGGAGAACTAACGCAAAATGAATCTGTTGAAAGTAGATTGCTGACAAATGCCAGCACCCAAGAGTCGGTGATCAGGAACATACAAAAGATTTTGGATTCAGCCAATGTATCCACCCAAAACACCACAAAAACAAACATAGATGGCTTTGATGTGGTTGTGACGCTGGGCAAAATCACCCCAACAGCACCCTCACCAGTAGTGTCAACCACCCCTTGACATCCAAGCCAAAAACAAGTAAATTGATATGTAGAAGTTTATAATTTCAAATTTTCTATGAAATCACAGAATAGAGCTTTCACACTTGTGGAGCTTCTCGTAGTAATAGGTATAGTTGGTATCCTGCTTGCAATTACACTCGTTGCCATCAATCCAGCACGACAGTTTGCACAAGCAAACAACGCCAAGAGAAGTGCTGATGTAAACGCAATCCTAAACGCGATAACACAGCTCAAGGTCGACAACAGAGGTATATACCCAAGCACAGTACCATCAGTCGGTGGAACAGCGACATCCTTGAACTCGACAAACTTCGCGAGTCTTTGTGCAGCAACAGCGCCTACATATATCGCCGAGTATCCAGTTGACCCAACCTATCCAGGCGCAGCGTTTACGAGCTGTGCAAGTTTTGAGACAGGGTACACAGTCGAAGAGAATAATGGACGCGTCACTGTAAGGGCTCCAGGAGCACAAGAAAGCGCAACAATAGCCGTAACAAGATAAACAAAACCCTAAAAGAAAATAACATGCGCCGCGTCAAACGCGGCGCATTTCTTTTTAGTTTTCTTTCAGTCCATCCATCCTTGGCTTGAATGAACCGTGGCCATCAAACATATAGAGGTCTTTACCACCGCCACTACTTCTCACCATGTCTTGCATATAGAATTCGGGGTTAGATGAGAAGTAAAATATTTTTTTCTTTGTTCCTTCGACGTGAATGCTTGGGATATTCTCAAAAAGAGCATATAAGAGAATATTTTCACCCCAATACCCAGGGTTGTAGACAGCTATTTTTTGGTCGTGGTAACTATCGTAGAGAGAGTATAGTTTCTTGACGACAGATGGTTGATAGTAATTCAGCGAAGCTCTTGCAATATATGTAATCGACTTGTAACCCGGCACAAGTGTGTTGTAAGAGTACAGGTATGCGACAAAAGCCAAAGGCGCTGCAATCCAAAGCAAAGACTGGACAAGAAAACCGACGTGAGCATTATGCCTATGAAAATATCTTGAAGTGTGAGACACAACTATAGATATACATGCCGCTCCAAACGCTACGGCAAAAGACGCAGATGTGAAGAACGATTTGAAAAAATAGTAAGGAAGTTCTCCACTTCTTATACTTGAGGGGTTTAGTGTCATGATAGCCAAGAAAAGCGAAGTCAAGAATCCAACAAGCACCACTTTGTATGCGAATCCTTTGAAATATCTTCTCAAAACAACAAACACAAGCACCATAAGGCAAAACTGAATAAGAGACGCAAGTGTAATGAGATTTATTCCAGGTATTGTGATTTGCTCGATGAGACTATAGCTTTTTATATAAAGTAGGAATGGCACTACAGAAACAAGCGCCGAAATAAGTAGCACAGAGTTGTGCTTGAACACCTGGAGCGCCGACTTTGGCATGAAAATGAAATCAGACCCCTGTCTGGATATAGCGAAAACTAAGCCCACAATCACAATGGGCAGAAAAAGATAATAAGTTAATCCAACACCCATAAGTAGCATTCCAAGCTGAGTCTGCACTGAAAGTGGAGTCACTGCGCGTGGGTCTTTAGAATGAAATGCGTCAATCAGCGTCCTAAAAAACATAAGAACAAATGCGTTACCAAGGAGCTGCGTGAGATAGCTCATTCTGTAGAGCATGACGAAGTATTCACCAGCCACAAAAAAAAGCCCAAAGATGAGAAGTGGAGTGTATGCCCACAGATTTACTGATTTTACGATCCCAAGTGCCAGGTCAAATATCGAGTATATGAATATCAAAAAAATTAAGAAAGAAAATGCCCCATAGATATTCATAAGCACAGGAAGATCAATAAATGAGCTGTCTTCAGGCCTAAAAACCTCATAAATATGTGCTAGGTACGTGTATACAGAGGGTGGGTAATATCTGGCGTTCTGATAATCAATTCCTTTTGAGATAAGACCTTCAAGGATATCGTTCTTGAAAAGCAGTGAATTATCTTTAATGGCCATAACCGACATACCAAGGTGCGTTGCTGTGTCATCGTTATTACCTATCGTCGGTATATAGAAAAAAAGTCTACTACTCATGATGATATTAGTGACAAAAGCTACAACCAGTACTGTCATAATAGATAGTGTGATTGTGTCACTCACATCGAAAGCATTAAAACGTGTCTTTGGAGATGTGTATGTCTTTGCAAAAAAAATCGACACAATACCCAAAAAAAGCACAGAGAAAAGAACCGCGAATGTCGACATGTACGTCGGAAAGAGGTGATTTGTGGTAAATGAGATTGCAACAATTGCAATTAGATGGGCGCTGTAACCGTAGATCAATTTACGCAAAAAAGAATGCTGCTTGTACAGATATATCCACGACACAACACCAACAGTATAGGTTAGAATATTGAGTAAGATTTGTATATCCATAAGATTATCGTTTCGCATTATACCCTGTATCTTAATAAGTACTTTGAGTGTTGTAGAGCAATGATTAAAATTACCAAGCCATACATAGGACTTTCAGAGCACATAAACACTGCCCGTGTGCTTATTAGTGGTAATCTCTCATCTGGTCATTATGTCGACAGACTCGAGAAGAAATTCGCTGAAAAGTTTGGCACATATCATGTACTTGCTACCTCAAACGGCACAACAGCACTACACCTTGCACTACTTGCCTGCGGCGTGGGTGTTGGTGATGAGGTCATCACGACGCCATTTACTTTTATTGCGACAGCGAACTCAATCATCATGTGTGGCGCGACACCAGTTTTTGTTGATGTAGACAAAAGGACAAACAACATCTCACCAGGTGCCATAGAAAAAGCGATCACAAAAAAAACAAAAGCAATTCTTGCTGTAAATCTCTATGGCATGCCATGCGACTACAGCAGCATAAGGACAAAATTACACGGAAAAAATATAGTGATTGTCGAGGATGCTGCGCAGTCTGTAGGAGCAAAGTATCATGGAACATATTCTGGGGCGCTTGGCGATATTGCTGCATTCTCACTCTACGCGACAAAGAACATCACCTCTGGCGAGGGAGGTCTTGTCACGACAAATAATAGCGAATATGCAGACGACATGCGTTTGCGTAGGCAACATGGAATGCTAAAGTCAAAGCCATATGACTACAGATTGATGGGCTATAACTATAGAATGTCAGATCTGCAGGCTGCCGTTGCGGTCGCGCAGATGGGGAGATTTGAGACAGTAAAGCGAAAAAGAAAAGAGGTGGCAGCTAGATATACAGAAAACCTGACAGGAGGACTTCGTGGGTTAGATCTCCCACTTGAGCAAGAAGGAGTCGAGAGTGCATATCACCAATATGCGATTAGACTCACACAAGGCGCCAAGATGTCCAGAGACGAGTTGAAGATAAAACTCCAAAAACTTGGAATAATCACTGTCATATATTATCCAAATGTTTTATATAACGTTCCACATATAAGAGAAAGAAGTACTTTCTCTATTTGTCAAAACGCTGAAGACGCCACAAAAGAGCTTCTTTGCCTGCCAATTCATCCTGCACTTGCAGAAGATGACCAGTGGTATATCATAGATAGCATAAACCAATTGCTAAGGTAGAGGTATGAAAAAAATTAAAACCTGCGTCGTAGGTGTTGGAGGAATGGGAACAAATCATTGCAGAGTGCTGCGTAATATATCAGACCTTGTTGGTGTATATGATATTGATGAACAAAAAGCAAAAAAAGCAGCAAAAGATTTTGGTACGAAGCATTTCCTGTCGATAGGCGAGATGATCAAGACAACCCAGACAGATTGTGTAACAGTGGCAGTCAACACGCAGCACCACAAAAAAGTCGCTCTTGAGATTATAAGGAGAGATATACCACTGCTTGTCGAGAAACCTCTTGCACCAACTCCCAAGGATGCAAAAGCGATTATAGATGAGGCCAAAAAAAGGAATGTATTTCTTATGGCTGGTATGGTGGAACGCTACAATCCCACAGTTGTGAAGCTAAAAAGCGATATTGATAAGAAAATGTTCGGTGAGATATATCAAATAGTCGCAATGCGAGTTGGCATTGCGCCACCCAACATGGTGCCGCGAAGCGTTGACATTGACCTATCTATCCATGACGTTGACATCATAAATTACATATTAGAAAGCAGACCAAAATCGTCGAGGAAATTTGGACATGGCTATCTGAAAGGATCTAAAAAGGACACCTGCTCGCTACTTCTAACATACAAAGACACCACAGCAACCGTTATATCAAATTGGATAAGTCCCGTGAAGATAAGGAAGTTGTTTGTCTTTGGCGAGAAGATATCGGCTGAAGTGAATATGCTAAACCAAACGATATATTATTACTCTAAAATCCCACTCAAATCAATCTCAAAATCAAACTACTATCTATCATTCCAAGAGCTTGGAGCCCACTCTAGGTATATAACTTTCAAAAAGAGTGAACCGCTCCTTGAGGAGATGAAAGTTTTTCTAAAAATGATAAAAGGCGGTTATAGCAGCGAATATTGTGAGAGTAGCTATGAGGCGCTCAAAGTAATTAGTCATGCAAGGTGAAAATGATAAAAAAAACGATACAAAAGATGGGGGCTATAGTTCATGAGGAAGCCAGAATAGGTAAGGGAGTTGTGATATGGCACGGCGCACAAATAGCGAAAAACGCCAAGGTAGGTGACGAGACCATAATAGGTAACAATGTATACGTAGATTCGCATGTGGTGATAGGCAAGAGGTGTAAGATCCAGTCCGGAGCATCGATATTTTGTGGAGTGACAATTGGTGATGGAGTTTTTGTTGGGCCGCATGTCTGCTTCACAAACGATAAGAGCCCAAGAGCAATAGATAGGCGAGGTAGACTGAAAATGAGTGCGGACTGGTCAATAACAAAAACAAAAGTGATGCGGGGAGCCTCAATCGGCGCAAATTCCACAATAGTTGCCGGAGTAAGAATAGGAAAGTACGCAATGATAGGGGCTGGATCTGTTGTAACAAAGAATGTTCCTGACTTTGCTCTGGCATTTGGCAATCCCACCAAGATATCTGGGTACGTAGATAAGGAGGGCAAGCGAACCGACCAGTTAGGAAAAAAGAAAAAATATGATTAAAAACAAAAAAGTGGCTGTGATAGTACCAGCCTACAATGAAGAAAACTTCATTAGAAAAACAGTCATGGAAATACCCAATCAGGTGGACGTGATAGTGTGTGTTGATGATAGGAGCAAAGACAACACGCATAACGTAATGCTGGGCCTGACGAAACAAGACCTTCGTGTGAGGGTGATCCAGACTGACAAAAACGGCGGGATTGGACATGCTGTGAGGACAGGCTTTGCATATATAATGGACAAGGTTGACTATGTGTCTGTTTTGCCAGGCGACAATCAGTGTGACGCGAGACTTATTGCTGATTTCGTTACAAAGTGCGAGGACGAGAAGTATGACTGTGTGAAAGGCAATAGATTTGCGGGTGGCAACGACACAAGTAAGATGCCCAAAAACAGAAAGATAGGTAACATAGTCTATTCACTCATCACAAAGATAGCGTCTGGATACTTCTCGATATTTGACTCGCAACATGGGTTTTGTGCTATAAGAACTCAAACACTCAAAAAAACCACCATAGAGCCAATAAGAAAGGACTACTTATTTGACAACTCTCTCTGGATAATGCTAAATGCGCATGGCGCGAGGGTGGGAGAGTTGCCTTCCCCTGTCAGGTATCAGGGCGAGATATCAGACGTGAGATATTTGAAGTTCATCAAAGCCAGTATAGGATATCTTGCTAGTGCATATTTCTGGAGGACCAAGAAGAGATATGGAGCAATAAATTTCATATATGCATCAATGATTATTGCAGCTATCTTTTTGGTCTTGACACTTCTTTACGCTAATGTTTGGTACATGGCATATGCCGCCATCGCTTTGCTATGGGCACTGTTTTATGATTATTGGAAAGATCCAAATAGGAAAGAAAGTAGTTTATGAGGTTTATAAAGTTAGTAAAGTTTGTAAAGTTCATAAAGACTGATGCTTTTGATTCTCCTCCTAAAACAATTAGGAGGAGTGGATCCGCCTTCGGCGGAGACGAGGTGGTTTTATCACAAGCACAACCACCCCCCAGCCTAGGGCTGGACCCCTCCTATGTAGGACACAGGAGGGGAGCCATCATAAACTACTCTTCCCACGCCAACCTCCTACAAGCCTACCAGCCTACAAGCCTCTGTCTCCACCTTGCTTAGCATTCAGAATTCAGCATTTAGCACCTAACTGTAGTATTTTACAAAGCCTTACTAAATAGCTATACTGAACCAGTATATGTCTGATCGAAACAAAGCCTTCACCCTCGTTGAGCTTCTTGTCACTATAGGAATAGTCATGATTCTTATGACGATCACAATACTCTCTCTCAATATCGACAAGCAATTCAAAAGTGCTCGTGAGGCGAAAAGGAGTGCGGACGTGCGTGTGCTCCTAGATAGTGTGACGCAGTATCTCATTGATCAAAAAGAGAACACAACAGTCCCCAAGGACAATATATCAAGGTATTTGTCTCAAGGAACATATATTCCGCAATCTTTGGGTACTGCCACACCAGTGCCGACTCCAAGCCTAGATTTGTGTACCATCCTTATTCCTAAATATATGGCAGAGATGCCAGTCGATCCTATGTTTGATGTAGATGGGTCAGGTTCGACAGCAGGTTGTGATAACTACCACACAGGATACATGATAACTTCATCTGCAGACGGACGCATCACCGTATCTGCGCCGTTCTCGGAGATAGCACCAATAATCGCGGTGAGATAGAGAAAAATTCTCAATATATTGGTTCATAAAGTTCTTAAAGTTTGTAAGGTTCATAAAGAAAATCCGAAGAGTTGCAAGAGACTAGTCCTTATGAACTTTAAAAGCCTTATGAACCTTATGAAGTACTGTATATCAAGCGCTGTCACCCCAGCCCTGGTATTCGTAGAGTCTGCTCTGCAATGAATCTGAATATGAAGAGAGCAAAAAGAGAAAAAAGCACACCAATCAGAGTATTGCGAAGCGTCTCTTTGCCAGCCAAGATGCTTTCTGGATTGCCACGGCTTGAGAGAAGCTGCACAGCCCCCTTCACGAAAAATATTAGGCCGACAGCTCCTGTTATTGATATGACAAGATCAAGAAGCTTTTTGACAAAGTCAACTGACGCATTTGGATTTATGAAGCTATCAAGACCCGTGCTAATGCATCCTATATCGCTATAGAAACGTCCCTGCTTGGGTTTGTTTAGGAACTCATTTTGATCGCTTACCATGAGGGTTTTGCAGTTTTGGTCAAGCACAGGAGTACCATTTAGTGTCCTAACCTCAATCTTGTCCACTGGGCAATTCTCAGGAGGCGCAGCAGCAATGTCCGAATACAGACACTTGAAGCAACTATCCCAATTTGTTGGCCTCTGATAGATAGAAACAGGTCCAGCGAGAGACAATTCGGTATTCTTGCACAATCCACATGGGTCACATATGCCGTATCTCTCGCCTGCAGAGTGTGCGCCTGGGGCAAACAAAGCTACACAAGAAAGTAAGAAAACAAGCACTGATAATATCTTTGCACGCATACTAAAAATATAGTATGTTTTACGTCCAATCACAAGTGGCATAATGTACAATGAACTTTATGAAATCAGGAGCTCTACTGACAGCCTTATTGGTGTTTTTTCTCGCAACGGCTTTTGTGTATGCCGATGATTTTGACCAGGTCACAAAGGAACTCGAAGACACAAAAAGACTACTTGATCTCTCACAGTCCGCGACAGAGACGAATGAAAAAGAGCTAAACTCACTAAAGAGCAGACTAGGAGCAGTCAGAACGAAAGTAGACGAACTAACAGAGGCACTGAAAGAGAAAGAGGTAGAGATAGACGAGGGGGATCTGCGGTTTGAGAAAATCCAGAATTTTCTGAATCAGAAAGTGACGGCTCATTACAAGAGGCTTTTTTTCCAAGAATCTAACTCACTCCACATACTTTTTGCAGACTCATTGGCCAAATCACTAAACAATTCATTCTATCAATCCCAAACAGTCCAAAATAACCAACAAGTACTCATGGCGCTAGCTCTCCAGATAAAAAATCTAGAAGATACAAAGGATAAACTTGCACAAAACACCCAAGACTTACAAGTCATAAGAGCAGAGCTTGATAGGCAGACAGGGTTCCTCGAGGGAGAGGTGGCGTCTGCCAAGACATATCAAGGTGAGCTGCAAAAGAAGATTGCAGACCTATCAGCCAAGCAGCAGACAATACTTGCGGCAAGATCATCGCAGATACTTGCTAGCGTGGGAGATGGCGAGCTAGAATACGACGACTACAATGCTTCGCGCGAATTCACACCACCATTCTCGCCCTCATTTGCGGTATTCTCAATCGGTGCATACACACATCGCAAGGGCATGAGTCAATATGGCGCGAAAGCTCGAGCAGATAGCGGACAAAATAGTGGTGACATCCTGCGTGCATACTACCCCAACACCTCACTTGAAACAAAAGGAGATCTACCAGGATCAATAAATGTCGAAGGGATAGGTGAGATATCACTTGAGGACAACTATCTTCTCGGGATTGCTGAAATGCCATCGAACTGGCACAAAGAAGCATTGAAAGCACAGGCAATAGCTGCGCGCACTTACGCCCTACGATATATTGGATGGCCAGGTGCCTCAAGGACAATCTGCACAACAGAAAGTTGTCAGGTCTACAGGACATCAAAAGCAGCTTCTCCACCCGATGCCTGGCGTCAGGCAGTGAGTGAAACAAGAGGTCAGATCCTCCTCGAGGGAGGATCTCCTGCTGCTACATTCTATTCGTCAACAACGGGCGGGTATCTCACGACTTCGGGTTGGGATACGACGGATGGAAGCAGTAACAATTTCCTCGAAAATGCATGGGAGCGAAAGGCAAAGTCTCCGTGGTTTTACAAAGCGTGGTACAGGTCAACTTACTCAAACTCATCTGACTCATGTGGAAGAAGCCATCCGTGGCTCACAGAGAGCGAGTTTGCAGACATCCTAAACGCATGGGTTGTTAGGGCCAAAGGGAGCTCTGATGAGGTTGGGCGCATCCTTCCTGTCACCATAAATAGTTGTGGTGTGGGTGGAGTGAGTGGGAGTCCATACTCCATGGATGAGCTTGCTGGCATGGCTGATAAGTATGGCGGCAGGTATAGCTCGATATCATCTGTTTATGTGACCTACGGCACCGATGGCACAACGGCAAGTGTGAACGTTTCAACAAACAAAGGGAACATATCCATAAATGGGGCGGAGTTTAAGACAGCATTCAATCTGCGTGCCCCTGGATACATATCTGTGAAAAATGCACTCTTCAATGTGGAGAGAAAGTGAAGTCCAAATTTGCCTAATTGATCTAATTACTCTAATTTCTAAATATATGTCAAGTAGCTAAGCACAAAAGAATTCATTATTTGGCATTTGGGAATTTTAGAAATTTTTTAGGTCAATTAGGTCAATTAGAAATTAGGAATTTATAACAGTGAATTTTTGGAAAAGTTTAAATAAACCGATTATTGGTCTTGCACCGATGGATGGAGTGACTGATGCGCCTTTTCGGTGGGTGGTTGACGAGCTCTCAAAGGGAGTAGGACCATCTGTCATGTTCACGGAATTCGTACCTGTTGAGGCCATTAAGGCGGATGCAGAACGAGTCCTTGATGCATTTGTTACCCACGAAACAGACACGCCACTTGTGGCACAGCTTTATGGCACAGACCTTGATGCTTACTATCTTGCGACAATTGTTGTGTGTGAACTTGGATTTGATGGCGTCGACATTAATATGGGATGTCCTGCTAGGTCTGTACACTCGAGGGGAGCTGGTGCGGGGCTCATAAAGACTCCAGACCTTGCAGTAAGTATCATCCAGAGAGTCCGACAGGCGACCCAGGACTACGCGGGACATCCAGATGCAAGTTATTTTCATGTACCACAAAAGATTCTTGACAGAATCAAGAAAATTAAGGTAAGACACGCAAAGCAGGGATCAACCATCCCGGTATCTATAAAGACACGGATAGGTTTTGAGAAAAACGAAGTAGAGAGATGGATACCCTACATAGCTGGGGCCAAGCCAGACTGCATCACTCTTCATGGCCGAACGCTTATGCAGATGTATAGAGGCATGGCCGATTGGGACGCTATCAAGATGGCGAGAGACATCGTCAAAGACAAGTCGCAAGACACAATCTTTTTGGGTAATGGAGACATAAAGTGCATTGATGACGCAAGAGAACTAATAGAAAGAATGTCTCTTGACGGAGCGCTTGTTGGTAGAGCTGTGCTTGGAAACCCGTGGTTTTTCCGTGATGACAAGGAATCAACACACACTCATGTGGAGATTACAAATGCGATGCTACTACATGCGCGTAAACTCTTGGATTTTTTCCCGGACAAAAACTTCATAAGCCTGCGTAAACATATGCTCTGGTATGCAGATCGCAGTCCAATGCTCAAAAAATACAAAGAACTTATTCAAAAAATAAACAACATAGAAGACATAGAGAGAATCGTCAGGGAGCAGTCGTAGGTGTCTCTGGGATCGGGGTGGGTGTCGGAGTTGTGACGTCTGCTGTCAAAGAAATGACTTTTACGTTTGAGGATCTCCATGTATACCAGAATATAAGGAGGTAGTTTGTGTTGATGGTAAGATCTCCTGGACTAAGCTGGACTTTAATACACTGCGATTGACCAACTGTCATAGTAACTGGCAAGGTAACATTTGTTATACAACCATCTTCTGCAAGTATCGAATATGGGTTCAGGGGCCCAGTTGTGGCAAAGTCTAGCTTATTCACGACAAAGCTGACATCATTGACGTTGTAAACATTGAATGTCTGGGTGGTGGCACCTGACGCAAGTGGTCTTGTGCCAAAGGATATGACGTCATTTAATACATTGGTGGTGAGATAAGACTCTGGAGTCGGGGTAGGCGTGACTGTGAATGTCGGAGTGATAGTCACTGTGGGTGTTGGTGTTGTTGCGACGGTAGTGAGAGTAATGATCTTTACGTTTGAGGATCTCCATGTATACCAGAATATAAGGAGGTAGTTTGTATTGTTCGTCAGTGCTGTTGGCTCTACTTGTACTTTTATACATTTAGATTGACCAACTGACATGGTCACGGGCAAAGAGGTGTTTGTCAGACAGGTATCCTCATCAAGTACGGAGTAAGGATTGAAAGGGCCCGTGGTCGAAAAATCTATCTTATTGACTACAAAATTGACATCATTGACATTGTAGATATTAAAAGTCTGGGTAGTAGCGCCATCAAGAATATCTCTTGATCCGAAATTGAGCGTGTCATTGACTATATTTGTGGTGAGATAAGCTTCGGGCGTGGGTGTTGGGGTGGAAGTGTTGACAGGCGTGGGACTTTGTGTCGGTGAGATAGTGGTGGTTGGTGTGAGAGTGATTGTTGGACTAATTGTGATTGAGCCTGTTGGTGTGGGTGATGTTGAAATAGAGCCCGTTGGAGTGATTGTGCCAGAGACCGCTAGGAGTGTTGCGCTTTGAGTTGAAAATGGATTGACAAAAAAAGGCACAAAAGACGAAGGCACACCTGATGGGAACTGACTTGTGGGGCGGGGAGTCGGCACTATCGTCAGGTCAATAGAATTGCTTGATCCAAACTCAAGTGACTTGGGTGTAGGAGCCCTAGTTGTTGTGACATTTGCGCTTACTGTATTTGGCGAAGAATCGATGTATTTGGGGGTCAGAGCCATAGTCTCTGGAGGACTATTGAGTCTTTGTGACAGGACAAAACCAACACCAAGCGCACTAATACCTGCCAAAACTACAAAAGTGACAATCAGAGCTCTCCAGAACTCACTTCGTTCGTTTGTGTTATCTACAAAAGGCATAAAGTCAGCGAGTGGTGAAGGGTTTTTTGCGTCATCACGAAAACCAGCCACAGCAGCTTGTGTAGCTCCTTTTGGCACAGCGCGATCATCAAATGGATTGAGGGGTGCTTTGCTTGTGTAAATGCTTGGCTTTGGTGACATATGAAGGAAAGTTGGGCAAAGATGCCCTCACTAGTAAAAAAGTATAACAAATTTATACACAAGAAGACCACTTTGTGGTATATTCGAAGTTGATATGTCAGAAAAAGTAGAACTCTTCACAGATGGGGCATGTTC
>CAZATL010000005.1:0-8466 GCA_964488055.1 uncultured Gammaproteobacteria bacterium | reverse complement strand
GCGATCCCGGACGGAAGCATAATAGATTTTTATTCTGATTCTCAATACATCGTGAACGCACTCACAAAGGGCTGGCTTGCATCATGGCAAAAAAATGGATGGAGAACGGCGAATAAAAAGAGTGTTGCAAATAGAGACTTGTGGGAGAGACTAATATCACTCGTTGAAAAAAGAAAAATAAACCCTACCTGGGTACGAGGACACGATGGCCATAAAGAAAATGAGATTTGTGATGAATTGGCCGTCACAGCTCGCGACAATGGGCCATATGAGAAGGATATTGGGTATGTGGATGAGACACAGACGACGTTGGTCTAATTTTTAATTTACAAGATCCAATTATCAAATAATACTTAATTTTCAATCATCAATAGGCCTGTAGCGAAATGAAGAAAAACACGTCATCTCGACTCCTCGACGATTTAGTCGAGGGTGGAGAGATCTCTTGTTCGGTGGTTGATAATTCATTCAAGATCCTGAACCAAGTTCAGGATGACACAATGAGACACCGATTTGCATAAATCTCAGTTACTAGAATTATCAGAAAAACTTATGAACTTTATAACTTTATAACTTAATCTTATGTTCCCATTTCTTATTCCACTAGCTGTGGTTGTTTTCATAACAGCACTTTTTGGTATGCGAATAGTGAATCAGTATGAGAAGGGCATCATCATGCGCTTCGGCAAATATTCACGAACTGCAGATCCAGGCTTGAGCATTATCATCCCGTATGTCGACTCGATGATAAAGGTAGACATGCGTGAGCAAGTAATCAACGTCGAGCCACAGAAGGTCATCACAAAAGACAATGTGAGCGTGGTAGTCGACGCGGTCATTTACTGCAAGGTGTTTGACCCTGTAAAAGCAGAGTTTGAGGTACAAGACTTCGATTATGCTGCGACAACCCTTGCACAGACAAACCTCCGCAATTTGATAGGCGACACCACACTCGACGAAACACTTGTGGCAAGAGATGCGATAAATGTAAATCTTCGCGAGGCACTAGACCATGCCACTGATGCCTGGGGAGTGAACGTCACCAGAGTCGAAGTGCAAAAGATAGACCCACCACCAGAGATCGTTGCTGCCATGAACCTCCAGATGAAGGCAGAGCGTGAAAAGAGAGCTAGCATCTTGCAGTCTGAAGGATTTGCCAGAAGTGCGATACTTCAGGCAGAGGGAGAGAAGAGCTCGGCCATACTTCGTGCAGAGGGACTAGCCCAAGCCAGAGTACTCGGCGCGAAAGCAGAAGCAGAGTCCATCAAGATGGTCGCAGATTCAGCCAATGCCACGTTTGACGTACGTGCCCAGGCACTCAAGAAACTCGAGGTGCTTGAGAAAGTCCTTTTGACGAATACGAAGTACATCGTGCCCGCAGGATCTGATCTTGTGAATGTGCTTGGTGTGGATCATGGCGACACGATGGTAATACCGAAGAAGCACGTGGCGACACCGATCAAAAGCTAGGCCAAATAGTTGGCAGGCGACAGTCGTCAGTAGACAGACCAGAAAAATTGTAGGGGCAGAAGATCTAGGCATCTGCCCGCAAACAAGGGGCGCCGCGCCAGACGCAGCGCCCTTTTTCATACACTCAAGAAATATTATCCTCGTATAATTGTGCTATATGAAAGAAAAAGTAATAGTTATTGGTGGGGGATTGTCTGGGCTTGCAACAGCTGCTTTACTTGCTAAAGATGGTTACAGAGTAACTGTCCTTGAAAAAAACTCAACCTTGGGTGGAAGGGCGAGAATATTTCATGAGAAAGGATTTACGTTCGACATGGGGCCCTCGTGGTATCTCATGCCCGATGTGTTTGAGAGGTTCTTTGCCAAGTTTGGCAAAAAACCGACAGACCTCATGGATCTTTGTCGCCTGGATCCACAGTACGCCGTATTTTTTGAGGAAGGAAAGAGCGTGTCGATAAGTAAAGATATTAATAAAAATCTGGAGATGTTTGAGGGTCTTGAACCTGGGTCAAGATCCAGGCTAGCAAAATACTTCAAGCTCTCAAAAGACATCTATACTATTGCTGCAGATAAAAAAAGCGGGTTTGTATATAAATATTTTGGGAGCATACTAAACTTCCTGGACCTTGGGCTTATCAAACTATTTATAAGAGTATTTATCTTTGAATCATTTGGTGGCTTGGTACGCAAATTTACAAAGAGTACTAAGATATTCAAGATACTTGGCTACCCCACAGTATTCCTCGGAGGAAGTCCAGACAATCTACCCGCATTTTATACCATGATGTCGCATGTGGACTTTGACCTGGGTGGCTGGTACCCTATGGGGGGGATTGGCAAATTAGCTGACGCCATAGCGGATATTGGGAAGAGCTATGGAGTTGAGTTTTTGACTGATGCAGAGGTTATAAAAATAGAAAAAGATAAAAATAAAAAAATAAAAAAAGTCATCACAAAAAATGAAGAACATGAGGCAGATATTTTTGTAAATACTGCAGATCTCCAACATTTCGAGACACAACTACTTGAGAAAAATGACCAAACCTTCTCAAAAAAGTATTTTGAGAAACAAGTCATGGCGCCTGCCACACTTCTTATCTATCTTGGCATATCAAGCAAGGTGCCGAAGCTTGAGCATCACAATCTTGTACTTTATGAATCATGGCCCGAACACTTCAGGCAAATATTTGAAAACCCGAAGTGGCCTACCCAGCCATCGTATTATGTCTGTGCGCCCTCAAAGACCGACACCTCTGTAGCGCCTCCTGGATCAGAGAATTTGTTTATACTTGTTCCTATTGCACCAGGACTTGATGATAGCGGCAAAGACGCAGAGACACTGGCAGAATGGACAATATGCGATCTTGAGAAAGTGGTGGGGTATGAATTCTCAAAAGACATAGTCTACAAGCGAGTCTACAGTATAAAGGACATGCAGGCCGACTACCACGCATATATGGGCACTGCTTTTGCCCAGTCTCAAACGCTGTGGCAAACGGCGTACTTCAGACCTCACAACAAAAGCAAAAAGTTGACAAATCTGTATTATGCTGGCCACTATACACAGCCTGGGATTGGTATGCCCATGGTGCTTATATCAGCAGAATTTGCTGCAAATAGAATAAATGAAGATACCAAACAAAAAGTATTATGAATATAAAAAAATTTGAAATATTCAGAAAAGGTAGTACTACATATTTTTTCTCAAGTATTTTTTTCCCGCGAGTGGTGAGAGAGCGTGTTTTCACGCTCTACGCATTTGTGCGTACAGCAGATGACTTTGTAGATCAGATACCCCAAGATAAGGCGAGTTTTGAGAGTTTTGTCAATCTCACGGGTAGTGCACTAAGAGGTGAGACCACAGGCAATCAAATTGTCGACGATTTTATTAAACTTTCCAAAGCAGACGGCTTTGATGAAGTCTGGATAAATGACTTCCTGGCTAGTATGAGAGCAGATCTTACTGTGGATAAATACGAAACTTTCGAAGCATTGGAAAAATATGTTTATGGATCGGCTGACGTGATAGGGTATATGATGGCGCGGATTATGAGACTACCAGATGAGTCGCTAAAGGCTGCTGGTTTGCTCGGCAAATCCATGCAGCTAATAAATTTCATAAGAGACATAAGCGAAGATCTAGCGCTAAATCGTGTATACATGCCACAAGACGAACTTGCCAAATTCGGGCTTGGACAAAAACTGGAAAACGCGAAAGAAGAAACAAAAAAGTTTTCAGACTTTGCAAGATATCAGATAGACAGGTATAGGCATATTGTGCAAGAAGCAGAAAAGGGCTTCTTGTATATTCCGAAAAGGTTGAGAACGTCAATCATGACAGCCAATGACATGTACAAATGGACTGCAGACAGGATATACGAAGATCCAATGATAGTCTTTGAGAAGAAAGTCAAGCCATCTCCATTTTTTATAATTACAAAATATGTTCGGAATTGTGTGAAAATTAATATTTCAAAATAGATAGCATGAGACGTTTCAAATTTGCCAAACTTGTAAGGGACAAAATCGTCGAAAGTATTGTGAACGCTGGCAATAGGCCTGTTTGGCGTGTACTAGTCGACGATGAATATATAGAAGAGCTGAAGCGAAAGGTGCATGAGGAAGCGGGTGAGATCCCAGAAACAAAAAACAAAAATGATTTGGTGAGTGAGATTGCAGATCTGCAAGAGGCAATCGACGCACTACTTACAGCGCTTGGCGTGTCTAAAGAAGAGTTGACTAAAATCCGAAAAATCAAAAATGAGAAAAATGGTGCATTTGACACGCGACACTACGTGGACTACGTCGAGACAACAGAAGGCAACAAATGGGAAGAGTATTACACAAAAAATTCAGACAGGTATCCGGAGATGAGTGATTAGAATAGGACAACATAACTCGTGTAGATATAAAATATACATCAACTTTCATATATGAGTATTCTTTCCAGAAAGATAAGATTCACAAAGCAAGAGATCCTTATCTTTTTCTTTACAATCGTTTTCTTCTGTACTTCTCTTGGGTTTATATTTCCAAGCGGATGGAAGACGTGTGACAAAATAACGGGAGATTGCTCTATAGCCGTTGCAGACTATCACGCTCATGACGCTTTTTGGCATATGGCCATAGCAGAGACTGCATTTAGGTCATTCCCACCTATTCACCCTGACTTTGCCAGCGTCAGGCTGACCAACTACAACTATCTTTTTGACTGGTTTTTGTACTTACTAAATTATGTTTTTGGAATTAGCCCACTTCATGGGTATTTCCACGTGTTTCCCGTTTTGACATCTACGTTATATATCATTGCCGTACTTTATGTCATCAAGATACTAAAGCTATCACCTAATGCCAAAGTTGCTACCGCCCTCTTCCTGTTTCTTGGAAATAGTTTTGCATTTATTATGACCCTATTTTCATCAGGAACCCTTGTTGGGTCTTCTACAAGAGGATTTCCGCTTGTCTTGTCTCTTCAACCAACTATCATGTTTTATAACAATCAGTTTGCCTTATCTCTTGTCTTCATACTTCTGACAATCGCGATTATAAATAAACCAGGCCATCTTTCTCCTAAAAAGACCACAATAATCGGAGCTTTAGTTGCGATAACCACAGCACTCAAAGTATATGGTGGAGTGGCACTTCTTCTTTACGTATTTACATACTTTGCAATTTTTGCATTATCAAATAAAAAACAATTATTTAGAGTTGCCGCAGGTTTTTTTGTAGTTTTGATATTCTTTTTATCCATCACTTTTGCTATTGGGGGGAGTGGTAAGGGGGTATTCACTTATGATCCACTGGCTCTCATACGGTCACTCATCGATGATCCATCACATCTTTTCGACAATAATATAGCACTTGCGAGATCAACACTAGAAGCATCAGGTAAGTTTTCTCCGCGACTAATATCAATCTATATCGTTGCAACCACCATCTTTTTCTTAATAAACTTTGGTGCGAGAGTTGTCGGGTTTTTTCACATTTTGGAAATTATGATCAAGAAGATATTTGACCCTCATCTTGTAGCCACGCTATTTTCGACAATAATCTTGTCTGTTGTGCCATTAATACTTCTTCAAAAAGGCGATTGGTGGAACACCATCCAGTTTCTTTATTACGCAGTCTTCCTGTCGAGTTTTTTGGCAGGCGAATTTGTTGGTAGCTTGAAAGGTACAACAAAGTTTGTGGTTTATGTGGTTGTTGTAATATCTATTTTAATACCGACCGTAGATCAGTGGCGATATGTGATCTACAGAAACGACGTGATAATAAGCAAAGATTTCGTTGAGGCGACAAATACTCTTCGCAAATTACCATATGGAACAGTCTCTACGTATGGTCAGATTGCGCCAGACAGCAGGCTTCCTGCATTTACAGGAATGCCACTTACCATAGGCAATATTCCTATTTTGAGAAATACTTTAGTCGAATATAAAAGTAAGGAGATGAATTTTCTCAAAGATGGGTATGATAGGTCTGCTGATTATATCTTCATGGACAAGACAAAAACAACAAACTGGGGAGCAAAAATGAGCAACAGAACCAAGATATTTGAGAATAGCCAATACGTCATTTACGCCCATAAAACACCTAGTCTCTAGATAATTCATTGAGAAATAATTTCAAGTTCGTGTTCTCGGAGCGTGACCAAAGGTAGATTTTCTCCAAAATCTCGAAGTTTTTTTGCATCACTTTCTTTTTCTTCTGAATAATGGCAAAAAATCTTCATGTTTAGTATGCCAAGACCTGTGCCAATTTTCTTTATGTCATTCTCGAAATAGTATTTTGAAAATACGTAAGCACCAGCTGACGATCCACCAACCACCTTGCCAGCAAGTAAGCCATTCAGGTTGGGAATGGTTTTCATTACTTGGACTAGTCTAGATGTTTCACCACCGAAGATGTATATAACGTCTGATGCTAGTATTTGGCTTTCTAAATTTTCTACTTTAGCTATCTCGAAAGTCAGATTCTTATCATCACAATTTCTGCGAAAATATCTTATGTCGCGCTGTGCATGAGATTCCCATTCACTTTCACTACGAGCAAAGTAGCAAAGCAGTATGTTTACTTGGTTATGTGTACCAACGAGCATCTCGCGAAAGAACACATCATTATCCGCACAATCGTCCTTTGCCCGTCCGCCATGAAGAATGAACTTGGTCATAGACAAGATTATAGCAATGTGCTTGTGTAGGGGCGACCCCATGTGGTCGCCCGCAATACACGGGTAGACATCTAGGTTTGTCTCTACATAAATCAACACACAGAATGTTAACTACTTGCTCCCGGTCCATATGTATTACTTCATACTTGACACTAAATGCTTTTTTAACAAAACATTTTTAGATCCCCCTTTTGTTGAAGGGGGCTACGCCCGGAGGGTCAGCGACCTGTCCGCCGTAGGAGGAAGCGGGGGGATGTTATAGAAATATGAATTATTAATGACATCCTCCGGTTCGTGTCTCACCACCTCCTTCAAAAAGGAGAACCCAGAAGAAAACATAATCTCCCTTTGCGAAGAGAGTACCCCTCACCAGAGCTCTGGTGAGGGGGGAGGGATGTAATAATGTTATTTACTTAGAAAAGCTTTTATCTTATCTGCATAAGGTTTTCTTTCTTCTGGGGTTGTAGTGATTTTCGTTACATCGTTTCGAAAATCATCATCTTTGTATCTTGGTAATACATGCAGGTGGTAATGGAATGCATGTTGATCACTAGCGGGCTCATTGTTTTGCAGAATTGTCACACCTTCGCATCTATAAACTTCTTTTAGCGTTATAGCCATCTTTTTTGACACTTCATAAATACGTGCGCCTAATTCATCAGGCAATTCATAAATATTTTCGAAGTGTTTGTTTGGCACGGTGATAACATGACCCTTTATCTTAGCTTTGAAGAAAGAGGAGATAAACGCAGTTACAAGATTATCTCTATTAGACGATGTCACTCTGCGCGATAAGTGTATCTCCATTTTCTATTCCATTTACAGCAGGGCATATTGGGCATTTGTAGTTTGCAGGTGTGTGGTTATACATATTTATTATAAATCTAAACCAGATTTACATTTTATTCGAGAATTCGACATAGAGATCTTCGCGGTCTCTCGCAAGATCAGAAAGTTGCTTCTCAACATTTTTCATCGCTTCGTGTATGTGTGGCTTGAGACGCAGGTCGAGCGCATTGTTTAGTTCTGCGTACTGGGTGATGAGCTGTCTTTGTCTTATATCTAGTGCTTTTCTTACTAGCTGCCACCTGATGTGCGGAGATAAAGTATGCCACTCGCTGAAGTTGGCAAGATGTCGAGGGTCATATTCGCCATAATCTATTGCCTGCTGAAGAGTGATAGACTGGGTTTGTTTTTGGCTCCTAGGAGATTTTCCTCTTTCTAGGCTTTCAAGATCTTCCATATGCTTCATGAATTGTATCAAAGAATAACTCGAATAATCACATTTTGGCAAGTCTACATCCTGATATACTAGGTAAATAATTACTTTATGAAATATCGAACACTGGGCAAAACCGGTTACAAAGTCTCGGAGGTGAGTTATGGTGCGTGGTCACTCGGAGCTGACTGGGGAACAGTGACAGATGTTGATGCTATTGCAACGCTCAACAAAGCAATAGATATGGGGGTAAATTTCATAGATACGGCAGACGTATATGGAGACGGAAGGAGTGAGAAGATCATTGCAAAGGTCCTGAAAACCCGAAAAGAGAAAGTATATGTAGCAACCAAAGCCGGCAGAAGACTTAACCCCCACTTGGCTGGAGGATACACAAAAGAAAATCTCGAGAAGTTCATCGAAAGAAGCAGAGACAATTTACAACTTGATACACTGGACTTACTTCAACTTCATTGTCCACCCACACAGGCCTACTATATGCCAGAAGTGTTTGATTTTCTCAATGAGATGGTTATACAAAATAAGATTAGGCACTATGGAGTGAGTGTGGAGAAAGTGGAGGAGGGTATAAAAGCACTCCAGTACT
>CAZATL010000004.1:50093-51165 GCA_964488055.1 uncultured Gammaproteobacteria bacterium | reverse complement strand
TCGAGGTGTTTGAACACGAGGCGGTACGCACGAGCGAAGAAGCGTCTAGAGCTCGTGATGGCTACACCCTATCACAAGGAGCGAAGGCACTCATCGTCAGAGCGAAATACAAAGACGGCACCAAAAAATTTGTAATGTTTGTAATGCCAGCCGACAAAAAGCTCGATAGTAAAAAAGCAAAAAAGTCACTAGGTATAAAAGACATGTCTTTTGCCAGCGAGCAAGAAGTGTCCGATGTGACAGGTGGTGTGATGGTAGGTGGTGTGCCACCATTTGGAAATATCTTCAATATTGAAGTGATCGTCGATCCGTCACTTTTTGCAAATGAGAAAATAGTATTCAATGCTGGTGATCGCAGATTTTCTGTTGCAATGAAGTCAGAAGATTATCGAAGTATTGTAAAACCACTTGAAAATGATATTACCTAGTTTGACATATCAATATGGTTCGAACGGTCCGCCAACCGGCGGAGTGAGAACTGTTGAAGATTGATATAACAATAACTTTGGTAGTTCTCGTCACTTTAGTTCCTCGAACCATATTCAAGACCCAAATATTTTGCAAGCTTCTCGTATGCCACTTTTCTCATCGACACTTTATTTTTCTCTTCTATTGTCACTTCACCAAAAGTTTTGCCACTTCCATCCAGCTCGAATATCTGATTCCAGCCAAATCCATTATCGCCTCGTGGCATTACTATCTTACCGTGGACAGTGCCATCAAAATATTCTATATGACCACTTTCATCTGAGTACCCGAGGATCACAGAAACAGATGCGCTATGATTTTCATACTTATGTACAAGCTCTGCTATTCCCTGAATTCCTAAGGTCTTCAGAAACCATTTGATCATGGGCCCTGGCAGGCCATTCAGACAATCAATATGCATGTACTGGTCTTCGACAAGTACTGCTCCATTTACCTTTTTCTTCGCTTCATCGAGCTTGTGTGTGATTATTTCCTTTGGGTCAAGTGACTGTATTTCGGTCAGATCAATATCGACCATCTGTAGATTTGGTATGAAGGCCTTTGCCTCAAGATATTTGTTCTCGTTACCAGTTACAAAATTAAT
>CAZATL010000004.1:15885-49993 GCA_964488055.1 uncultured Gammaproteobacteria bacterium | reverse complement strand
TTACTTTATAAACCTTACAAACCTTAAGAACTTTATAAACTATTTCGTTATGCCGGTAACTTATCAAAATTCTTTTTCGTGCTGATGCCTTGGATGATCATCGACACAAGAAATGCTGTCGCAAGCATGAGCGGACCAGCTACGACCCCGATCTTTGGGATGAGTAAGTAGCATCCACCAGAGACAATTGCCATAAACAAAATATTTGACCAGAGAAGTACTTGGGGTTTTTTGAAGGTATATAGATGGAATAGATTGAATATCTGTCCGAGTGCGAAGAGTACATAGGCCCCGCCAAGTAGTCTGGCAAATGTCGGCATATCTGCGAACTTATCAGTGAAAAGCATGTAGTAGAACCAGTCTGGTAGGATGATAAGTCCCAGAAACATCGCAGTTGGCAAGCTCAAGAATATGAGGCTGTGGCGCAGTTCCTTCAAAGCCTCCAGTTTGGTTTTTATCATTGCATATTTCGGAGACAGTACCTGTGTGACACTGACCACAGTCGAGATGATGGTAAGAATTATCTTTTGTGCTAGGCCGTAGTCCGCGACGGCATTTTGCATTTTGAAATATGAAAGGATAAAAAGATCCATACGCATAGCGATATTCACAAATTGCGCTGACACGAAGTTGGTCATCGTATATCTCACCTTGAAGTGACTTCGTGAAGTCTTTGTCTCAAAAAGTAGCTCCTTGACGGTATCTGGATGCTGCGAGAAGGCTATTATGAGAAATAACGCAGGCCCGACCACCCCAAACACAAATATCACAGTACCAGGTCCCACAAACCCAAATGGCAAAAGAGCAAGTATGATGAGTGTCTTTACGACATTTGAGATATTGAGCCAGACATTTGCTTCAAAAAACTGCTTCACAGCGAAGAACATATTCATGATAGTGTTCTGCCATACAAATCCAAGTACAGAAACAGCCGTCCAAAAGAGTATAAGCATGGGTGAGTCAGTCTTGAAAAAATGTGCGTCAAGCGTCGGAAAGAAGATAATAAGCAGAATGATTGCTGCTATCGACACATAACTCTGGTAGAAAAGAACGGTCTTTACAAAGCTCAATAGCTCGCCACGTCTCGTATGATCATGATAAAGATCTGGGAGGTAGGAGTAGATAGTGGATGTTGTCCCAAACTCCATCACATTTGCTAGGACATATGAGATGTTTAGGAGTACCGTCATCGTGCCATATTCCACGCGGCCCAGGATGCGTGTCAGAAGTAGCACAAAAAAGAGTGCAAACCCTATATTCATGTACGTTCCTATCGTGTTTATGATTATATTTTTCCCAGTCTTCGAGCGGATTGAGCTGTGTGCAATCGAGAGTATCTTTTTCATAAAAAGGTATCATCAGAAATCCTGGATCAAAGTTCGAGTGTAGCAGAAAAATGACCACAAAAATAGAGGAAAGAGCAAAGCGAATAAATCAGTTAGCTTTGTACTAAGTTCTATGTTCTATGAGCTAAGTATGAGTAGACCAAAGCGGTGAGAGCAGAGTTCTAGGCGTAATATTCTGGGTACTATGTTCTGATATAACAAAATAAAGCTATCAGTTACAGGTGTCTGGTATCAGATTTAGCAGAAGTTGTCGATGTCATTTCGAATGAAGTAAAACGGAATGAGAAATCCCTTATTTCTTAATACCTCCACAAGCGATCTCTCTCCGCCAACTAGCGAATCTAGATGACAATCAAAATTTCACAAAATTAGCTCACTAAGATTCGACACTATTACTTTTGCTTTTGAAAGCTCAGAATCAGTGTGAGTTGTTGTAAGACTTATTGAAAAAATACCCGCAGCATTAAGAGCGTCAATCCCTGCTGGACTATCCTCTATTCCTATTGCTTCACTTGCGCTTATCCCAATTTTTCCGAGAGTTACCAAATAACTTTCTGGATCTGGCTTGCTTCTTTTGTAGTGACTTGGAGTGATGGCAACAGAAATAAGCTTGTTGAGATTGTGATGCTTCATTACCTCTTTCATAAGCCCATCCTCCATACCTGTTGTAAAAGCTATGATTGGCTTTTCGTTGATATTTCCAATATCTTTCAGCTCGAGTTGACCTACTGAAACTTTTTTAATGAATTTGACAGTATCTGTGAAGAAATCTATGCGATTTGCGAAGATTTTGGTAGTAGACGCTATTTTCTTTTCGGAAAAATCAGTGAGAAATTTTTCGAATTCTGTAGCCTGTGTTATGGAATGATCTTTAACGAAAGCAGCGATTCCGCCTTTTATAGATTTTCCACTGAAGTACTTTTTGTAGCCGGGCCAAGAAAGCTCTTGCCCGTATTCGGCAAGAATCTTTTGATATGCCTTGAAGTGTGTTTGCTCACTATCAACTAGTACCCCATCCACGTCAAAAATAATTGCTCTGATATTTCTTGTCATGTGGCTTGTTTAGGTCAATTAGGGTAATTAGATCAATTAGAAATTTTTACACTACTGAATATTACTAAACACCTCATGTACGTCGTCGTGGGCTTCTAGTGCTTCGACAAGTCTTTCACAATCTGCCATTGATTTCTCATCAAGTGTTATGGGCATAGTCGCCTTGTAGATGGCATTTGGTCCATCGAAGACCACAAATCCATGCTCCTCAAGCATATGTTTTGACTTGCCTATGTGATCGAAATGAAAGTATATGATGGCATGACCATCGTCCATCATCACGTAGTCTGTCGCATCAAGTATGGTCGAAATCGTAAGGATTTCGTCATCCGATAACTTGTCATTTTCTTTACCTACTTCACACACTCCCAAATGTTCGAACAGGTGTCGTACAGATCCGTGTCCACCGAGCTTGGCGCCATTCCGATCTATGAGCGCGCGCATTTCATTCGTAGTTCGATTTAGATTGTCGGTAGTGGCTGTCACAATAAGCATAGTGCCGTGATGTCCGAAGACCTCATAGATAGCTGTGGCAAGCGTTGCTTTGTCTGGACCAGAGCCTTTCGCGATTGCACGCTCTATATTATCTTTTGGCATGCTGCCACTTCTTGCTGCGTCTATTGCCATGCGAAGTCGTGGGTTGAAGTTTGGATCTCCTGACCCTCCCTCAAGTACAGCCACAGTAATGGCTTTTGATAGTTTGGCGAAGTTTGCCGATTTTTTGGCATCTTGCGCCGTTTTGCGACCAAGGTTATTTTTCCATTTGGAATGTCCTGCCATAGAACACGATTATACTTTATTCAGGGTGTAGGGTGTAGGGTGTAGGGTGTAGGGTGTAGGGTGTAGGGTGTAGGGTGTAGGGTCCTTCGGCAGAGTTCACAGTGAGCAAAGTCGAACTGCTCAGGGTAAACTCCGAGCCCAGAACATTAAGAACATAAGTACTAGGAGCTAAGGGTTAAGAGCAAAGAGTTGACACAAGGCTCATTTGTATGATAGGTTGTATGAATGGGCAAAAGTTTTGCTGTTTTTTTCGCAATATCTGCCATAGCTGCGCTTACGACATTTCATGTCGCTACTTCATATGCAAGTAATGATGGAAAATACCCTTGTAGCAATCCGCAGGCACCTTGTGTGCCTAATATCGTGAAAATAGAAACTGATTATGACCTTGCAAACTTGTTTTTTGAGAATTGCGGAAGATTGTGTGAAGATATGATTGTGTCATATGGTAAGGACATCTCCTCTCCTACATCAGATGTAAGATTTACTCCAGTGCTCCAACCCAAGACCGGGCTCTTGAGCTATACAGTCGGTCCACTCGACCCAAACTCTAAGTATTATTTCAAGCTGAAATGTGCTGAAAGTCAGAGCTGTACAAGGTATGGTCAGGTATATGAGGTGCGCACATCACACTGCCTTTTAAGTTATTCAGGCGGTACTGCTCAGGCTGTGGTTGGTCGATGTAGTGGAGGGGGTTACTTGGCCCAGAATAATATGAAAACTGAAGCCATCGCAGTCACGTCAACCACACCATTTTCGAAGATAAACATATTCATCATGTCGACACTTGTCGCATCAATCATGACCTCACTTTTTATTGCAAGGAGAAAATATTTAGTAAACTACAATCACCGCAAGTCAGGCTCACGTAGTCTGTATAGAAGACGTGCTGTCAGAACATAAACTTTTTGCAATCATTCCACTCCGAAACTAGAAATAAAATATGGTATGATATGAGCTTATATGACAAGCTACCAACCAATCAAACACACCAAAATAGTCGCAACCTTAGGCCCTGCGTCAGACAGCCCAGAGATGATTGAGAAGCTGATGCTACTTGGAGTAAACATCTTCCGCTTCAACTTCAAACACGGCGAGATTGAGTGGCATGAGGAAAGAGTAAAACGCGTGAGAGAGATTTCTGCTAAGCTAAATATGCCAGTAGGTACGATGATGGATCTACAAGGACCATCCTTTCGAATCATACTGGATGTACTACAAAAAGAAATAAAACACGGCGACACTTTCGTCTTTGGGTCACCCGAGTTTACACTCACCCATCCATATATTATAAAGTCTCTTGTGAAGGGACAAAAGCTGCTTGTTGACGACGGAACGATCACGTTTGAGGTGATGGAAGACCCAAGTAAGGACGGTAAAACAGTGAAAATCCAATCCCAGACAAATGCAATCCTAAAGACCCGCAAATCCCTGAATATCCCAGGAGCTGATTTCCCGGTCGATCTTCTCACAGAGAGAGACCTGGTAGGTATTGATATTGCTGTAAGAAATGACATGGAGATAGTTGCATTTTCTTTCTCACGAAGCGCGAAGGACATCATAGATGTCAGGGCAAAGCTTGCCGAAAAAGGGTGCAAGTCGCAAGTCTGCGCGAAGCTTGAAACTGTACAGTCTGTTGAGAATCTTGAGGAGATTGTCCAAGAGACTGACATAGTCATGGTAGCACGAGGTGATCTAGGTGTCGAGGCACCAATCGAGGGGCTGGCCATCTATCAGAAACAAATGATCGAAACATGCTTGAGATACGGCAAGACAGTCATCACAGCTACACAAATGCTTGCGAGTATGGAGAACAACAAGCTTCCAACTCGTGCAGAAGTGTCCGACGTAGCAAATGCTGTGTTTGACAATACAGATGCGACTATGTTATCTGGCGAATCAGCAGCGGGCAAATATCCAGCAGAGGCAGTTGCCATCATGGCAGGAGTTGCCGCAAAAGCAGAGCGAGAGGGAAAGATGTATAGAAGACCCATCACGAAGCTAATACTTGATAACAAAGTCTCAAGAATGGCACATGCAGCATACAAACTATACGAAGACTGCATGAGTCATGATAGTGATGTTGCAGCATTCCTAGTATTTACTCACTCTGGGAGAAGTGCAAGAGTGCTTGCACACTTCAGACCAGAGGTCGCAATACATGCCTTCACAGATCTGAAGAGAGTGTACGGCGCAATGTGTCTTGATTATGGCGTGATCCCACATCTTGCAGACACGCCAGACAAGGGCGATGTGAAGCATGCGCAGATACTTGAAGCAGTGTCGGAGCTCGCGAGAGAGGGCTATGTCAAAAAAGGCGAATCTGTAATAGTACTTCATGGGGACACTTGGAGTGATGAGGGTGGCACATCTACCGTGAGACTAGTGAGAGTACCATAAGAATAAAGGTGAACAGTTTCAGCCCAAGGCTGATCAGCCTCTGGCTGACACAGTAGTAATGTATAGCTTGTGCTATCAAAGGTCTTTCTTTTAGTGTATGAATATTCGTAATTTCGCAATCATAGCTCACATTGACCACGGTAAGTCCACACTGTCAGATAGGCTTCTCCAGATGACTCACACTGTGGACCTGAAGACTGGTCAAGAGCAATATCTTGACAGAAATCCAATATCTAGGGAGCGCGGTATCACAATCAAGCTTGCGCCAGTGCGCATGAAATACACTCTTGCAGGGGAGGACTACATCCTAAACCTAATAGACACACCAGGACATGTAGACTTCACTTACGAAGTTGACAGAACTCTAGCTTGTGTGGAAGGGGCATTACTTCTTGTTGATGCCACCCAAGGCATTCAGGCGCAAACAATCGCAAATGCATATAAGGCAATTGACAAAAGTCTTGTTATCATACCCGTTGTCAATAAGATCGACATGCCAAACGCTCAAGTGGATAAGACTAAAATGGAGATAATGGAGTTTTTGGGGTGTAATGAATCAGACATACACTGCGTGTCAGCGAAGACTGGTGAAGGAGTAGAAGCTTTACTTCATGACTTTATTACGAAAATTCCGCCTCCAAGCATTGTGAATACAGAACAACCTAGGGCGCTTGTTTTTGATTCGTATTACGACACGCATCTTGGGGTCGTGGCTTTTGTTCGAATGTTTGAGGGCGAAATGACTGAAGGACAGACATACAAGCTTTGCATATCAGGTGCTACTTTTGAGTCGCCCAATATTGGATACTTCCAACCTGACCTCACACGAGCAGGCAAGATAGGGTGTGGAGAGATAGGATATATTGCATCAAATCTCAAAGATATACATGACGTGACGGTAGGAGACACCATAGTATTTGCCAAATCCACATCCACTGCTCTAGCAGGATACAAAAAGATCAAGCCGATGGTCTATGCCAGCATGTTCCCAACAGACACAGGTGACTACTTAAACTTCAAAAAGGCACTAGAAAAGCTCATGCTGAACGACGCAGCTCTTGAATACCAATCTATCTACAGTACTGCGCTTGGTGCAGGGTTTCGGGTAGGGTTCCTTGGGATACTCCATGCTGATGTGATAAGAGAGAGGCTTGAGCAGGAGTTTGATCTGTCTATTGTGCTTACCCCACCGCAGGTCGATTATATCTTTGAATCTGAAGGACATTATCTTGAGCCAATAGTTCGCGTCATGATCATTGCTCCAAGCACTTATGTAGGTGCAATAATGGATCTTTGCGAGAACTACAGGGCCAAATTTCAGACTATGGACAATAAGCACCAGGTCAACATGACATACCTGATGCCTCTATCTGAAATGATCTCTGGATTCTTCGACAGGCTAAAGTCTGTGACATCAGGCTATGCATCTCTTGACTGGGAAGTGGTTGATCACGAGAAGGTCAAAGCAGACAAACTACTACTTCTCATAAATAGCGATCCCGTGGAGGAATTTTCTGAGATTGTTGTCGCAGAGCGCGCGCAAGCGCGCGCGATGCAGATGTGCCACCGTCTACATGAACTCATCCCTCGTCAGCAGTACGAGATAAAGATCCAAGGTCAGTACAAAGGTAAGATCATAGCAAGCGAGCGCATAGCACCATATCGCAAGGATGTGCTTATAAAAAATAGCAAGGTAGTCGGCGCAGGGGACGTCGGCCGCAAGCGCAAACTTCTTGAGAAGCAAAAAGAAGGAAAAAAGAAAATGAAAATGGTTGGGAAGGTGGAGATACCAAAGGAAGCCTTCCAGAAGATGTTCTCGGAGAGGAGCTAGTTGACAGTCGTCAGGCGACAGTCGACAGAACAACATAGTTGACAGGCGACAGTAGTCAGAGAAGACACATCAGGGATACATTTGACAACATAATAAATCAAAATACACTTTTTCCTACCCCCTACCCCCTACCCCCTACCCCTTCTATATCACGACCCCCTTCACCCTTTCTATGTAGGATGCTATTGTTGAGTTGTCTATACTTTGTAAGTCGAGGTTACACTTTGATTGAATTTGTTTTTCCAAATCAAAGGAATATTTTTTCCTCTCCTCTACCTCATCGGAACTTCCTAGTCTATGGTCTGTTCTCCCTTTGTATCTCTCAAGCACATCCTGCCATCTTTTTGTGAGCGTGGTCACACCTCGTGGATCTATTCTGTTGTCAGAATAAGTCGCGATCTTCACTTCCCAGTTGTCAGTGCCAATCATATGCTTGATCTTGGAGCTTCCCATGTTAGTAAGTATATGATATGCATTGGATGTTACTCCGAGCTCAAGTGCTATGGCATAAGTGGCAGAGTGCTCGTCGTTCCCATATTTCTGTCTATATTCTGATTTTGTTTTCTCAATATTATTTATTTCCACCTCGCTTACTCCGAGTGACCTAGTAACGTTTATGTCAAACTTCAAGATATTTCCCATATCGTGGATCAGCATCGCCGCTACTAGCGATTCTTTGTCCAGCACTATGTTCGGATCAAATCTATCGGACACGAGAGCGCCAAATGCAGTCACGCGAAGCATGTGTATCTGTAGGTGCTTTGGGATTTGATAGGATGAGTAAACGTCGATTATATTGCTCATAAACATGTGGTGCGTTATTATGTCGAGGTGATCACAATATTAGCGCTACTGCTATCACAACGACTGGTATAGCAAGTAGATACCATGGTATGGTGTTTCCAGAAACAGGAGGTTGTGCGGCTACTTGGGTGATGACAGATGTGGGCTGAATATTGGCGACCACACACTCAGAAGATGTTTTGCAAGCATCGCCACCTATACCTGATACCTTGGTACAAGATGTCCCAACACAGGCACTATGACAACACACTTGTCCATTCGGTAGCGAATTTGTATCTTGACATACGCCGCCACTATCTGACACTCCGCATACCCCACATCTCGCGTCACACTTCATGCCTTGTACGACTATTGTAGGTGCTGGGGTTGCCGCAATAGTTGTCTGTACTATCACGCCAGACGAGACAGGTGAGCAGCAGCTCTGGCCATTTGGTAAAGTACCACTGTCATGACAAAGGCCTTGACCATCTATCCATCCGCACGCTCCACAAAGATCCTGTGCACATCTTGGGGCTGGTGTGGCAGTATTCGTTGGGACTTTGGTGGCAGTAATCGTGGGCGTATTGGTACGAGTCGGCGTTTTAGTTGGCGTGGATGTCGGGGTTCTGGTTGGTGTGAGAGTGCGAGTCGGAGTAGGTGTACGAGTAAGGGTGGGAGTTCTCGTCGGCATGATAGTGTCCGTCGGAGTCGGAGTGAAAGTATTTGTTGGCACTAGAGTAGCTGTGGGAGGGGCAGTCGGGTTGCCAGGTGGTGTAGTTGGATTGCCAGGAGGAGTAGTTGGATTGCCAGGTGGAGTAGTTGGATTGCCAGGTGGAGTAGTTGGATTGCCAGGTGGAGTAGTTGGATTGCCAGGTGGAGTTGTTGGGTCTGTACCTCCGCCTTCCCCTTCTTCATCACAGTCTGCGCCAGTAGCACTCATTTTGCCAACAAGATATGTATCGCCATCATTGACAAGCACATCTACTTGTACACTTCCACATTCAAATCCATCGTTTATATTTTTTGATGTCAAAATAGTCTTTGGTCCAGTTTGGGTCTCGCCACATTTTATGGTGCCTATCTTTTCGTCAGATGCAGATTTGTTGCCTGCGCCTTCCATTGCGTTACTCCCATCACAGTAAGTAGCATCCTTGTCAGTACAATGATACCATCCGTACTTCACATCCTTATCTGTTGTATCTGTGCAGACACTTGCATTGCCTCCTGTATCATATGCACATTGTACTCCAGACAGCTCACCACTTGAGATGCTATATGTGAAATCACACCACACGCAAGGATACCTGTCAAAGCCTGGTCTACCATCTTCATCTCGGCACTGCAGTATTCCAGCAGCCTTAGGCACTGGTATGCTCACGTTTGTCTTGGTCTGAAGCGCAGACATGATGACAATAAGTGATATGAATATGAAGATGATGGAGATCGCGATTCGCGTGTATTTCATTGTTGTAGTCGAATAATTGTGTTTTTCAAAAATTCACTGACAAGCTCATGAATACCTGCCTGACTGTCTTCGGGCTTATCTTGCTGATATTTCTTTTTCATAATATCGAGATCTTTTAGCACTGCTCCATATGTAGCTATAGGAAATGCAGGATCTATGGTCAGCTTTTTGGTAACGGATAAATCATCTTGATAATACTTGTGAAGAGCTGCCCATTGCAATATATTGTCTTTGGACATTGCAATAATCTCTGGCTCACTCATATCTGGATAAAAATCTTTTGCAGTTGCCATGACTCTGTCTGGGTCAAACACAGTCGAGCCGATTTCCTTATACATTTTCTCAATACTTTTGGTCGGAGTTGGGGTAATCGTAGGTCTTATTTCGACCTCACGCATAAGTACCTTTGGGTCCATCGTATCTTTTGACGCTTCAGTTGGTACTGATGTGATATCAACCATAAGCTTCACTGCATAGAATGAGAGCGACAAAACAAGAACCATGATCGAAAAAGGAAAAAAAACCTTATCAAAGGAGTTACCCTTCTTTTTGATGAACCTTGGGTCCACACCACCACCCGTCTCCCGAAGAAGAAGGGACATATTAAGTGGTGTATAGTTTGACATAGTTTGCCTTGCGTAATGATAGAGCAAATCGGGTTGCAAATCAATATACTTTATTGAGTTCCAAGTTCCAAGTTCCAAGCTCCAGGTTCCGCACTCCAATCCCTTTACTCGCTACACGTATATTATTTTTGCATCTGGGAAGTATTTGAGCAGGTATGTCTTTTGGCGCTTAGCGTATTGTCGTTCTCTTGTAAACCATTCATCTAGCATTGCCTTCTCTGTTATTCTTCCCTGCAGGTAAGAAAATATGCTCTGATAGCCTATAGTCACAAGCCCTGGGTCAGTTGACTTGTAACCTGCTGCAAGAAGGTTTTCGCACTCGCATATTGCTCCAAGTTTCAATCTATCGCTTATCCGTGTTCGGAGCCTCATTTCAAGCGATGACTCGTCTTTATAAAGCAAGATGGTTTCTCTGAGCTTGTGCGAGTTCGCTAGGTTATTTATTGCATCAAAATTGACGGTCTGGGAGTTGCCATAGAGGAGTCTCTGGAGCGCAGCAGAAAGTCGACGTTTGTTCTTCCTATCACTCTCGTTTAGTTCGTTCCATATGAATTTGTACTCACTACTTATCTTTTCCTGAAGCTCAACCAGCGTGAAGCTGTCGAAGTACCTTGGAGCTTTTGTCATGATGGGAACTTTATCTGGGTCGAAGTACTTGAGAAGGTATGCATACATGCCTGTGCCACCTATTACAATTGGGGGCACACTTCTTGTAATCATTCTTAAGGTCTCATTATATGCATTTGCGGCGTAGTCATATGCTGAATAGCTCTCCTTTGGGTCAACTAGGTCAACGCAGTGGACTTTTACATCAGTTGGATTATCAGTCTTGCCCGTTATTATGTTGAGGTATTTGTAGACCTGCCTACTGTCACAGTTTATGAGCTCTCCTCCAAGCTCACGTGCGAGGCTTGCTGCGCGTCCGGTCTTGCCTGTTGCAGTCTGGCCGAGGATGAAGTGAATTTTTGTTTTCATACATACGTGTTTCAAATCTTATAGATATTACTTCTTGCATGCCATGAGAAGATTCCCAAATAAGCATAAAACGTCAATTGGTCCAAGTCCTCCAGGTGTCTTGGTGTATATGCTTGAGATATTCTTTACTTCATCTTCTTGATAATCTCCAAGAAGTTTACACACAAATACACCCTCTTTTTTGATCTCTACTTTTCGAAGTCCGAAATTGAGCAAGACCACTCCTGGCTTTATATTGTTTTTTGTAATAATCTCCTTACCAACCCCAGCTATTATTATGTCAGCCTTTTTGTAGATACCATCCGGGTATCTGCTTTTTGAGTTCGTTTGCTCGTATGATATCTGAAGAGTGTCAAAATATTTTGCTATCTGTTTGCCTGTTGTGATGCCGTTTCCTGCTATTGCGACTGATTTGGTTTTGAGCCAGCTTATGAGCTCAACATTGGTGACAAACGGTATATCAAATTGACTTGGGTCTACATTTTTATCTTCGGAAGTTTCATATTTGTATGCCCAAGTAAGACCTAGCATACATGCCTGTACAAGTGGAAATATGTATGGAGACCCATCTTTGTGACCCTCTATCTCTTTACCAAGAGGCATTGATTCGTATACTTCTTGGGGTTTTATTGATCTTGGCATTGGTTGCTGGATAATGATTCCAGACACGGAAGCGTCTGATGACAGTCTACTGATGTAGTCTGTGAGAGCTTGTGAGTCTATATCGATAGGTAGCACCACTTTCTCAACTACTACGCCTATTTCTTCACCAATGCGTTTTTTTATTTTTACGTACGACTCTTGCTCTGGATTCTCGCCTATGACAATAGATACCAGCTTGCCAAGAGCGTGGTCGTCTTTCAACATCTCTACCCTCGAGCGCAACTTACTTTTTAGAATTGCTTGAATATCAGTGCAAGGCATAACCATATGTATTTAGTTTATCACAATAGGCCACGAAGTACTAAGATTTTGAGCTATCTAACAATTCCACTTGCATTATTGATATATACTTTGGCATACTTTGATACATGGCGAAAAAGTCTGCCAAAAACAATACACTCACAAAATCATCGCTCAAGGTAGAGGGTGATAATGTCTCGTCTCCGAAATATACTCGTAAGTATGACAATCTGGTGAGCTTTCAATTCAAAATATTCAATCCTCTGAAGTGGGCTATGCTTTATCTTCAGCGAATTGAAGAAGATAGAGATGGTAAGATCACGCTTCATATTCCCTTCATTTGGTATCTTGCGTTTTTGCTATTTATGATAGGTGGAAGTAGTGCTGTGGGTGCTCTTATCACAGGTCCGACTAGCTATATCCAGGGCCAGGTGGCTGAGCGTATGAGGTGGCAACTCATGCCAACACCAACTCCAATTGTCATAATTCCAACTCCAGCTCCACTGCTTGTCACAAAGCTGGGCACGCTGAAGGCGACCTACCAAGTAAAGGGTATGATCCCATCGCCCACTCCCGTCCCAGGCAATGCTTCAGAATCAGCAAAGATTGCAGAGTTTGCATTGCTCACAAATCCTCCACTTCGATATGTTCTGATTATGGAAAATAATGATCTAATCTTTCTGAAAGTTCCTATAAATCTGTCCTTGAACAACCTTGTCGGTAATAGAGTCCTTGTGACAGGATATCTCGATGTATCATCCAGGAATCTCGCACTAAATACTACAGATGATGTAGAGGTGGTGTATTGAAATAAAGAAACGCATGGGTGATTTGCCATGTTGGTCTGGCTACGGTTTTGGTTGAGGCACGACTTGTGTTACTTGAGCTTCATCTGCTTTTTGGACATTAAAATCGAGTATTGTACCCCCACTTCTCTGCATATGATCAAGGCCTGCTAATACCCATGTGGCTGGCTGTGCTCCGAGATTATCTGTTCTTAATCCTCGCTGATAAGCGCCTTTAATTGCTGCGACTTTAGCTTCATTAAATACATCCATAATAGGATTGAAACAATTAATAATTGTGACAGGTTGATTATATCACCTTATCTAATTTCTAATATATTCATGAGTTTCTTTCAGGATATAAGTTGCGCGGCGTCATCTCGACTCCTTAAGCGTTAGCGCAAGGGTGGAGAGATCTGATGGTGTGTCTGTCGTTTTTATTGATTATTTTTCTCGTACCGCAGATCTCTCCACCCAATCATCAGTCTCCGCCAACTGGCGGATACATGATTCATGGAGTCGAGATGGCGCGCAAAAGATACTATACTGGGAATTTGGTGATATTTGAACTTTGACGCAAGTAAGTGAGAGTCTGATATCTATAGCGTTAAAATACATGAAGTATTCCAAAATAACACCTCATACCCAGGTAGTTGAATTGTAATAATGTAGGTGGTATGATCGTAGAATTGCTATTTCAATATAGACAAATATGGCAGTTACTCCAGTTCCTGAAACAATGCATGTATTAGGAGGAAAAGGCGCAAGAAAAGAGTTGGCCCAGTGGCAAGCATATGGCGGAGCGCAAGGTACAGGCGCAGAATGTGATTACCTGGTGCATCGAAGAGGCCTAAGACATTCGTGGCAAAAACCACTATGTATTGAGGGTGGTGGGTATAGACCCAGGCTGTGTGATAATAATTGTATTAGCTGTCCAATATTCCAATCACGAATAGCAGCTATTGCAAATGGGTGATGAAGTAAGTTTTTGTTGTCGTCATTTGACTACAATATACGAATGTCACTAAAAGATTTTTTAAAGGGAGGCAACGGTCCTCCTCCAAGTGTGGGTGATGACTTTGGTGTCTTCATTCGTGAACCAAGACCAAAGCTTACCCTTATCTGTCCAGGCTGTGGAGACGTAACGACAGTAGACGCAGAAAGGTATTGTGCTGGCACAATATTCGCAGGTAGCGCCCCTCCAGCATGTACGCGCTGCGGATTAATTTATGAAATACAGAGATGAATGTCAGAAGATGCTGAAACAAGTTCAGTATGACAAATATTATCGGAATTATATTTCTCCACAAGTTTAGTGGGTGATAGACAGAGTACTTCTCGCCCAACATTCCTGTTTTCCCTCCAAAGGCGGGCAAGCACAGGAATGACAATTAAAAAAAGCTGACGGATACAGATGTTATATAAGCGTTGCGCCAACAACCTCTTCTTGAGTCACTTTCAGTCTCATGAGTATCACTCCCTTGGCAGTGCGAGATCGGGGTGGTATTTCCTTGAGTCCGATCTTGACGACTGTTCCGCCAGATGAGCTTATGACGACTTCCTGATGTTCCGGCTCGATCAGTCCGACGAATGACACATTCCCAAATTTGTCGCCTGTAGCTGCGATCTTTACGCCTTTGCCTCCTCTGTGTTGACCCTTGAATTCACTTACAGCAGTTCGCTTGCCTATGCCTCTTGAGCCGATGACAAGGAGACTCTTCTTCATGTCTTCTCTTGTGATGACTTCGGCCGATGCCAAGAAGTCCGTGTCCTCAAGCTCCATACCCTTCACTCCGATACTTGCTCGTCCGACTGCTCTAGCTTCGCGTTCATTAAACATGATTGCCTTGCCGACAGTTGACACGAGCATTATGCTCGAGTTACCATCTGACAGTTTTACCCACTTGAGCTCATCCCCAGCCTCAAGACGTATAGCTATGAGACCATTGGTTCTTATGTTTTTGTATTCGAGGAACTCCGACTTCTTTACTGTTCCATTTTTTGTCACCATTATGATGTGCTTGTCCTGTGCGTCGGGGAGCGACTGGGCATTTCTTGACTTGGCTGCATCTGGTGCGAAAGTCAGTATGGACGTAACCTTCTCATCTGGTCTTAGCGTGATCACATTCACGATTGCCTTGCCTTTGCTAATCCTTGTTCCGGCTGGTATATCCCACACTCGTGTTTGGAAAGTACGGCCAGTATTTGTGAAGTACATGACAAAATCATGAGTCTGTGCCGAGCAGATATTTAGGATATCGTCTGTGTCTTTTGTTTCCATACCAGACACTCCTTGGCCTCCCCTATGCTGCGCTCGGAAGGTCTCGCGGGCGACATGCTTGATGTATCCGTCTTTTGTGAGTACCACCAAGACATCTTTGTTCTCAATGAGCATCTCATCAGACAATTCACCTGGCTTTGATTTTATTACCTTGGTCCTTCTTTCATCGCCATATAGCTTTTTGATCTCAATAAGTTCGTCTTTTATGACCCCAAGGATCTTTGTGACATCTTGCATCAGAGCCTCAAGTCTCTTTATAAGTGCTGATAGCTCTTTTAGTTCTTCCTCAATCTTATCTCTCTCAAGTCCAGTGAGACGACGTAGCTGCATATCAAGTATGGCTTTGGCCTGTACTTCTGTGAGTTTGAACTTCTTCATGAGCTTCTCCTTTGCCTCTGGCTCATCTTTTGATTTTTTGATAGTCTCAACTATCTCATCAATATTGTCTAGTGCGATAATATACCCTTCGAGTATATGTGCTCGCATCTTGGCCTGGCGCCATTCATGCTCGCTTCTTCTTGTCACAATGTCCACTCTGTGCTTGAGATAGTATTCAAGTATTGCCTGAAGGCCCAGAGTCTGTGGTACGCCTTCGACAAGCGCCACCATATTTGATGGGAATGATGTTTGAAGCTCTGTGTATTTGAAGAGATTGTTCAGTACTTGCTTCGGTGTGGCGTCACGCTTGAGCTCTATCACTACGCGTATGCCCTCTCTGCTTGATTCATCGCGCAAGTCAGATATACCTGCAATCCTTTTCTCAACGACAAGTGTGGCAATCTTCTCGACAAGGTTTGCCTTGTTTACTTGATATGGTAGCTGTGTGACAATAATCGCAGATCTACCACCTTTTATGTCTTCGATGTCTGCGACTCCGCGCACAATGACAGATGATCTACCAGTAGCATACATTTCTCTTATATCATTTGCGCCATATATGATGCCAGCCGTCGGGAAGTCAGGTCCCTTCACATACTCCAGAAGCTCGTCAAGCGTGACACCGTAGGTCATATGTCTTGCCTGATCGCGAGCTGTTGCATCAAATGGCACAATACCATATGCATCTGGCAATAATTTCGGCTTTTTCTCTTCTGACTTTGCTTTCTCAAAAGCTTTGTAAGAAACTTTATTGAGCGTGGATTTGTCAATCATGTATATGATTGCGTCGATGAGCTCCGAAAGATTGTGTGGCGCAATTTTTGTGGCCATACCAACAGCAATTCCTTCAGATCCCATCAGAAGCAAGTTTGGGAGTTTGGCTGGTAAGTATTCTGGCTCTTGGAAGGTTGCATCGAAATTATCTCTCATGACGACAGTATTTTTCTCAATATCGGCGAGCATCTCTTCTGCTATTTTGTTCAGCTTTACTTCTGTATAACGCATGGAAGCTGCAGGGTCGCCATCTATCGAACCGAAATTCCCCTGACCCTTTATGAGTGGGTATCTCATGGAAAACTCCTGTGCAAGACGGACCATTGCCTCATATACTGACGAATCACCATGTGGATGGAGTTTACCAAGAACGTCTCCGACGACACGGGCCGACTTCACAAAGCGCCCCCCAGAGCCAAAGCCTTGTTTATGCATCATATAAAGTATTCGGCGGTGGACTGGCTTCAGGCCATCCTTCACGTCAGGAAGAGCGCGTGACACTATGACGCTCATAGCATAGTCAAGGTATGCAGACTTCATCTCGGCGACTATGCCAGAAGACGTCACACCTTTTTCAAGTGGAGCTATCACCTGTTCTTGTTCTTGGTTATTTTTTTCATCCATAATATCACTACAAAATTAATAGCAAACTATCGAGCAAATCTAAAATCTATATTTCAAGACAAAACGAAAAAGCAAAACCAAAAGCGTACTAGGTACTAGGCTCTAGGTACTCACTTTATTGACTTGTTAATCTCTTTTATCGCTTCTGCTTTGCCCAGGAAATTACCTGTCTTGACCCACTTACCCTTCTCAAGCATCTTGTATGTATCAAAGAAATGTTTTATTTTGAGGCGTGTCGGCTCATCAATGTCAGATGCTTCCTTCACGTGCGCATAAAATGGATCAACCTTCTCGACAGGCACTGCTATTATTTTTGCATCGGGCCCTTCTTCGTCAGACATCTCAAGCATCCCAACTGGTCTGACCATGATGCCGGTGCCTGGTGCCATCTCGGCAGATGAGACTACGATCACGTCAAGCGGATCGCCATCTTCACCCTCCGTACCTGCTATGAAGCCATAGTTGAAAGGAAACACATTCGCTCCATGGAGGAACCTGTCAGCCATCACAATTCCAGTATCTTTATCGATCTCATATTTCACTCCACTATTTTCTGGTATTTCAATGATTGCAAGAATGACCTCTGGTGCCTTTGAGCCGATTTTTAGTTTTGTAATGTCCATAATAATATAGTTATAAAGTTATAAAGTTATAAAGTTCTTAAAGTTTTTAAAGTTCACAATGGAAATATCCTTACAAACCTTAGGAACTCTTAGATATCAAGGTTGGCAAGTTTTGCGTGACTTATAATAAATTTCTTTCTCGGGGGTACCTCATCGCCCATAAGCATTGCAAAGACGTGGTCTGCCTCCTGTGCATCATCTATAGTCACAACTTTCATACTCCTGTACTTGGGGTCCATGGTCGTTTCCCAAAGCTGCTCTGGATTCATTTCTCCAAGACCCTTGTATCTCTGGACAACGACTGACTCACGATCGAATTTTTTGGCATCTTTTACATTTGTCTTTTCCCACTCATCTATCACCTTGTCTCTTTGGTCTGGCGTATATGCATATGCCATCTTCTTGCCGTGCATTACCTTGAAAAGTGGGGGTTGCGCTATGTACACATGACCTTTGGCGATAACGTCGACGAGGTGTCTGAAGAAGAAAGTGAGTATGAGAGTGCGAATGTGTGCGCCATCAACGTCGGCATCTGTCATTATGACTACTTTGTGATATCGGAGCTTTTTGTAATCTACAGTCTCGCCTATTCCCATACCGAGTGCAATGACTAAATCCTTTATCTCCCTAAACGCTAAAACCTTGTCAAGATACGCTTTTTCTGTATTTAGGATCTTTCCACGAAGTGGCAAAATAGCCTGGAACTTACGATCTCTTCCTTGCTTGGCTGAACCACCTGCAGAGTCTCCCTCGACTATGAATAGTTCAGATAGTGCGGGCTCCTTCTCCTGACAGTCGGCTAGCTTGCCGGGTAGTCCTAGACCCTCAAATGCCCCTTTTCGAAGGACTGCATCTTTGGCAGCTTTTGCGGCAAGTCTTGCCTTTTGGGCAAGTGAAATCTTACCCAGGATTTCCTTGGCTTCTTTGGGGTGTTCCTCAAAATATGCGTCAAGATATTCGCCCGTGACTTGTTGCACAAATGTCTGAACTTCGCTGTTACCGAGCTTTGTCTTCGTTTGTCCTTCAAATTGAAGGTTGGTTGATGGCATCTTGACATAAACGACAGCTGTCAAGCCTTCTTTTATATCATCAGCTGTGAAAGATTCTTTGAAATCTTTCTCCGACAGGTTTTTCTTGGCATAGGAATTGATGACACGAGTGAGCGCTGTCTTGAATCCTGTGAGATGTGTTCCGCCTTCCGTCGTGTTTATGACGTTCACATATGTATGAACTGCCTCGCTTATGCCGTCATTGAACTGTATAGCTATCTCTACCTCTTTGTCACCTTCTTCAGATTGCTTCTTGAAGTAAATGACCTCATGATGGGTCTTTTTGTCACGATTCAAATCATTTACTAGTGAGACTATGCCGCTGTCGAAGAGGTAGGCGCACTTGTCACCTGTTTTTTTGTTTTCTATCTTAAATGAGAGCCCGCTCACAAGGAATGCCCTCTCTTTGAGCAGTTTTTTGAATGAATTGTAATTGATTTCGATTGTTTCCTTGAATATTTCTGTATCTGGTATGAAGCTGTAAGCAGTCCCGCTCTCTCCCTCAAATCCAATTATTGATTCCTTGAAAGTCTTGAGTGGTCCTTGCGGGATGCCTCTTTTGTATTCTTGTCTGTAGAGCTTGCCATCCTTTCTGACCTCGACTATGACGTGTGATGATAGTGCATTCACAACAGATGCTCCGACTCCATGTAGTCCGCCAGATATCTTGTACGCAGATCCCTCGAACTTTCCGCCTGCATGGAGCTTCGTAAGTGCAAGCTCAAGAGCCGACACTTTGTACTTTGGGTTGATCTCAACAGGTATTCCGCGACCGTCGTCGTAGACGCTCATATATCCATTTTCCTCGATTACGATCCTGACGTTTTTGCAAAATCCAGCTAGAGCTTCGTCTATGGAGTTGTCAACAATTTCCTGTAGACAGTGATTGACCCCTTGTTGGCTCGTCGTGCCTATGTACATTCCCGGTCTCTTTCGTACTGGCTCGAGTCCCTCAAGGACGACTATTGAAGACCCACCATAATCATCATTTTTTTTTGACATAAGGTGATTATCTTACCACAAATTTTGTGAGAATAAAAGTAGTAGTTTGGGTTGTCACAACGACCAGAATAGCATCATGTCTTATAGTAATATTCGTGCGGGTATTGATTACTACATATATCAACGCATAAAAAAAGTCCCGCGGTTAGGCGGGACTTTTTTGAGAGTGGGTTTCGATTTGCATCGGGATCTCGCTTAGGATGTTGATCCTGTCATTCGACAGGATTTCGTTAAAATAATAGAATTATTTTAACTCAACCTTTGCTCCAACTGCCTCAAGTTTCTTTTTGGCTTCTTCTGCTGCATCTTTCTTAGCATCCACTAGAACATCCTGTGGTGCTGACTCGACGAGCTTCTTGGCATCCATGAGTCCAAGCTCTGGCTTGATTTCACGGACTACCTTGATGACATTGAGCTTATTTGCTCCGCCGTCTGTCAAAACCACTGTGAAAGCAGTTTTCTCTTCGGCTGGTGCTGCGGCTCCCGCTCCTGCTCCTGGTGCAGCTACTGCTGCCATTGCTGTCACACCAAATTTCTCTTCGAGATATTTGGCTAGATCTGCTACCTCAACGACTGTCAAGGCTTCGATCTCTGTTGCTATTTTCTGAAGTTTTTCAGAAAGCTGTATATCTACCATAAATTTAAAAAATTAAAGAACTAATAAATTATTAAATAACTAATTGAGTATATATTTTTCTATTTTTATACTTTTCTACTTTTATCTTAGGCACCTTTTTCTGTTCTAGCATTTAGAACGTTTACAAAGTAAGTCATTGGGAACTTGATTGCAGTATCTACTCTATAGATAGGGCTCTTCAGGGATCCAATCAGCTTGCCCAAGAGCTCTGTCTTACTTGGTAGTTGGGCTAGCTTCTCAAGTGCACTTTTGTCATATGTCGTGGCATCCAAAAATCCGAACTTGAAGATGATGCTTGTCTCTTTCTTCGCAAAATCGTAGATTGCCTTGAGTCCTGCGTTCCAATCACCCTTCAGTGTGATGAGTGCGGTATTATTTTTTACAGGGAATGCCTTTTTGTGAAAATCAGAAAAGACCGACACTTTCTCAAATGACTTATCAAGTAGTGAGTTCTTTGAGACTGTTACATCTGCATTTGACTTGCGAAGTATCTTGCGAAGATTTTCTAGGCTTCCATGTTTGGTCTTATCAATGCCTATGAGGGCAACGTTTTGATTTTCTTCGATGGTTTTTTGTAGCTTCTCTACAGCAGCTACTTTTTTGGTATTTGGCATATGTGTTACTCGTTCAGGAAACTTAAATAATGGTTGTTTTACAACTCGGTAGGCCACTTACCTACTTCGAACCTGAAGTCTTTGTGACACGGACGGTTTGTTTTACATATCCGCGAGGAGTTCTCGCAGAGACTTTGACTCTTTTTGCTCTTTTCCTTTGCCCGACTTCTTCTCCTCTACTTTTTCTTTGTAAATCTTGGCTTGGCTCATCTTCTTTTGGAACTTCTCTACTTTACCTTTTGTGTCTATGAATTTCTGCTCACCTGTGTAAAAAGGATGGCATTTTGAGCATACATGAACAGATATAGACTTCTTTGTCGAGAGAGATGTGAAGCTTGCTCCACAACCGGTGCATGTGACTGTCACGTCACTGAACATATCTGGATGAATTCCCTTTTTCATAAGTGTACAAGACGTAATTATACCTACAAAACGCGTATTTGCAATGATCTTGATGCAATTGTGTCGTGTTTGGCCAAATGTTCCTAATCGTATTTACCGAATTCTCGAACTATCCCCTTCCAATTTTCTGCGTATGATGATGGCTGATACTGGCCAAAAAGCGTTGATCCACCCATGCCGTAGGATGGGTTTGCCGTCACAAACCTGTCAGCTTCAGCAAATGCCGATAGCATCTCATCACTCGATGCGCCATACCTGTCTTCGTAAAGCTTGCTCATGTGGTCTGCCATGCTGTGTAGTAACCCCTGCACACTGCTAGCCATCACAAATTTTCCCGGATTCATTTTTGCGTTGTTAGCTAGAAACTGAATCATAACATCAAGATGCCTAAAGCCTCTTGTTTGGTCTGAAGTGATGAATCTCACTGCATCTTCTGGCCAGTACAGAGATCTTGCGAGCTCTGACATGGCAAATGTCGATAAATGAGTGGGTAGGTGAACCACCGTCACGTCCTTACCTCTAAGATCAGGATTCTTATCGGGGTTTATGAAATTGGCTCTTGCCGCGCTCGATGATCCGTATAAGACATTGGCTTTTGTTATGGCCCTCGAGTCCTCTACATCTGTGTTGTGAATTTTCACAATAGGCACGATTTGTTGGGGTAGTGACGCAGCAAGGTATTTTTGGAGCGAGTCTCGTACGTCATGGTTTCTTTCGGAGATACGTGCTGGTTTGACTATGATTACTCTGGCTCTATCGTTACCACCGTCCATTCTTATAATATCTGCAACACGTCGAAATGTGGGGGCATTCGCTGCAACTACACCATGGTAAAGCGCTCTTGCTGGGTAATCAGCTGCTTCAAAGGTGATTGGATAGTCTTTGGATACTTGCTTATGCTGATGATCACTAACAATATTTGTTTGTTTGGGCATTTGGAATAGGCAATCAAGATTTTTTGCAGGTTGGTACAAAGCGATCACGTGTCCGTGACTGTCTTCTAATATAGGACGAGTGAACAGTTTTACTTCGCGTGCATTTGCCATAGGTCATGTAGCCAATGTAGTTATATCCCGAGGAAGATCTCTTCCCATTTGCCCTCATCTATCACCCTGTCAAGGTTGTGCCAACTCTTGCCTATCCTGTGGTCTGTGAGTCTGTTTTGGGGGAAATTGTAGGTGCGTATCTTGTCTGATCTTTCGCCAGTCAGGACTGCATTTGCAACAAGTGAGTTTGTGACTCCTTTCTTTTTCTCTTCCTCCATGGCATAGAGTTTGCTTGCAAGGAGGTCCATTGCGACCTGTCTGTTGGCACGCTGCTCACGCTCTCTTGAACAAGTCACAACCATACCAGTAGGTTTGTGGATGATGCGCACGGCTGATGCTACTTTGTTCACGTTTTGCCCGCCATGTCCACCGGCTCTATAGAATTGAAGCTCTAGGTCTGCCGGGCTTATGCGTATATCACTCTGGATCACGTGCGGGAGCACCACGATGACGCATGTTGAGGTGTGCACTCTGCCTTTGCGCTCTGTATCTGGGATTCTCTGCACTCTGTGTACGCCGGTCTCATTTTTGAAGAGATCGTAGGCATTGGGGCCTTTTATTTTTATGACAAAATCATCTAGCTGGGTCACTTTCATGGCGTTACGATTGGCAAACCTCGTATAGGAGTTTATGAGGTCAGTCATCCAGATCTTCGACTCGTCGCCTCCGACTCCTGGGTAAAACTCAATGATGGCTATTTCTGGGTTAATTCTCACAGATTTACAAAATTATAAAAGTATAAAAATATAAATGAGCTTGCCTCGTTTTCTACTTTTGTACTTTTTTATTGTACAAATTTAGGATTAATACCCGGACGCTCTGCGTCGTCATAACAAGGGATCCCTCCCTTCGACAAGGCTCAGGGTAAACTAGCTCGGGATGACGCATTGTGTTGATACCTCGAGGCTCTGCCTCGAGGAGCGTCATTTTTATGGTTAAATTATACCACAAATATACTATAGGTTGCTGTGTTTTCTAGGAGACTTTTAGTTTTTCGATTAGTTCAGGCAGGGACAGATCTTCTTGCGTTTTGTCGGAGAGTTTCTTGAGTTTGGCCATCTTGCGCTCCATCTCATCAGGTCCAGCAATAATAACGTATTTCATACCTTTTGCGAGAGCATACTTGATCTGTGCTTCAAATTTCTTGCCAGTATCCAGGTAGATCTCGGATCTGATGTCACTTTTCTCAAGGATCCGCTTTATGGACATGGAATACTCCAGGGTCTCTGTGCTAAAAACAGTCACTAGGACCTTGGGTGAATTTGACAAATCTTTGGGCATTTTGCCTAGCTCATGCATAGCATCAATGAGTCTGTCAAATCCAAACGCCATGCCGGTGGCCGGCATATCCACGCCGACCAAGCTGGCAAGCAAGTCGTCATATCTTCCGCCCCCTCCCACGGATCCTCCCTTGTATCCAGGCACCACAAGCTCGATGATCATTCCTGTATAGTAGTCAAGACCCCTTGCAAGTGCTGGTGAGAATTCGATAGCGTCATTTGGAACACCAAGCAATTTAGCATATGCAATTATGCTTTTGAGTGACTCTGGTGGCTTTGCGTCGCTTATCGCTACAAAGAGTTTCTCGCATATGGCAGCATCAATGCCTTTTGTGCGAAGCTCAGCTATGACTTCGTCGCTAGACTTCTTGTCCAGTTTGTCGAGTGTCTGAATGACAGACATGATAGAGGGTTCTTCTATCCCGACCGATCTGATTAGCTCAAATAAGAATTTACGGTCATTTATCTTTATTTTGTATGGTAGGTCAAGAGCTGCAAAGACGTTTGAGATGGTGGCAAGTAGCTGCGCATCAGCGACTTCTGACGCGACACCAATTATGTCAATATCACACTGCACAAACTCGCGCCATCTGCCTTTCTGTGGTTTGTCAGCGCGCCAAACTGGCTGTATTTGGTAGCGTTTGTATGGGAAGGTGAGCTCATTTTTGTATTGTGCTACGACTCTTGCTGTTGGGACTGTCTGGTCATACTTCATTGCGACTCGTCTGCCGCCTCTATCGACGAACGTATATAGGAGTTTGTCAGCCTCTGCTCCGTATTTGCCAAGAAGAAGCTCCTCATACTCAAGGGCTGGAGTCTCAAGTGGCTCAAAGCCTTGCGCCTCAAAGACACTCCTGAAAATGCTTATGAGCCAGTTTCTCTCTTTTGCTGATTTGCCTAAGAAATCACGGAAACCTTTGAGTGTTTGCATATGCAGATATTCGGCTAATTATATCAGGATATTTTGTGATATTCCTACTGCTTTAGGTTAAGTGCTTTTGAGTAAAATTCTTTATGCTCGATTACTGTATTTGCTGGTATTTGATCGAAGAAATCGAACTTCCTTGCTGAAGTGTCAAGTCTGAAATCGTAGCTATCTGGAGTGCAAAGAAATGCCAATGAGATAGAATATCCAAATCCTCTCTCACTCTCTTCGCTAAATGCCTCAAAATAACCAAGAAGCTTATCCACATTCACGCTTACCCCAAGCTCAGTCTCGGCTATCCTTTTGACTGCATCTTCGACAGGCTCTCGGTAAAGCACAGTTCCGCCTGGCGTATGCCACTGCCCCACCCATCCCAGCTTGTCTCTCAAGGTGAGTAATATCTTGCCTTCTCTGACAATTACTACTTCTACAGATAGTCTAGTGACTTGTGAATATATTTCTTTGAATTTGTCGTAAGGGATATTTTTTAACATGATCCAATTATACCTATTTACTTTATATATTTATTCGAAGTATACTCACACTTGAAGTATGCGATGTTAGAAACTTTTTCCGAAGTTATAGCATATGGCAAATGTAGCTACTGTAGAGATAGACGGAGCTCAATTTTTTGGAGCAACTCTTGCTAGACCCCTATCACAAGGACTATTTGCCGAACTTTCCGAGCATGCACAAGTAAGAGTGTTGGGCCGTGACACTTTGTATCTAAGATGTCACGCAACAAGTTGTGCTAGTGGCAATATATTTGGGGAATCTTGCGCATCTTGTCCAGCACAAGTTCTAATAAATGCTGGTGCCAGAGTTTACAATGCCCCACCATGCCAAAGACAACAAAGCATGTCTTCAAGGTCTGAAGTCTTCTAGAGTCACGCTCACATTTTTCTCCTCACCATCTCTATAGTACGTGACAGAAATGGATTGACCTACCTTTTTGCTAAGCAGTATCTTGGCTAGGCTTTGGTCATCATTTGCGGTCACCCGCTCTCCATCAATTTTCGTGATTATGTCATCAGCTTGAAGCCCTGCTTTTTCGGCAGGCGAGTCCTTGACCACATCTGTGATATATGCGCCTTCGACAAGGTCATTCATGACGGCAGTTCGCCTATCTAGCATCTGATATTTCACCCCTATGTATGGACGTTCGAACGACCCTCCTCTTTTCTCAAATTCGTCAAGCAAGGTCTTCACGGTGTTGACAGGTATCGCAAAGCCGATGTTCGAGCCTTCTTGTGAGACTGCAGTATTTACGCCAATCACCTGTCCACTAGAGTTCAGGAGTGGGCCACCGCTATTGCCAGGAGAGATGGCTGCGTCAGTCTGTATTACTCCATCTAGCTTCTCCACAAACCCCTCAAAAGGCGACCCCGCCGTAATACCTCGTCCGAGGCCTGATATGATGCCGGTTGTGACGGAGTTCTCAAACTCACCAAGTGGAGTACCTATAGCGATCGTTGTCTGTCCGAGCTTCAGGCTGTCAGAATCGCCAAGAGCTAGCGACTTTAGTTTGACTTTGGGATCGATTTTAATTATTGCCAAATCGTTCAGTGGATCGCGGTATATCTTTTCTGCTTCGTACTCTGTGTCGTCGTTTAGTCTTACTTTGTATTTGGCGCTCTCTTCGCTCACAACATGCTTGTTTGTGATGACATAACCATCTTCAGACACGATGAAACCAGAGCCAATATTTTGGTCTACCTCTCTTTGTCTGCCTGGCACGCGCTCAACTCCACCAAATGGATCAAACGGATTGAAGCGAAGGGTGTCTCTCTCGCGAGTTGTGAAATTTATGCCGACAGTCACTACAGATGGGAGTGAAGTATCTATTGTCTTGACAAGTATTTCTTCGTAGCTACCCTTCAGTATTACTGGGTCCTTCTTTGGCTTTTCATTTTTTGTTTCAACCTTTTTATCTTCTTTATTTATGAAAGGCAAATTCCAAGATGAAAAAAATCGTGGTAGACTGAATCTTCCTCCCGACGAGTATATCCGCAGTTGTTCTGTCACGGCTAGTCCTATTACGAGTACTGCGACAGCAAGTATTATCTTTTTCATAGTTATTGATTAAATTATTAGATTATTTTGTACTTATTATTATATATTTTTGGCATTTATAAATCAAAAATGACGCTCCTCGACGAGAGAGCGAGTCGAGATATAAAACAAAGCGTCATCCCGATCCGCAGACTGGCGGAGAGGGATCCCTTGTTGGTAAATCCAGGAGTCACTTCAGCAGTTCTTCAGCTTTTTGGAGTTGTTTGTCATTTTTTTCGTTTTCGACTGTATTTGCTATATCAGCCTCTGGATTTTCGACTTTGATGTCGGGCTCTATTCCTTTGCCATGGATCCAGTCTCCCTTGGGGAGTATCCACTTGGCGACTGTTATGTGCATGCCAGAACCATTTGATAGATCGTAAGTGCCTTGCACTGACCCCTTGCCAAATGATTTCTCACCGACAATCTTCGCGCGTTTGTGATCACGAAGTGCGCCAGCTAGTATCTCTGATGCTGACGCAGAACCTTTGTCTATGAGTACGACTACAGGGATGTCTGGCAATAACGCCGTTCGTGTTGCTTTGTATTCGATGTTTTCCTTTATGCCTTCTTGCTTCACAATGAGTGAGCCGTATGGTAGGAAGTCTGATGCAATATACACACAAGCATCCAAGAGTCCTCCCGGGTTGCCGCGAAGATCTAGGATCATACCCTTTATCTCGCCATTTTTATATTTTTGTGATATCTCGACTGCTGTCTTTTGCCATTCATCACGGATAGATGTGCCAAACTGCTGTAGTCGTACTTCTGCTATCTGGCCTTTGTATTTGGTCTCAATAGATTCGACCTTTATCTCACCACGTGTGATCTCAATTATGATCTCTTTTTTGTTTCTTTCGAGAGCGAGCTTCACGTTTGTGCCCGCCTGCCCTCTTATGACGCTGACTACTTGGGTGATTGTTTGGTTTTTTATTGATTTGCCATCGACTGCTTTTATGATATCGCCTGCTAGGACACCAGCCTTTATGGCTGGGGAGTTTTTGATAGGTGAGATGACGACTATTTGGCCGTCCTTGGTACCAAGCTGTGCACCTATTCCCTCAAATGTTCCGTTCAACGAATCTTTCGAATCTTTATTTTCGTCAGGCGTGAGGAAGAATGTGTATGGGTCCTCACCAGACGCAACCATTCCCTTCACTGCATTATAAAACATCTTATTTGAGTCAAGCTTGGCTCTGTCTACGAAATTTTTCTCAAAGAGGTCCCATGCTTCCCAGAAGATATCAAAGTCTACGTCCTTTTCGTTTTCATCAAGCTTTTGTCTATTTTGGGAGGTTGGTTGTGACATGAACCCAGACTGTGGAGATCTGCCTGTTGATGGAATTAGTCTGTCAATTGGTGTGCCTGTGAGACTTCGATATTCGCCCAGCCTATATCCGAAGCTAAAAACAAAAAAGACAACAGCTACAGAAAATAGCACAGAAACAAAAGAGCCGTGAAAATTCGGCTTGAGTGTTGGTTTTTTGTTACCTATAGAAGGTGAGTTTGGTGGCACCAGGTTCAGCATACACGTATTTTGGACCAAATTCAACAAGTTTGACGATGCTCTCTCTAGATGATTCTGACAATGTAAAGACAATCTCTGTGCTAGATATACTCGATGTTGTTACGATGGCAGTAGAGCAAAGTGCTCCAAGCTTTGAGACTATGTAGTCTGTGATATCAGGCACCACAATAGTCGCATTTTCGACATCTGGTTGGGTCAGAAGTATAGCCTGCTTGTTGTCTGATACAACCACTCTTGTGCCGATCCTTGTGAGTATGGGCTGCGTCACGCTCACCTCTATCTTGTCATCCACTTTCACGATCATTTTACCTTCGTCAATCTTTGTGACTTTTCCTTTCACGAGGGACTTGATGTCGTGTTTACGCATTGATTCATCTTGTGGCGTCTCTTCGATTGAAATGTCGCCTGTGTAGTGGTCAATAGATATGAGCGTACCAGCAAATTCAGATACGTATTTTCGTGACGACAATATCCCGTCTTTTTCTGCGATGATATCTCCGACTTTTATATTTTGTCCAATGTTCTTCTTCAAGTACTTGAATATCCTATCTGGCGCAAAGCCAAGATGTTTGGCGAGTGGCACCAGATGAGTCTTCGGCTTCACGTCTTCACCAGCCTGGGCAATAGGCGTTGTCAGATCAAGCTCAGCACTTGAACTTGATATTATCTGCCAGGTGGGATCTAGTATGATTTCGATGTTTGCCATATGAAGTAATACCTACACAATATGTAGTCATTATAAAGTATCCAGCAACAGAAGTCACGGAAGAAAGTCACAGTCAGTCACTGCACTTGCTGACTGAATTATATTATTATGCCTCCTGGTAAGAAGTGTATGGGATAAGAGCAAGGAATCTGGCTAGTTTGACCGCCTTTGAGAGCTTGCGTTGATTTTTTGCATTTATACCTGATCGCTCGCGTGGCATTATGCGCATGCGGGCTGTTATGAACTTCTTTAGAGTTTCGACGTCTTTGTAGTCAGGTTCAATTTTGTTGACTTCAAAGTAGTCTCTAGATGGCGTTGTGTAGTGTATTTTTGGCTTTTTTATATTTGTGATTTAATGTTTTGTAATATGTATATTTCAGAAAGGAATATCGTCTGGGTTGACTGTGTCAGGTGAGCTGCTATTTTCTGGCATGGGAATATCGTCGACACTTGCTTGGGTTGTCGCGCCAGTCGCAGCTTGTGTTGGTTTGGTTTCTGTGTTCTGTGCATCATTCTCTACTCTTCTTCCGTCACTGAAGACTATGAAGTCGTCCATGACAATCTCTGTAACACTTCTTTCTTGACCGCTTTTGTCAGTGAATTTTCTCGTTGTGAGTCTGCCATCTAGGTAGACTTTTCGTCCTTTTGTGAGGAGTTTGCCGACTAGTTCTGCAAGCTTTGACCAAGCCACTATATTGTGGTACTGCACGTCTTCTTTTGTCTGACCTTCGTTAGTTGTCCATGTACGATTTGTGGCAACACCGAATGTTGCAACAGCTGTACCGCCTGTTGTGTATTTGACCTGTGGATCTCGTGTGAGATTGCCAAGTAGCACGACTTTGTTGATTGATCTGCTTGCCATATGTCTTGTCTTTATTCAGTTAATTTTGTATGGAATAGATTATGAGGATCAGGCATTTTCAATTTTTAGTATGACATACCTAATGGCAGCCTCATTATAGTTTAGCTTCTTTTTTATTTCAGCAATGTTTGCTGGGATAGTCTTTATGATGCCTGTGTAGTAGAAGGCTTGGGTGTGTTTTGCAATTCTGTACGACAGAGCTCTCTCTCCCCAGTCTTGTGTCTCTTTGTAATTTGCTCCTGCCTGCGCTATGACTTCACGCACTTCTTTGTTTTTTTCCGCTGATTCAACAAGATATGTTATTTCGTATGTTTCCATATGGTCTCAAATAGTAAAACGTGGCATATGATACCCTCTGAAGGCAAAATTTTCAACTGCAATATTAGGTACTTCATCGCACAAGGCTTCGAAAGTAGAAGCCAGAAACACTATTTTCTGCTATTTTTCGTCATTCTGAATGAAATGAAGAATCCAGTGATTATTTTCTGGATCTTTCGTTTCACTCAAGATGACAATTTTGTGATAGCTAACTACTGACCTCTGTCCACCAACCACTTTATTTGCTAAACTTTACGGACTTTATGTTAAAAAAGTATCTTCCGCTTATCTGGTTGACCCTTCTATTTGTACTTATATATAGTAGGTTTGTGAATCTTGGTTGGGGGTTACCTTATCCCATGCATCCTGATGAACGTAATATGGTAGATGCAGTTATGAAGATAAGATGTGATGATTTCTCGGAGTTTTTGGGTGGGGTGATCTCAAATGTCCCTGTATTTATACGGACCACTGTCCTGGGTGAGCTCATGTATGTCACTGGTAACATGTACACTAGGGTAAGCTGTGGTAATCCTGGATTTTTTGCTTATGGACAGTCTATTCTATACGCTGGATATTTTCTAGCATATCTTGTCGAATACATCTCAAGCTTATTTTCGGGCGACACTTGGCCAGTATACTCCCTTTCGTTTTCGTCAGTTGCCATAGCGCTTCGTATCATATCTGCGTTATCTTCTGTCATGACTGTCGTTGTAGTACATCGCATCTGGACTACCATGAGACCCAAGATAGCCATATCCCAACACCTCGACATTTCCTTCTTTATGTTACTAACATTTTCACCGATTCTCATACAGTTTGCTCATTTTGGAACAACGGAGTCATTTCTGTCCTTTATGTATGCACTGGTTGCTTTTTTGTCGCTTCGAGCTCTAGGTCAGAAAAAAAGCAAGTTTTTCTTCGCCTACATGACTCTATCTGTCTTGTCTGTGGGTGTTGCCATATCAGCAAAAGTGTCTTCACTTATTTTTCTCATTGTTCCATTTTTTGCAATTATTACACGATATGGATCAGGGATACTCGCAAACACGATCATGGCGTACCAAGGTATGAGAAACATCTCCAGACTCAATTCTGTCGATGTGGTAGGAGTATCGACGCAAGTAGATAATGTCTTTGAGATGTTTTATAGATCAGCAAGACAGCTTGTATATATATTCCTATGGGTAGGATTTTCTACTTTTCTCGCGCTTCTCGTATCTTTTTTTCTTTCTCCTCACAACGTGATCTCATACCCAGAGTTTGCAGGAAGTTTTTCATATGAGCGGGATGTTGGGACAGGACGATATGTAGCATTTTATACGAGGCAATTCTTGCACGAATTACCTCTAGTATTTCATATAAGAAGTGTCTTTCCGTACGTGCTTGGGGTTTTTGCAAGTACATTTGCTGCAATAGGCTTGTTCACTGCTTTCTGGAATAAGAGCAACAATCTCATTCGGTTTTCTGTCATTGGGTTTTGTGTGCTTACAATGCCTTGGTATGCGAAATGGAGCAGATTCATTGCCCCAGTTTATCCTCTTCTGCTTATTTTCACCATGTTTGGGATCATGAAAACATTGAAGGTATTGTTTTCTTATAAACTACCAAAGATTGCCAATCAGATTATTGCTACAATGATTACCTTTCTTACCATATCGGTAGGTATAGGCTATCTATCAGTGTACTCAAATACAGATGTGAGATATCAGGCCTCAAAATGGGTTTATGAAAATGTTCCCTCTGGCTCGAAGGTGCTATCAGAGACAGCGAATGTGATAGATGTGCCGATCCCAGACCCCTCCCAGAGAAAGGATATGTATCCAGGATACAGGATAGATTATGTATCTTTTGATTATTACGCACTCGATGAAAATGATGAGGTGTATAGGAGATACAGGGACTACTTGGCACAGGCGGACTACATATTTGTGCCATCTAGGCGTGTTTTTTACAACCATACGTGTATAAACGAAAAGGGTGGAGAGATTGCTCGGGAGAGACATTCAGACTATAAGTGCAAAAAGCTTGAAGAAAAATATCCCAGACTCAAGAAGCACTACGAAGATCTTTTTTCGGGCAGACTTGGGTTTGAGAAGGTGGCGGAGTTTTCGTCATTCCCGCGCATTACGCTTTTTGGGAAAACTATATGGGAGTTTGCTGACGAGTCGGCAGAGGAGACATTCACTGTCTTTGACCATCCAGTGATAAGGATATACAAAAGACAAAGTCCCAAGCTCTAATTCCGAATTTCTAAAGATGTCGTAGGTCAAAGATCCAAGATCCATACACGAGTATAGCCCATCACACAGCCCACTCTTTTCTTCTTTGTCTTTGGGGAAGATCGGCGCAAGCGGGAGGAAATGGCCCAGAAGTCTCTACCTGGATATGTGTTGCGCCACCTACTGCGAGAGTTGGCGATGCAAACTGACACACGAGTCCATTTGTAGTTTGGTTGGGTTTGCCTTCACATCTGTTGCAAGGAGAGTCCGCTGAATTTAACGCTGCCCTTAGTTCTTTGCTATCAGTTATATCCGATAGAGTTTCTCCGATGACTCGTGATACATATAGATGTATTATTGGTTTACCTTTAGGGGTTGGGCCACCATTTGCAAATCCATACCTTTCTTGACTCATATGATGATATATAACTATTATCTAATTTGCTTCACTACTTGTGCTGATTATCCTCCCCCCCACGTCAAATGTCAAGATGCGAAAGGTTAAGAAGAGGAACTAGCTGACCCCTCCTTTCCTGACAAGAGAAGGATATTTCGCGTGGGTGTGAGGTCCCCCTTATTTGGAAGGGGGTGGTCGAAGACCGGGGGATGTCGGAAAGGATACATGACATCCACCTACCTCACTAAATAAATAGTGAGGTTTCCTCCTTCTCAAAGGAGGAAAATTATATTTAGTTGGGAATCCCCTTTTGCGAAGGGGGATCAAGGGGGATGTTTGTAGTTATTTATGACATCCACCTTTCTCACGATAGAGCTCGTGAGGTTTCCTCCTTCGACATAAGGAGGACCTTGATAGATCCTCCTTTTAGAAGGGGGAATAGAAGGGGGATGTTAGTAATTTAGAAATAATTGAATATATAATTTATGAATGTGTAATGTCGTGTCATATGATTTGAGTCTAAAATTTCTTGCTAGATCAAATAGGAAGAAAAGCACCTTAGCAGAGGCTTTGTTGTGGACAAGAATAAGAAAGAAGCAAGTGTGTGGTTATTTATTCTTACGTCAAAAGCCTGTGATAGGATATATTATGGATTTTTATTGCCCTTCATTGAAACTAGCTATTGAGGTGGATGGTTCTTCGCATGATATGAAAGACATTGGAGACGAGGAAAGGCAAGATGAGCTAGAATTGATTGGCATTAGATTCTTGCGATTCACAAATCAAGAAATAGAAGAAAATCCTGATGGCACGGTCGTTGTGATAAAAAAGTGGATAAAAGAACATTGCTGACATCCTCCGTCCCGAGTACTCGGGACACCTCCCTCGCAAGGGAGGTTTAATATATAAATAGAGTTCCCCCTTTGTGAAGGGGGAATAAAAGGGGGATGTGGGCAAATGAAAAAACAAAATAATATAATCAGATAATGATAACTGTCTTGCCATATGATTCAAAATTAAAGAATCTAGCTAGAGAAAACAGAAAAATATCTACACGTGCAGAATCTTTATTGTGGAATAGATTGAGGAGAAAACAAATATTAGGTCACACCTTTTTGCGCCAAAGGCCAATACTAAATTATATTGTCGACTTCTACTGTCCAGACGCGAAACTTGCCATAGAGATAGATGGCTCTTCACACGATTTAAAAGAAGTTAAAGATATAAAAAGACAGGATGATTTAGAGAAGGCAGGGATAATATTTCTGCGTTTTACTAACAAAGAGATTGAAGAAAATCCGGATGGTGCAGCGATCGTAATCTTAAAGTGGATGCAAGAATATCGCTGACACCCTCCCCCCTCATTCGAGACACGGTGAGGGGCACCTCCCTCGCAAGGGAGGATCAAAATATAAATAGAGCTCCCCCTTTTTGAAGGGGG
>CAZATL010000004.1:9413-15785 GCA_964488055.1 uncultured Gammaproteobacteria bacterium | reverse complement strand
CTCCCTCGCAAGGGAGGATCAAAATATAAATAGAGCTCCCCCTTTTTGAAGGGGGTGGTCGAAGACTGGGGGATGTTGGCAATCATTTTGACAACACCCTCCCCCCTCATTCGAGACACGGTGAGGGGCACCTCCCTCGCAAGGGAGGATCAAAATATAAATAGAGCTCCCCCTTTTTGAAGGGGGAACCGCAATCAGCCTCTGCCAGTTGGAAGATGGCTGAGGCGGAAAGGGGGATGTCTGCAATAAAAATATCCCATCATCTTTTTACTTTTTAAATCGTCCCTCATCTTTTTGTATTTTTGCAAGAGTGATGTCGTATACATCCTCTATGCCGACAAGTGTGCAGAAGCGAAGTAGCGTAATAATGGCGCTGGTCATGGCAAAAACTGCGTACTCCTCCATATTCTCCTTTGGCTTTTGTCTTTTTTGATAAGCCACAGCGACCTGTCCAACTTTCACAGCCAGTGCAAGTACTAGACTTGCAGGTGTATAAAATTTCACCCAATCTCTTTGCTGTGAAAATTCCCAAACATCTGCCTGGATTTCCTTAATGGCTTTGAAATCAGTCGTTATTGATTTTAGATTTTGCAATGAGTCTCCATAGGTTCGAGTATCAATTTTTACTTCATATCTATGTTTGCCATCATAGAGTTTTTTAGGGTACTCTTTTTCATCTAGTTCGATCTTGTGCCTAATGAGTGTCTCTATTGGAGTTTTGTATTGTATTGAGTTTAGGACAAATATGATTCCTTTGAAAACATCAGCAACTTCTTCTTTTACCATACCATACATTGGACTTTGTTTGAGATCATCTATTCTCGTCCATGTGCAATATTCCCCTAGTTCAGAAACCTCGCTAAACAGAAATAGTAAAAGATTTTCTGGCGTGTGATAAGACTGCCAATCGAGTCGTTTCACCAGTTCTTTCGCTTCGACCTGTAAATTCGATAACGTTTTTTTGGATTTCATAAATATCAGGATTTATAAAATATTCCTAATTTATCAAAATACTCAACTAGCTCCAAAAATATTTCTTTTACGTTTTGGTTGATAGCCAGTTTTGGTAATCTTTCTTCCACATACTCTTTCTTGGTGCACTTTCTTTCTATGCAGTATGTATCTGGTTCCATGAGATATATATTTGCAAAAGTGATGAGTTTATCCATAGCATATACAAATCTCGCTTCTTTATTTGTGAAGTCCTCATACTCTCTAGCGTACTTTTTGTATTCGGCGAATTCTGGGAAATCTTTAGCAATTTTATTTATCGCTAACCCCTCCCTTCTCTTTTGGGTCTCTTTTAGTTTCTTATCTCTGTGTTTTGCTAGTGAGCAGATATCACCTGCGAACACCTCTGGTAGATCATGGATAAGTGAATACTTCAAGATTTTTTCATCATCAAGCTTCAGATTCAAGGCTTTATTCAGATACCAACTACTTGTGGCAAGTTGATAGCTATGCTCTGCATCTGTTTCTCGAGTATGATCGTTTTTTGTTTTGTTTCGTTCTATTAGCGCGAATTTATTGCAGAGTTCCAAGAATTTCAGCAATTGATTTGTTTTTGCTTTAAGCTTTGGCATGCGAAGCTCCTTTAATAAGTAACAATAAGGATTATACAAGCGTGCTTTGTATTAACAACTAAAGACAATGATGATAGAATTTAGTATTAGTAAAAAATTAATTTCTAAATTATGAAGCTTTTATATCCAGTTATTGTCTCAATCGTCGTTGTGATCACTTTTGCAGTGGCTACAGCACTTGGTGTCGGGCTGCCAATCAAAGTCACGCAGACCAATCTGTCGAACGCCGAGTTGTCTGTAGTCGGTGAGGGCAAGGTGGATGTGATCCCAGATGTGGCATACGCAGATGTTGGGATTACTGTGAACAAACTTGCGACACCCAAAGAGGCCCAAAATCAGCTGTCGAAAGTAAACAATGATATCGTCGTTGCACTTGGCAAATTCGGTATAGCTAAAGATGATATAAAGACGACAAACTTCTCGATAAACCCAAATTATGATTACTCAAGTAGTGGCAGTGGGGCGATCGTCGGATACAATGGCAATGCTACACTTACCGTGAAGATCAAAAAAGTTGATACGATAGGTAGCATCATAGATGCTGCCACGACAGCAGGTGCGACAGATATCTACAATACAAGATTCAGTGTAGAATCCCCAGAAAAGTACAGAGAGCAGGCCAGGACCAAGGCAATTGCAAATGCCAAAGATCAAGCAGAAAAGATCGCCAAGGAGCTAGGGATCAAGCTTGGCAAAGTGTCAAATATCGTCGAGTCAACAAGTGGCGGGGCTAGTCCTATATACGCTGACAAAATGGCTTATGCGCCTGGAGCCATGGGTGGCGGGGGTGGGGTGGCAGACCTTCAGCCCGGCAGCCAAACAGTCTCCTCCACCGTGACACTGTATTTTGAGAAGAGGTAATTATTTTCCTCAACTATCTATATTTACGAGGGGTGTCATTTATTCTTGCCTGACTTTCCTTTCTTCCAATCTGCTTTGGTCAGGATGGGGGCGAAGATGTCATCCTCGATGGAGATTTTTAGGTTCTCAAGTTCCTGCTCCGTGGGTACGTGATCGACGAATTCGATAGGTATTTTCGTATCTGTCACTAGTGCCATAGGAGTCTGCTCTGCGCACTCCCCCATCTCAAGTACTGCTGCATCGGTGAGTGACTGCAGGACATTTGTCTGCTCCATACGCATGGTGTAGCCGAAGAGATCCTTCTTGCCTATGTAGCTACGAAGTGGGCTAAATCCGCAGTGTGCGATGGCACGCCCGACTACTCCCCAGTTTAGCATGTAGCTACTGCTATCGGACATTGCGACGCCCACTTCTTTCACGCCGTAATAACTACGTAAAAAATTCCATATCTCATTAACAGATCTTTGGGGGTCCTCAGGCCAGAGGAGATATGACCCATCGGCATTCGATTCGTCTATACCAGCATTTGCAAATATCAGGTTTCTCTTAATGGTCAGCATGATAGTGAATCTGGACGAGTGCGGATCTGTATAGAAGTCGGCTTCTTTTCTTACAAGATCATGCTTTTCACTTTTTTTTGTGGTCTTTTTACTTACGAATCTATTCTCGCAAGTGCTGAAGATCTTCGACGATATCACAAGTACACCCCGCTCTGGGAGTTTGTTGATACAAGACGTGATAATCTTTTTGAGATCATCTCCTGGCTTGACTATTGGTGTGCGAAGTGCTGTAACTAACATTTTATGATTATAACTATACTCGCCTTGACGGGAAATACGTTTTAGAAAGTTTGCTTCATTAATTTTCTACAATTAAGGTGATCTGGATCTATAATACCTGGTAAATCATCATAATCCTTTCTTACTGCCTGAAAAACTCCGGTTTCGTCTGTCTGTCTTAGACCAGTGCAATACATGACGCTTCCACATATGAGTGGACAGCCTACACAGGTCGTTTCAATCCGGCCGATATCAGCCCAAGGTTCGCTCCCCCTTACTATGGCAGTGATGTGATCCCCCCCTTTTCCTGGTCTTTCTTGTATTAGTACTGACATTAGAAAATATGAAGAATATTATTTGCTTGCAATATATGCGCCTAGGAGAGCCATTGTACCACCTAGTAGGAAGGTGGGCGTGATACTTTCGCCTATTAATAAAATAGAAAGAATGACACCAAATACTGGCTGGATATATGTCATAAGAGATGCGACAGACGCAGAAGTGTACTTTATCGCATTTTGATATAGCAGGTATGCGAGCACTGACCCAAAGAGCGCTATCCCCAAGAGTGCGAGCACATGAGACATCTCAAGCTGCATAAGATAGCTGCTACTCATTCCATCCCACACAGCAAATGGAAAAAGAATGATTGAAGCCACTATTACGTTTATCCAAGATATTTGTATAGGTGACATTACCTTTTGGTACTCTTTGCTAGATATGCCGTAAAAAGAAAAACAGATTGCCCCAAGTAGTACGAGCCCGACGCCTATAAAAGTCTTTGCAAGGTCGTCACCCGGTTTTATGTTTTGAAATGTGGCTATTAGGAGCCCAGAGAATCCTACAGTCATTCCTAAAAAATATTTCTTACTCAATTCTATTTTCTTCTTTCTCAGCCGCTCTATCAAATAAGTAATAAGAGGCGTGGTGGCATACACTATTGGAGTAAGACTAGTTGGTATGAATTTGACTGAAACAATGGCTACAGTAATATTCAAAGACAAGATTGCCGAAAGTGGAGCAAGCTTTCTTAACTGCCCCAAACTTATTCCATTTTTTGTCTTGTAGGCAATGGGTGCGAATATGAGCGATGCGATAAAAACTCTCCAAAATACTATAGAGAGAGGTGGCACAACGCTCGATGCAATCTTTGCAAAGGGCACTATGCAGGCTCCCATAGCAGCAGCTAGAAGTATTAGTATAAATCCCCTCATTTTGTCTGACATAGCTGCTAGTATCCCAGGAAGGCACTACAATGTCAAAAAATATCACTACCCAGGTGACTGTCAGTATCAGCATGAACAGCTTAGTATTGTTCCCATATATTGCCTTGTATAACACAGGCTTCACCTAATTTATTTTTAGTATCATGACCCATTGCCTCTTTCATGCCTCTTGCTATCTCTCTTTGGTAAGTGGCAGACATAAGATCTGCTGGCTCTAGTTTGTCAAAATAAGGTAGTCCAAGTCCTCGCGCTGTTTTGCCTGCTAGGATTTCATCATTTAGCAGTGCCTCATATCTATCAATGGCACTAGAGGCCCCAGGTCTCTGCACGATAACCTGGGTCTTCAGTCGTCCACCTGTGTCGCGACACTTGACTATGGCATCTGGCGTGAATGTCCCCATATTTACGATAGTAGAGTTACCACCATTTCCCATCACTAGGCCACATTTTTTTCCGACTGCCACCATTACATGTGGATTGGCTGCATATATGGGTGCGACTGATATTCCCCTACTACGGTAATCTTTGTATGGATCAAGAAGCCGTCCTGTATCCCCTTGGTACCTTGTCATGGCATTTCTTGTACCAGTTATGGCTCTATAGTTCAGATCTGTTAGATAAATATTTGACGCTTTCTCAGGTCCATACACCTCACACGCTCTCTGATAATCAAGATCGGACAGAACCATAGCATTCAGATTTTGATCTCCCACAATTCCAAACTGTTTGTAGAAATCATGTGTATCGTCCCAAAGTCTCATTAGTAACTCATCTAGTTTGGGATCACATATTGGTCTTGCGCCATCTGCCGAAGATCCATCAACAGTTTGCTCGTGAGCTTCATATACCTTGTATGATCCATCAACGCCTTGCCCACTTGACAAAGACAGAACGCGATAATCTTTGAGAAGCATTTGTGTCACGCAGTCAAATTGGGTGACACCATTTGTCATAGACAAAATTTTGCATCGAACATCATCAATGCTCATTTCTGTAGGGATAGCCAGATGTCCAAGACCACCAGCGGCGACAATTCCTCTCACATTGTCAAGTTTCAGATATGCACCACAACCTAGGTTTCTCAATCTAGCCACCTCCTCGATTACCATGTCGACACCATCGCAGACTATGCCAAGAGGTCTAAGCGTAGACGCGAGATGTGTCTCATTGTATGTCGCTATTGCTTTGTTAAGTCCTGTTTTTGATGATAAAGTTTGGTAAAGATCTGCTCTCTCATGCAGCGATACACCTAGATCACTTGCTACTTGGGGTAGCAGCGGCTCGATCTCATGTGTCACCATCCTAGACACGCCTTTGTGCTTTAGCAACCGACTAATCACCGAAGTGGCCCCTTTCGAATCACCGCAATCTGTTGGCTTACCGTTTATGTGTACGGGTGGTTTTGGATTGGCTAGTCTACGCGTTATGTCGTAGTCGCCATCGTCATATTCTCCAAGCTCAACCATAGTTTCCCAAGGTCTCAAGACGCTATAAACAGCTCGCTCGACAGGCAACAATCTACTTACCAAATTCACCCCACCTCTATTTACACCAATCCTTCCCTCGTATCTGCAAGTATTTGGGCCCATTACATCCATTTTTGCAAGTGCAACAACTGGAGCTGTCGGTACTCCCACCTGTATAACTCCGCCTTTGTATTCCCTGCTCTCTACGTGTATTGTCATAATTTTGTAATCAAATTTATAAAAAAACCCTCCGCTTTTTTTGCGGAGGGTTGGATTTTGTATTTTTTTGGACTTATCCCCCTCCGCTATCTAAAGCGAAAAAGAAAAAGAATACAAATCTGGAACAGTTTTTATTAAGCATTTTTGTGTATAAAAAAAGACCCTCGCCTTTGCGGCGGGGGTCTTGATTTTCTTATTTTTTAATGGGTTTTATGCCATAAGACCTCTCACGCCGCAA
>CAZATL010000004.1:0-9313 GCA_964488055.1 uncultured Gammaproteobacteria bacterium | reverse complement strand
TATCTCGTCCGCTTTGACCCATACAAAGATGTTTTCAGTGCTCCACTACTACCTATGGAGCCACAACGTGACGGGCGAATGACAGAGGAGATGCCTCTTCGTATTGATCCGCTCGCAGGACTTCCACGAAGAACCGTGTTCCAAATCCATACTGGCAAGGTACCAAAAGATGGTTTTGTAAGAGCAATAGAGCAAATTCCTGGAGGAATTGATCTTTCCATTGACCTCTCCCAAAAAAGAAGATTCCACTTAGATGGACAAAAATCCAAAGCAGAAACTAAAAAGAGACATAATTATGATAAGCCATGGCTCATAGATCACGGAGAGTCGCAGATTGTCGGAATTGGCAATACTGTCTATGTTGCAATAGGTGAAAGCGATGTTCCAAAAGATACTTTCGACCATGTTCTAAGACCAAACTCTCCACTAAATCTCGACGCACTTTATGTAGGTGGTACCATGGGCATAGGTGCGAGAGCGATTATGCAAGTAGATGAAATCACCCCATATGCGGTTAGAGGTCACGTCATTTCCTGTCATGAAGATAGGAGGAAAATATACGAAAATGATGGTTTCACAAGACCAAATGCGCTAAACGTGAGGGCAGCAGATGAACCACAGCTATCCGAAATAGATCTAGAGTATCTCAATGCTATTCCAGAAGATAAAAGACAAAGGCTCACAAATGTCGCGATTTCATTCGCATCAGATCCAGAAAAAATAAAAGCAGCAATTGAGACAATACGTAGTAAGGGTTACGATAAGGCCAGAGTAGCACTCAAAGTAGAGACTGTTGCAGGGCTAAAGGCACTAGAAGACCTTGCCAAAATACCAGACGTTGACATAGTATTTGCATGTGGCGACTTGGGTGAGGCAGCGGCAGAGCTTGGTGCAGATCTCCACGGATGGGTAAAAAACGGCGCAAGGAAACTGAAAAGACTGCGAGAGAACAAGCAGTTCGGAGGTCAGATCTTCCTAGCATATGGATTTGGTGAAGAAAGTGGTGACGATGAGATAAAGCGAGAGATAAGTGGAGTAGATGTGGACGTGCAAGCAAGGCACAGACTTCATGCAAGACTTGAAAGAATAACTGGCAGAGATGTAGGAATGTGGTTTACAGGCGTTGGTATGAAGCAGGAGAGTGTAGATCAAATAAGACGTCTTATTCACGGTACTCTTTTCAAGAGTGCGAAGTATAAGGATGAGCTAGATATGGATATGCGTGCCGCTTTGGAAGGCAGCAAAAATGCAATAACCAAAAAAGAAATCGCCGTCTTGCCCACTTCTGTAGAAGAGCTTAGGCAAGTCCTTTTTGCTAGAGGCTATGGCCCATCTGGTGGAAGTAGACATGCATGGCTTGAGCAAACAAACCAATTGTTTGAGAATATTACAGGATCACGTGATGTAGATAGTAGAACGGTTTTGAAACTTCGCTCAAGCACTGATATGCCTGGTGGAGCGCGCACAAGTAATGAGCTTATAAAAGAAAGCAGAGCAGCATTTTTGAGAATATTGCGCCGTAGAGAGGCAGACGGCGCAGCACAAGAGCTTCGAGAGATAAGGTATGAGTATGATGATGCAGGACGTGCGCGTAAGATAGATCATCACTTGGGAGTGCCAGCAAAAAGAGCATTAGTAGGAGGCACATCCACAGAGGCCTGCATGAGAGTGCTGACTAAGGAACTTGGGATAGATGTCACTCCGGGAAGTGGTGAGTATATGCGACTAAGTCAGTTGATATCTGCTGTAGACACTTGCCAAGATATTGCATCAGAATCTCCATCACAAAGATTTTTCGGGATCACCAGTAGATATGTGACTGATTTGATGAGCATAGAAATGCCCGAAGAATATGTGAAGGAAGACGGTTATGTGGAATACGATGATAAAGGTAGAATAAAAAGCAAATTTATCTGGGTGCCAGATAGAGGTGATGGGATAGAGCGGCTACTAAAAGGAGAGGTGGTAAGTACACAAGGCTAGGCGCTATTTCGTTTTCTGTGTTTGTATGGGAGGGGAGAGTCTAGACGATCGATAAACAGTATCAGAGACTTGTGGCGGTGTATATATAGCACTTGGGCTTTCACAACTTTTAGGATGGTGGCAGAAACTGATACGACACTGCGGAAATGGGCAAGCCGGTGTATGGTCGCCTGCTTCCATTTTGATTGCTCTCAGAACATCCTCGATCGAACGCATAAAATTAAATTTAATTACCGTACGAACACAAGCTTGAAGTGCTTTTCGAATATCTCTTTGGCATGATCGACTTCGGCTTTTGTTGGCGGTTTGACGCCTTCTAGAGCATATTGTACACCCATTTTCTTATATTTGTAAACTCCGAGCGTGTGATATGGCAGGATCTCTGCCCGCTCGACATTCCTATAACTTGCAAAATGTTTTGCCCAGTTTCCAAGATCTTGCACGTCATCGCTGTAGCCAGGCACTAGTACATATCGAAGCCACATCTTGATGTTATTTTCTTCACAATACTTCGCAGTTTCCAAGATATTTTCGTTCGTTCTCCCTGTCAGTATTTTGTGTTTGGTTGGATCTATATGCTTCACGTCAAGTAGCACAAGATTGGTATGATCTAGCAAATATTTGAGTGGTTCATCTATGGCAAGAGCTCCATTTGTATCAAGTGCTGTATGGATACCTCTCTCTTGTAGTTTGGCAAACAGCTTGCCAAGCTCCGTAGCCTGGATGGTAGGTTCTCCCCCGCTTGCCGTCACCCCACCCTTCTCTCCGAAGTATCCACGCTCCTTCTCCACCAACTCTATTATCTCGTCAATTTCCATGAGTTTTCCACCATCAAGTGCCTGTGTGTCTGGATTATGGCAGTACAGGCATCGCAGGTGACATCCCTGGAGAAAAAGCACGAACCTTACGCCAGGCCCCTCATGTGTGCCGAAGGTTTCTATACTATGTACTTTTAACATATGGGTGTAGGGGGTAGCGTATAGGGTGTAGTACTATGATAATTTTTTAATAATGCTTTGTAACATTTTAGATATCTCAATCGTGAGGCTCATCAAAGAATCAAACTCATTTTTATTTATGAAATGCAAATCGTTAGAAAGAATGAGTTGAGTTTCGATTTCTGCTGTTGATCCATATGCCGTAATCAAAAAATGTCTATAATCGGGCTTTGTCGATCTCCTGTACCCTTCTGCAATATTTGAGGGTATAGATATCGCAGCTCGTCTTAGTTGGTTCGTGAGCCCAAATTTTTCTTTATCAGGAAAGGATTCTGTTTTACTATATATCTCTTTTACAAGAACTCTACCTTTTTGCCAGACAATCAATTCTTGATATGAACTAATTTTTGAACTCATATAAATAATATATTTCCCTACACCCTACCCCCCTACGCGCTACACCCCATTACATATTCTCGAAGAATGTCCTATTCAGGACCTCCTGCTGCTGCTCCCTAGATAGACGCGTGAAATGCACGGCATATCCTGAGACGCGGATGGTGAGCGATGGGTACTCCTCCGGGTGCTCCATAGCCTTCTGAAGTAGCTCTTTATTGAAGACATTTACGTTCAGATGATGGGCTTTTTTGCCAAAGTAACCACCAAGCAAAGATACTAAATTTTCTGTCTGCTCCACTCTATCTGCGCCAAGAGTGCGTGGCACTATAGAGAATGTATTTGATATTCCATCCCTTGCATCGTCATATGATATTTTGGCGACAGAGTTTAGCGATGCGACTGCGCCTGACGAGTCACGTCCGTGCATGGGGTTGGCACCAGGTGCAAATGGTGTCCAGGCTTTTCGGCCGTCTGGTGTGGCACCTGTGTGCTTGCCATACATCATGTTTGATGTAATAGTCAGCACGGAAAGTGTGGCTTTGGCATCTCTATATATTTTGTTTTTGGCAAGTTCCCCGCTGAAATACGCCACTACTTCTTTGGCTATCATGTCGACGCGGTCATCGTCATTGCCGTATTTCGGGAAATCTCCTGTCACTTCGAAATCGACTGTGATTCCTTTTTCGTTACGAATGGGTCTAACCTTCGCATATTTTATGGCAGATAGCGAATCTGCGATGATCGAAAGCCCCGCAATACCAAACGCCATCACACGCTCCACATCTGTGTCAAGAAGGGCCATCTGTGCTCTTTCGTAATAGTACTTGTCATGCATGTAGTGGATCACGTTCATCGTGTTCACATAAGACTTCGCGAGATACGATAGCGCTTTTTGGTATAGTGGATAAACCACGTCGTAGTCGAGGTATTCACCTTCTAGTTTCGGCACATCAGAAAGTATTTGGACACCCTCTACTTCGTCCTTTCCTTCGTTCAATACCATAAGTAGAGCTTTCACAGCGTTGCAACGAGCTCCAAAAAACTGCATGTGTTTGCCTGTCTTGAGAAGTGACACGCAGCAGCTTATGCCGTAGTCATCATACCCGCAAGCATTTCGCATCACGTCATCGTTTTCGTATTGTATGGACGATGTGTCTATTGAGACTTTTGCGCAGAATTTTTTGAAATTATCAGGCAATGATTTCGCCCAGAGTACAGTGAGATTTGGTTCTGGCGAAGGACCCAAGTTGTACAGTGTCTGAAGGAATCTATATGAAGTTTTTGTGACTTTGTGTCGTCCGTCTTGCCATGCCCCACCTATCGCCTCTGTTACCCACGTCGGATCACCTGCGAAAATATTGTCATATTCATTCATTCGAAGATGTCTGACCAGTCGTAGCTTTATCACGAATTGGTCGACGAGCTCCTGTGCTTCTTCCTCTGTGAGCGTTCCGTCTTTCATATCTTTTTCGATGTATACATCGAAGAAACTACTCACGTTACCCAAGCTCATTGCCGCTCCATCATGCTCCTTCACAGCCGAAAGGTATGCGAAGTATGTCCATTGGATCGCCTCTTTCGCGTTTTCTGCAGGGCGACTTATATCGAAGCCATACTCTTTTGCCATTTCTTTCATCATCTTGAGTGCTTTTATTTGCTCGCTCACTTCCTCGCGGAGTCTCATAAGCTCATCTGTCATATCGCCGCCTAGGTTTTTCTTGTCCTCTTCTTTTGACGCGATAAGTCTATCGATGCCGTATAGTGCTATACGTCTGTAGTCTCCAATTATTCTGCCTCTTGCATAGTTATCTGGAAGTCCTGTCAGAATGCCGAGCGAACGAAGACGTCTCATCTCCTCTGTATAGGCGTCAAATACTCCGTCGTTGTGAGTCTTCCTGTACTTAGCACACATCTCGACTATCTGTGGATTTAGTTTTTTACCATGCTCTTCGCAGGCTTTCGCAACAATTCGATATCCACCAAATGGCTTCACGGCACGCTTCAAGGGAGCATCAGTCTGAAGACCCACTATACTCTCGTTCTCGCGATCTATGTAGCCTGCTTTGTGACTTGTGATAGTGGAGATTGTTTCTGTGTCGATGTCTAGCACACCACCATTTGCCATTTCTTTTTTCTTTAGGTCTTTGCAGATTTCCCAGATTTTCTTTGTCTTGTCAGATGGTCCGACCAGGAAAGACTCGTCTCCGTCATATGGGGTGATATTCTCGTAGACGAAACTTCTTACGTCAATATTTTTTTGCCACAGACCAGGGTTGAAGGAAGTATTTTTCTTGCTCATACAGCCTCAATTGTAGCAGAGAAATAGGGTGTAGGGTGTTGGGAGAGAGAGTTCCAAGTTCCACATTCCGAATTCTGAGTTAAAGAGGCAAAAAAGTGAACTGTGAACTTTGCACAGTGAGCTGGGGAACAACAGTGCGGAATGCTAAATGCTGAGGGGTTGGGAGAAGTTCCAAATTCCACATTCCAAGCTACTAGTACATATACATATGTAATAACAGTATCAGATAATGTCTTGCTACTGCGTCATACTGATGCGATCTGCCAACTGACGGTGCCTAAACACCCAGTATCTTGTGTCATCTCGCGTCAGTCCCGATAGCAATCGGGGACTCCTCGACTTGTCGTGGGCGGAGAGATCTCTTGTTAAAGATACTATTATTCATCCGCCTTCCAGGCGGACCCCTCCGGGATGGCAATGAAGGTCTACTTCATTTCAAATATCTTACTTGGGCTTCTAGGGCCCTTTATGAGGCGGAGTTTCTGTGGAGCTATGCTGAGAAACTCACAGAGAAGTTTGTGCACAGCCAGATTTGCCTCTCCCCTTTCGGGCTTGGCTTTCGTGTACACAGAGAATGAGTTCTCATTTAGTCTGGTTACCACATTTTTTTTCGACTGCGTCGCCACTCTTACCTTTATATGCATTGGAACATGAATGTTATGATACAAGACGATACTATTGACCTAAAAAATCTGTGACTGTACCAGTTACAACAGCAGGTAGTAAAAATGATCTTACTGGTTGAGGTTCGTACTGTGCTGCAATACAATTATCTGGTTCGGTAGGGGTTCCAATACAAGGCGATGGTGCTCCTTCAGGCATTAATTCACAAGCCCATCCACCCTTGCCTCTTTTGTAGTACTCACAAAAACCAGTTTCAGGATTAATTACTGCCATAAGTAAAGTGGTACAAATGGATAACTGGACGAAATATACTCCGAAAATCTACAATTTCAACACATTTGTAAAAAACTGTGATCTATATGCTCGCACAATTATCTTAAAAGTAAAATGACAAATGCGTGAATATGCTTCGATACGATGAGTGAAAAGTCGTTTGGGTATAACTGGAAAGTTCTCACTAGTCGCCACGTCAAACGTGGCTGGAGTTCGAACGGTACCGCTCACATATCTTAGAATTTAGTCAGATAATAGAAGTAATATGAGTTGTGGTGTAGTGTCATTTGCGCACTACTTCTATTCCCTCACCTTCTAAGTTATATCCATACATGTCATTCATTTGCAAGGGCCCGAGCGGTCGGTAGCTAAGTCTTGCGGCTTGACCCTCTATGAGCGGACAGTTGCCGCAGGTCGTGCTGAAATGTTCGCATGTAGTATGCCTTGCTAGGCAGTAGGGTATCCTTGGAGAGACTTTGTGCCACTCTCCGCGACCATCGTCTACGACGATAACACCAAAGCAATTATCTGGTGGTATAAACCTACGACCTTCTATTCCTAACATATACCCAATTATAGGAGTAATTTTTCTGAAAAGAATGGAAACCCGGAGAGAGTGAGGTCTCGATAAGCTTTCGATATCCCAGAGATATCTACAGACTTTCGATAGTCACTCTCTCCGAGTCGTTAGGCCCTCATCGCCTCAAGTTTTGCCCGTTTGCGGGCTAACTTGGCAATGCGAGCCTGCCGCCTCTTCTCCCGCCTAGGGGCGATGGAAGGGCGGTATACCCCGATCCCCCGGCGCCGGCGCCGGCGGGATTTTGAAACTTTTTGGGCCCCGCGCGCGGGGCCCCTCGATTCTGCTGCCATGGACAGACTCCTTGGCGGGCACGTTGCCCGCCACCTTGTTGCCTAGTGTCAAGTGGTAGGTAGGCCCACCTACCACCTGACGAGTTTGCGTCGTTGTTCGCCATCCTCACCCACCTTCTCTGGGTGTGGGTGATTGATAGCGTATCAATCCAGTTTTCCTTGTCTGGACTCATACGCATCAATCACCTTCGACCTTTTGAGAAAGGGGCAAAGAAAAGCAAATCAACAGGATTTACCATGACAGTGCAAAAAAAGTTTCGTAGAGAGGCTTCGTTCACAATACCATGCCGTAAGGTTGCTTCATGTAAAACAAGCAAATGTCTTACTGAAGTAAATCTCGACAAAAGATATTATGAGACGATTACTTTCTACGAAAAAGCACGATTTGTAAAAGTAACTTAGCCTATTGTAGCGGAATATATCCTAATATCAATAGTATTATAGGATATTCAAGGAATGTCACTGCGTGCGATTCTTGGGTCGTTGCGTCAGACGCGGCGCCCTCGAACAGTATAAATGTGTAATAGTCAAAAATTAGACATTTAGCAGTTTATTAGAACGAAATGCTATTTGTCCTACCATCGCCGGACGTTACTTAGAGTTGACGTGATGGTAGCAACGCCTTTGCAGATCATGGCCTTGTATCAGTCTATATGATATAATAACATACCTCATATGTAGGTGTTAATATAACAAAAAATGTATTTAAATTGTTAAGTTGTGATTGCTTATGCATAGATTAGAATCGATTCTTTGGCAACAGCGCAAACTTCTAAAACCAGTATATCAAGCGATGCCCTCTGCTATAAGAGAGCCCATTAGGAAAAGAGTGCTACACGAAAAGTATCCAATGAAAATACCATATCTGAAGACTGTAGATTGCTTGACCGCATCATTTGGAATAAATAATCTGGTAGATTACAACAGAATAGTGAGAGAGGATTTTGAGAATGGGTTTTTACAAGACGTCTTAGTGAGCATTAAACCTGATGATACATTTTGGGATGTGGGCTGTGCACAAGGTCTATATTCGATATTTGCTGCAAAAAAAGGTGCTCAAGTAGTGTCTTTTGATCCTGATCCGCTAAGTATGAGATCAATTGCTCATAACGTAGGACTAAATAGAGGTGTTGAGCAGAATATCCAAATGATGAACTTAGCTCTTGGAGGATCCGACGGGTGGATGGAGCTAAATGTAGATCCGAGAGGTTCTTGTGCTCCTAGTGGACGACATACATCAGATGGTCAGAGGAATAAAATAATTGTCGGGCAACGATCTGCTGACTCGCTTGTCAAGCAAGGACTTAGACCGCCAGACGTGATGAAAATAGATGTAGAAGGTGCAGAAATGATGGTGCTAAATGGACTGGCTAGTTTACCCACATTACCAAGAGATATATTCCTGGAAATACATCCTACTTTTTTACCTAAATTTGGTTCAAGTGCAGATGAGGTCATGGAAAAATTGTGGGAAATGGGGTACACATTACCTGGTGGACTTCCAGAAGACCCTGCGAAACAGAACTGTCACTTTACTTTAGGAAATAGCAATGTATAGTGGGATTTACCAAGCTGGGGCCATTATGATAAGCGCACCTACGATGAAGGTTGTTATTCAGGTGAGGAAACTTCACCTCTACTTCTAGAAAAACGTTGTGACACACATCCTCATTGACATAAATGAGGGGGGCCACTACACTGCAATTAACTTTTTCAGGGAACGGTGACCAGACACTTTATAAAATACCTTTATAACAAGAAAACATTGTAACGTTATCGTTCGAGCGCAGTCGAGAACTATCAAATATTTGACTTCTCGATTCTCCCGATGGATCGGGATCACTCGAAGGGTAATAATACAATTCTTGTTTATGTCTGGAATTCCATATCGGCGGTATAACCCGCGAGCTATTAGTAAATGTCAGAC
>CAZATL010000003.1:0-64276 GCA_964488055.1 uncultured Gammaproteobacteria bacterium | reverse complement strand
ATGAAAATATATTTATTACCAGCGACACTAATTATCTTGATTATTGTATTACTCTTTTTTATCTTTAACCCTAAAAAATACGACACAGTCGAGCTGATCACATACCCCAGTGGATCACTTTATTCGGGTGAAGCATGCGAGTGTTTGGGAATAAAAAATGAATTTTATAAAACATGTAGAGGCATAGTTCACTCGTGCAATAGAGTGAGATAGCCTTATTTCTAAACGATACCTGTGAATATTATGATTACACAAAGTTCTAGAAAGAATGAAAGTGGGGCAGTTAGAAAATTTAAGAATTCCAAATAATGAAATACAATCCAGTAGGTGTGGGAGAAATCAATCTAGATACTATCATTCTTGATCTAAATGGCACTCTTGCGGTGGGGGGAAAAATAGTCGATGGAGTAATCCCAAGAATCAAAAAACTTCAGGAGTACGGATACAAGATAATGCTTTTCACAGGTGATCAGAGAGGCACAGCTCCAGAGCAAGCAAGGGACATGGATATAGACGTTGTTATAACAAAAGACACCATCGAGAAATCAAATGCAGCAAAAAAATACAATCCTAGTACTACGGTAGCTATTGGTAATGCTAGGATAGATATAGGAACTTTTGAGAATGCAAAAGTGCGAATTGCGACTCTTCAGAAAGAAGGTATACACGCGGGTATTTTGGGTCATGTAGACATGATCGTACCATCCATAAACGATGCACTTGACCTGCTTATTGATGTAGATGCCTTCAATGCTACGATGAGGAAATGAGATGTAACTACTTCTAAAAAGTATTAATTACATAAGCATAAAAAACTAAGTCTTTTTTCCCTTAGAGATCAAAATACTCGCGTCATCTCGACTCCTTAAGCCTAGAGTCGAGTTTGACTCGACGAAGGCGCAAGGGTGGAGAGATCTCTTGTGATGATATTTATTACATAAAAAAACTCAAAACAGATCTCTCCACCCAATCATCAGCCTATGGCTGATTCATGGAGTCGAGATGACGCATTTTGCTTACCATGCTTTAAGTTTATTGTTCAAAGTAAATTCTTGATTTTTTTCCATTGGCTTATTTGTGTTTTGATTTTAGCTTTTTGTTCATCTGTGGTTTCTGCTGCGAGGAATAATATTGGTAGACCAACACGCTCAAATATCGGCATATCAGACTCACCATCACCTATCGCCGCGCATTCTTCAGGCTTAATATTGTGCTTATTACAGTAATCATTAAAAAAAGTAAGCTTCTCACGCCCTCTGTCTAGCAGATAGTCGAAATCTACAAGTTCTCCTTTATAATCAAATATAAATTTAGTAGACGCATACAATGATTCAATCCCAAGTTTTTTAGCGATTGTTTCGACGAAAATGTCTATCGCGCCTGAAATAATACAAAGCTGGTATTTACTCTTCAGATACTCTATGGCTTCAAATGCACCTTCCCGAAGTTCGATCTTGTCAAAGATTGCCAGAAGATCATTCTTTTTAGTCTTCCCAGAAGTCTTCCAAAGATCTATAAGTTTACGTTTAGCATCCTCGTAGTTGAGACTCCCAATCTTAAAATCATTGTAGATTTTCTTATGCAGATTTGGATCTACGCCAAGTAGCGACGTTAGCTCTATCCAAGATCCTGTGTCAGATGTTAGTGTTTGGTCAAGATCCAAGACAACGGCTTTGATCTTAGTTTTTTCACTCATAGTTCTGGGATTATACCCCAAACAACCATGTTCACCCACGTGTACTAATGGACAAGTAAGCAGATGTTTACTTCAGCAAATATCCTCCATCCACGACTACCTGTGTGCCGGTCATGTATCCGGCCATGTCAGACACCATAAATAGCACCACCTTACCAATATCATCTGGTACTCCTTGTCTACCCATTGGCACTTCCATCTTGGGAGCGTCTGGGAATCTTTCTGTAGAGTTTTGTTTGCCCTGTGTCTGCATTGATACAACGCCTGGCGTGTAGATGCCACCTGGCGCGACTGCATTTACTTGGATATTGTATTTCGCAAGCTCAAGCGCAACGTTTTTTGTGAATCCCCAGACGCCGTGCTTTGAAGCGTCGTAGTGGGGCAGACCGGCAAGAGACGGGTGAATTGCGTCAATGGACGTAATATTTGTGATCTTACCACCTGTGCCTTGCTTTTTCATTTGTTCAGACACATACTTTGTCGTGAGGAAAACACCGCGTAGATTTGTGGCGATTACTTTATCAAAAAGTTCAGATGTCAGCTGATCTAGAGTAGCAAATGGGAATATACCAGCATTATTTACGAGAATATCTACTTTGCCATATGTTGAGACCGTTTTCTCAATGAGTGCTTTCACGTCATCTTCTTTTGCTACATCTGTAGCAACTGCCATGGCTTTCCATCCTTTTGCAACGAGTTCTGATACCGTCTTTTCGGTTTCATCAAGGCGCCTGGCGGCTATAACTACTGTGGCACCTGCCTCTGCCAGTCTATAACTTATACCAAAGCCAATGCCAAGAGATCCGCCAGTCACAATCGCTACTTTTCCAGACAGGTTTAGAAGATCGTTATGATTCAATATATTCATAGAATTCCATTGTACATCGTAGTTACTTCAGGTTCAAACTTAGTATAATCACAGTTGTTTATATATTATGATTGAAATAATTCGAGCTGACAAATCCCACAAAGATATAGTTCTGGAACTAATGGATGAATTTAGGACTGAAGTCACAAAGATAGTCGATCCACTATCAAAGACAGTCTCACAAACCGCCAGACAGCATGGCAGTGATCTTTTTTATGATGTGGTTTTATCGAAGACTGGAGCTATTTTTCTTGCTAAGAATAATGATAAGTTCGTAGGGATTGTGACAATATACAAAATTCCCCAAATCAGAAAAGGTATGTATGTGGGTGAGATAGAGGAGATGTATGTAGGTCCAGCATATCAAGGAAAGGGCGCTGCGAGTTTGCTTGTGGAAGCGGTATTAGGTTGGGCAAAGGATGAGGGGCTAAAAGTAGTCCGACTTGAGTCAAGTAGTGTGCTCGAGCGCGCACATAAATTTTATGAAAAAAGTGGATTCAAGAATTATGGAAGTGCATATGAAAGGATAATCAAATAATTTTTATTTCCAATATGCAAAATTTACCTGATGAATACTCAAAAAGATTTATTGCAATCCTAAATAAAAAGATAGAGGTGCCAAAGCTCATGAATGCACTTGGGCACATGACAGCTGGGCTTGTGGGAGGAAAAGGAGATACTGATATGCGTTTCTTGAGATACCAAGATAAAGATGGGGGAGTGCATCCCAATATTTCTCACTTCGGCTTCATCGTGCTTCAGGCTGACAATTCAAATCAGATACGAACTGTCCGAAATGAAGCGATAAAACGTGGTATTATTTTTTCTGATTTCACAAGTACCATGACTGTGGGTACGTCTGCTGAGCAAGTACAAAGGACGAAAGAATCAACAGAAAATGAGCTTGATTACTATGGAATTTGTTTATTCGGTGACACTGCAATCCTAAAAGAATTTACTAAAAAATTCTCGCTTTTCAGATAAATTTATTTTGTATTCTCAAATAGACAATTATCTAGATGTGATAATGTATGTTTGCAAAATCGAAATGCACGATTGTTTAGATAATAGAATGTGCAGTCTATGATCTTGCATATATAAATATCTCATTCTTCTGTACAATATACCTATGGCAGAGGTATACAAAGATAGATTATTTACTCCAGCGGGCGAGGTGTGTGACCATATATATGGCTGTGATCTTAGATTGATAAATGACCGAGTAGTATGGGGAAATAGGATAAAGGATATAAGGGAGTGCGGTAGGACGTATAGTTATAGGCATGAGATATATTTCCCTGAAATTGAGAAATTGACTGATCCATCTAAAATATCATCACCCATACCTAGTGATATCTCAAGCAGGAGAAGATATGTGGCTAGGCCAAATCGTGGCCCAGTATTATCGAGATTTGCAGCTGGATGCACTTTGGGCTTCTTCTGGACAGAAGAATCTCCTTATCTTTTTCATATCACAAAAAATATAGCAGAATCATATGATTCGCTAGCTCAATATATTATGGGGAAATGTGGCATATCACCGGAAGATATAAAAGGAGGGGTATATACCAGTTCCGGTGTCACAATGATTTCTGGTGTAAATACTGTCTATAATCGACTAAAACTTACGCCAATACATATGCCATTATGTGTGGGAAGCATAGATATTGCTGTAGACTTGGATTGTCGCCTAATTCAGATGCATCCAAATTACGTAAGTGATGATAATAAGATGCCCATCTAAAATGGAGAAGGTTACTTTTCCTCCCCAAAAACCATTTCTACGATTGTGCCACTGATACGAACGCAGACTCTATTCCACTTGGGATTTTGTTGATTACTCCTATGCTCTTCGTCGGCGTCAAATACCCACTCTATGAGATGTGTTCCTGATAGTATGTAACCATATGAACTATTTTCGCCGACAGATGAGAATCTTGGAATATTTTCCCAATTTTTATCATCTGATAGATAATCTTTGAAACCTTTGTGTGCATCGAGTCCATCTATAGCATCAAGCTGGGCGATGCGAAAATCTGCTATTTTGCAAAGCTGATCACTTACGACGAGCTCTTGTACTCCGTGATTTGCTCTGTATTTGTTGAGTGCAGCGTGTAGCTCTTCGACACTGCTCATGATCTCATCCTCACCCACATATATACGGTATGTGTGTTCTGCAAGCTTCTCGGTCTGGCCCCATGGGATACTAGGCTTTGGTTGCTCATATTCATACTCGGAGCTTGATGAATCTTCGTGTATCACATCACTATTTTTTTCGGGCTCTTCTTGTGAGTTAGTAGACTTAGAGTCGACGGAAGGAGCTGTTTTGGCAAAACCGTTTTTTTCTTTTATTACGTTTTTTGTTTGGAGATAGCCAAGATCCACAAGCTGTCTATGAGCAGATGATGTGATGAAGTTTATGTTTATGACAAATATTGTCAAAACAACAATCAGCTTGCTTGATATGACTTCGTACATATAGATCATTGTACAAGAATCACTTATTTAGGGCGGATTTGATTTCGTTGAAGAGCCTTTCCACCTCTGTGAGTTTGGCGAGTATTTGTGACTCCATTGATTCTCCAACGAAATACTCGAGTGAATGGTCTGTACTTTGGGCAATCTTTTGTAGCATCTTGAGTGGTGGCTCGATACGACCAGATTCGTAAGCTGACACTGACTTATCACTTACACCAATTGCACGCGCGAGGTCATTTTGGGTAATGCGTTTGGTTTTTCGGGCGATTTTTATCTTTCTGCCTAGTTTTTCCATAGATAAGAACAAATACAGTTGACAAACATACTCTATCTAGGATAGAATTTTGTATACTTAAAATGGATAATATACTTCTACTTATCCCAGATTTCCGACTTCGACAATTATATCACGATATGCTTATGACCGAAAATATCGAAATATTCCCTGTTTCAAAAGTTGAGAATGCCATCCTAGTTGAGTCTATCACAAAATTCTCACTTCTTGTGATGCATACTGACGATATTGAGCCTGCACTTGTGAAGTCATTTTTGCGACTCCAAAAACGTATAGAGAGGTTTGATAAGGTGAGTATAGTACTGCTTACAGCAGATGAGTCCGCTTACATGAAGCTACTCACGAAAAATGACCTTGTTCTCAACATCTCAAAGCTAACACCAAAAGAAACGTCAAACAAAATCTGGAGCTGTTTGTAGATCGAACATTTTCTTCTATAATATCCCTGAAATGAAGAAAATAAAGTCAATTCCTCGTGAACTTCGACCAAGAGAAAGGCTTCTGAAATCCGGCGTAGAAGGACTCACGCTACATGAGCTCATAGCTGTCATCTTGACAACTGGCACTCGTACCCAGTCTGTCATGAAGCTTGCATCACAAATAGAAAAAGTGATAAAACAAAAAAGGAACAAAAATTTCGACGGAGATAGTTATAGGATAACTAAGAATGACCTTGATGTCACTGGTATGGGTCCACATAAGATATCACAGATGTTAGCTGCTCAAGAGTTTGGAGCTAGGCTTCTCGAAAAGAATAATGTACCACTAACTTCACCGGAGATTGTCTACGCAAATTCTCAAGAGATAATAAACAGTAATAAAGAGTCACTGCTTTGTTTTTTTCTAAATGCAAGGGGAGAGTTGCTCTTGAAGGAGATAATGGCTGTCGGCGCGCTCAACAAGGTAAGTGTCTTGCCAAGGGAAATATATAGTCATGTGAGAAGCCTGCCTGTAGCATCGATTATACTCGTCCACAATCACCCATCAGGGAACCTCGAGCCATCAATGGACGATATACTCTTCACAAAGCGTATGAAGAAGGCGGGCGAGATACTTGGGGTGACACTGCTTGATCATATCATCGTCTCTCGCACTGGGTGGGGAAGGGTAAAAACATAGTGTCATGAGGTTATTTTAAGGCGCTGCTTTTGCTTATCGACAGGTATATAATGTATGAGAGTTGCATCTGTTACGAGTTTCATTTTACTTATATGGATATCGTCAGAAAGACCATCCCGAAACACCTCTTCACCGAAAATGTCAAGTTCCTCCAGAAAGCAGTAGTTTTCCACCCAAAGAAAAAAAATGTGTTTCTCGCGCTCAAAAGGCCAGCCGATGCCAAAAGCAGGCCAAACTGTTGGGACTTGCCTGGCGGGAATGTAAAATACGGAGAGAGACATGACGTCGCATTGCGACGCGAGATAGTCGAGGAGTCGGAGCTCGAGGTTGAGAATATGAGACCTGTTCATGTACTAACCAATCTTGATCAAGCTAACAATATATACTATCTATATATTGGATATGTGGCACATGCCACAAATGATGCAGTGCGCACAGGGACGGAGCACACAGAGTACAAATGGGTGACACAGAGCGAGTTTTTGGAGCTGCAGTCTGCAGACTTTTTGCAAGATCATGTGATGAAGGTATTTGAGCAAAATAGTAATTAGTTTATAAAGTTCATAAGGTTTGTAATGTTCGTAAGGCAAAACTATTAAATATGTAGGGGCGGACCAATGTGTCCGCCCGTAAAGAAAAGTAAAATTGCTTTATAGATTACCACTCGACCAATGGCCGATCGCAATGATGCGATGCTTTTGCAAAAAATTATTTTTATGAAATCACACCACAAAATATTCATAACGCTTCTCATATTTGTTGCTGCTATTTTTAGTGCGGCTCTTGTGTATTTTTTTGCGATGAGAGTTATGAGTCGGCAGACAGGCTTCGCAAAGTCTGGAGTAGAGAAGTCACAGATCGAGGACGAAGTAGTAGTCACTTTCGCACCAGTCAATCCAGATAATCCCGCAGCACTTCCTAGTGGGACGGTGGGAGGATTTACAGCCTGTGAAAGACTCGACAACCTCAAAGCATGCTTGAATGGTAAGAGTAGTAATTTGGCGAGTATTGTAAATACAAAAGAGGCTTCATCTGGTGCCACAATCGAGGACAAATGTGGGAATGTACTCGATCAACTTCTAAGCATAAGGATAGACTCCATCAAAGCTGGATGTATTTGGTAGAAATATGAAACCAGATAAACATGTTTCTCTTATGAGACTGGCAAACTGCATCGCCAGAGTACTAAATGAAATTTATCCAGATATCGAGTCGGCGCTAAACTACAGTAAGCCATACGAGTTCTTGTTTGCTGTTATTATGTCAGCACAGACCACAGACAAGCAGGTAAATAGAGTGACAAAAGTTCTGTTCCAAAAGTACAAATCGCTTGATGATTTCGCAAGCGCCAATTATGAAAGGTGTTGCAATGATATATCGTCTGTAGGTCTTTATAAGACCAAAGCAAAGAATATTATTGCGACAGCAACAATCTTAAAAGACAAATATGGGGGTATGATACCAGAGAACATTGCAGAGCTTGTTGAGCTGCCTGGAGTGGGCAGAAAGACGGCAAATGTTGTCCTGTCAGAACTGTATGGAATAAGCGAAGGGATAGCTGTCGATACTCATGTCAAAAGATTAGCTAAAAAATACGGACTTACAAAAGAAAAAGACCCGGTCAAAATAGAGAAGGATTTGATGGAAATTTTTCCAAAAGAAGATTGGAGCGGTCTTACGCTACGACTAATACAATATGGTCGTGAATATTGTCCCGCAAACTGCAAAAATTGCCCGAAATGCCCGCTGTGGAAATGCACTAAGTCAATAACCAATATTCAATGACAATTGCTAAGGAATCTTCAAGAGTCAATTGTAACTAACTTTCAATTTATAATGACTACTGTCAAGCAAATCTTTGCACATCTTATTGTTTGAATTTTTTTTCACTAATTTACAATTGACAGTTGATAATTAAAATTTTTAATTACTTGGTAATTGTCATTGGTAGTTGGCAATTGGCTTTTATATTACTTGAAAATTGAGAATTGCAAATTGAGAATTGACCTAGTATTTTTCATCCACAGCCATTATTTCCCCGCTGTCTGTGACAATGACGTGCTGTGCGAAGCCATAATTGAAGATTCCACTATTTACAAAATGACTCTCTAGATCAATCTCTGCCACATGTACATGTCCAAAGAAAAATATCATATTTGCGTCTGGATTTTGGCTCATAACGATCTCTTTCAGCTTTCCATTCATTCTGCCAAACAACATCGAGAAGCCCCGAAGTCCGAATATTTTTATGAAGGTAGCCTGCAGAAACTCTGTGATATTGCTTTGCCACTGGTCTGGCCTATTTATACCGAGTTTTCCGTCAAGCTTCATAACGTGTTTGTCTCCATGTTCGAAAATTAATTTTTTTCCTGCGTACTCGACAATTTGCTTTTGCTCTGCGATATCACAAAACTCAAATATTCTGTCGTCAGAAAACTCCTTTTTGTCGTGATTGCCAAAAAGATAGACAGTGTTTTTTGATTTGAGAAGAAGAAAGAGGTCTCTCCATTTTGACTTGTAGAATGAGTCAAAGTCTACCTCATATCCGTCCCAGAAGTCACCATTTAGCACCACTTTGTCTGCAGACTCTATGACTGATTTTAGCTTGTCATACTTCCTTTGATCGAAGTGATTCGTGAGATGAGTATCAGAGATTGTTACAAGTGACATAGATGTTTGTCAATATTGGATTTAATGCACAATTATCTGCGATTCCTCATGTCATCCACTCTTTTTTTCGTTCTTAAAGCTAATACACTGGCTGAAGTAAATAACATTCCTGATCCAACAAGACTAAGAACACCAATTGTTCTACTTGCTATAGTTGGCTTATTGTTTGCGACCTCATTTTTTGAAACACAAGCACACACTGTTCCAAGTACTCCACTTCCTGTCGCAAACGCTGCATCAGTAGTGGCAGCTGCTACACCAAAAAGAAATTCTCGTCTTGATCTGAATTTTTCTTGTTGGCTCATATTATTTATCTTGCATGGCGCGAACTATCGCTTGTGGGACCTCCTCATAGTGACTGGGCTCCATGTACGATGTACCTCGTCCTTGAGTAAGTGAGCGAAGCGTCGTCACGTATCCCGAGAGTTCGGCAAGTGGCGCGAGTGCCTTTATGATTGTTGTTTTGCCCTTTTTCTCTGTGGTTGAGACACGACCTCTCTTGGACGAGATGTCGCCTATGACTGTGCCCATGAATTCGTCAGGGACATTGATCTCGAGCTTCATGATAGGCTCCAGGAGCGAGATGCCTGCATTCTTACATGCATCAACTAGAGCCATAGATCCAGCTATCTTGAATGCGATGTCAGATGAGTCTACTTCATGATATGACCCATCCTCGAGTATAAACTCAAGATCAACCATTGGGAATCCAAGGAGCACACCCTTCTCAAGTGATTCTTTCACACCTTTTTCGACAGAGCCTATGTATTCATTTGGTATGTGACCACCCTTGACTACGTTTGTAAATTTGAAGCCTTCACCGCGTGCCTGTGGCTTGATAGACGCAATGACGTGTCCATATTGGCCTCGACCGCCAGTTTGCTTGATGTATTTTGCTTCTGCACTAGCTGGTTTTTGGACAGTCTCTTTATAAGCAACTTGTGGCTTCCCAACATTTGCATCCATTGCCATTTCGCGTTTCATGCGGTCGACAAGTATTTCAAGATGCAGCTCTCCCATACCTGACATGATGGTCTGTCCAGTCTCGTGATTGACCTTGACTCTGAATGTTGGGTCCTCTTCAGCTAGTCTCTGGAGACAAAGTCCAAGCTTTTCTTGATCGGCTTTTGTCTTTGGCTCTATAGCAAGTGAGATGACTGGCTCTGGGAATGTGATCTGCTCAAGTAGGAGTGGATAGTTTTCGTCAGCAAGAGTATCGCCAGTTCTTGTGTCTTTCGGTCCAACGAGTGCCACTATTTCACCAGCATATGCAGTATCAATCTCTTCGCGACTATTTGCATGCATGAGCATGATGCGTGAGACTCTTTCATTTATGTTTCTGTTTACATTGTGCACATAGCTGCCAGACTCTAGTACACCTGAGTATATTCTTGTATAGGTGATCTTTCCGACGTGTGGATCAAGCTGTATTTTGAAAGACAGAGCAGAGAATTTCTCATCATTTATAAGTTTTCTTTCCTCTGACTTTTCTGGATCGTGGGGATTGAGACCCGTGACTTTCTCAAGGTCGGCAGGGGATGGCAGATAGTCGATGACTGCGTCAAGCACTGGCTGGACACCTTTGTTACGAAGTGATGTGCCACAGAAAGTTGGGACAATCTTGTACGCGACTGTTGCTCTACGAAGTGCAGCTTTGAGCTCGTCATTTCCTACCTCTTGACCATTTAGGAACTTCTCAAGAAGTGCGTCATCAGTCTCTGCCACCTTCTCAACTAGTTTGGCTCTGAATTCTTTCACTTTTGATACAAGTTCTTGTGGGATTTCATCTGTCACTGTGTATTCTGTGCCATCCTCATTCTTGTCATAGATAATAGCCTTCATGTCAACTAGATGGATCAAGCCTTTGAAATCACTCTCCTTACCTATAGGATAGGTAAGTGCAACTGGATTTGATCCGAGTCTATCTGATATCTCTTGAAGAGTGCCCTCGAAATCAGCACCAAGTTTGTCCATTTTGTTTATGAATACAATTCTTGGCACTTTGTATTTATCTGCCTGTCGCCATACAGTCTCTGATTGTGACTGCACTCCCTCTTCTGCATCAAATACCACTATGCCACCGTCAAGTACGCGGAGTGATCTTTCGACCTCTGCTGTGAAGTCAACGTGTCCGGGAGTGTCAATCAGATTGAATCTGTAGCCTTTCCAGAAGGTAGTTGTAGCTGCAGACACTATGGTAATGCCACGCTCTTTCTCCTGTTCCATCCAGTCAAGCTGTGTATTGCCCTCGTCAATATCGCCTATTTTGTAAGTTCTTCCTGTGTAAAAGAGTATTCTCTCTGAAGTGGTTGTTTTGCCAGAGTCTATGTGGGCGATCACACCGAAATTTCTTATCTTTTCTGACGCGACATTACGATTTGAGGTTTTGACTGGTTGAGTAGCCATAATTAATTACAAATTACGAATTGCTGAAATTTAATTTCTAATTGACCTAATTGTTCTAATTACTAAATAAATTTAAGTTATCTTGAGCAAAGTTAGAGCGCATTCTTTGGTTTTTGTTTGGAAATTAGAAATTAGTAATTAGAAATTTCCGTAGGTTTACCACTTCAAGTGGGCGAATGCTTTGTTTTGCTCTGCTTGCTTTTCGACTGATGACTTCTTGCTGACTGCTCCACCGACTCCTTGGATAGCGTCTTTGAGCTCCACATAAAGCTTATCAGCAAATGACTTATATTCCTTACTCGATCTTACTCTTGCTCCCTCTACTATCCAGTTTAGGGCGAGGAAAAGTTTGCGCTCTCTTCTGACTTCAGTCGGCACCATATACGAAGCGCCTCCTAATCTGCGAGGTCTGACCTCCATCTGTGGCGATGTGTTTGCAACAGCGCGAGTCAATGCTTTCACAGGATCTTTTTCAACTTCCTTAAGTTTTTCCATTACATCATAGACTATCTTTTCGGCTACAGTCTTTTTGCCGTCTATCATTATGTAATTTATGAGTTTGGCAACTTCGATACTGTCGTAGACAGGATCTGCTCCAGGGTTGCGTCTTTTATAAGAACGTCTTGGCATATGAAATAAAAAAATTTACACCTGCAAACGAGAAAGTCTGCGTTTCCCAAATAACTTTATTAATAATTCGCCGTTTGCAGGGCTACTCTTTGGGAAACGTTCAATCTCAAAATAAATTGAGACATGAAAGATAATCTAGTTACTGCTAACTTTTTGCTGCTTTTGGTCTTTTTGTTCCGTACTTACTTCTACTTTGGCGTCTTGGGTCTTTGGCTGATGGCGTGCCCTGTGTCGATACACCCTGTGTGTCGAATTTGCCACGCACTATGTGGTACTTCACTCCAGGCAAGTCCTTCACACGTCCACCTCTTACAAGCACGATAGAGTGCTCCGCTAGATTGTGACCAATGCCTTGTATGTATGCTGTTACTTCTTGTTTATTTGATAGTCTGACACGTGCCACCTTGCGTAGTGCAGAGTTTGGTTTTTTTGGTGTCATTGTTCTTACGACAGTGCATACACCTCTTTTGAAAGGATTCAAGGTGGGTACATATCTGCGCTTGATACCATTGAAAACAAGTTGTAAAGCTGCTGAACGTGATTTGTAAACGCGTGATCCGCGTTTATTTTTAATGAGTTGGTTGATTGTTGGCATACGTCTTCTGGAATTTCTGATGATATTCTTCGATAAGCGACTGATTGACGGGTATCAAACGGCCGATTATAACATTCTCTTTGAGTCCTAGCAAGTAATCTGTCTGACCTGCGATTGCTGCTTTTGATAGCACGCTTGTTGTTTGCTCGAATGATGCGGCTGACAGCCAGCTTTCTGTATAGATTGCGGCCCTTGTGATGCCAAGTATGATCACCTTACCTGTCGCTGGTTTTGCGCCAAGTGCGAGAACCTTCCTGTTTTCCATCTCATATCTAAGTCTCGATACTACCTCGCCTTTGACAAGTGGCGTGTCACCTTCTTCCTCAATCGAGATCTTATCACTCATCTTTCGTACTATGATCTCAAAGTGCTTGTCAGTGATTGCGATGCCTTGCGATTCGTACACTTTCTGAATCTCATCAACAAGATATTGCTGGGCCTGGATGAGTCCTCTTATTGCAAGTACATCATCAACATCAAGATAGCCCTCAGATAATGATGTTCCTGCTGCGACAAGATCACCATCCTTGATCTTTAGTTTCTGTGACATTGGCACTCTGTACTCTTCTTCCTCGCCATCTGTTGATACTATTTTTAGCTGATAGGTGTCTTTGGCTGTATCTTCGATGACCGTCACATTACCACTAATACTTGTGATTGGTGACACGATCTTCGGTGTTCGAGTCTCAAAAAGCTCCTCGACTCTTGGCAAGCCCTGTGTCACGTCAGATATGACGATACCTCCAAAGTGTCTGACACGCATCGTAAGCTGTGTACCTGGTTCGCCGATTGATTGTGCTGCGGTTACACCAACTGGTGTGCCTATCTCCGCGATGAGTCCAGTCGATAGGTCTATGCCATAGCATCTCTGACAAAGTCCTTGTCTGCATGTGCAGTGGAGTGGTGAATACACCTCGACGCTTTGTAGATCACTACCGACTATTGTCTTGACAACGTCGTCCATGATTGGTGTATTTTTTGCAACGACGAGCTCATCATTCACGATTATGTCCTGTGCTGCAAATCTTCCTCTTATTCTTTCACCAAACTTCTCACCTCTTTCGCCGCTCTTTGATACTATCAGATATGTTGTTGTGTCACATTCCTTTTCGCGGATGATCATGTCATGTGCCACATCGTGTAGTCTCCTTGTCAGGTATCCAGCGTCTGCAGTCTTTAGGGCAGAGTCTGTGAGACCCTTGCGGGCTCCTCTTGCTGATATGACGTATTCGAAGATGTTGAGACCTTCTCTATAGTTTGACTTTGTTGGAACTTCGATGATCTTACCCATTGGGTCGACGACAAGTCCCTTGATAGCTGAAAGCTGCTTGAGTTGCTCTCTTGAAGCACGAGCTCCACCTGATTTGATGATGATCTTTACTGGGTTTTCCTCGTCTATTGAGTCCCATGTCAAGTCTGCAAGCTTTTCTGTGATTTCCATCCAATGTTTGTTGCTGTATCTGCGTTTCTCATCTTCTGTGAGAAGCCCATCTTGGTAGTTCTTTTCGATCTCACCAATTTTATTTTGGGCTTCTTCAAGAACAGCATCCTTCTCTGGGGCTATAGCACAGTCGAAGACTGATACTGACAAACCTCCTGCGATAGTTGATGCCCAGAAACCAACAGACTTGATATTGTCTATGAGCGTAGCAACTTTGTCGTGGTCGTTGTAGAGCTTGATCGCCCTTGTGATGAGATTTTTGATATCAGATGCCTTCACAGCTTCGTTTACAAACTGCAATTCTGGCGGCAAAAGATTGTTGAAGAGAACTCTTCCGACAGTCGTCTTGACTGCAGTCTCATCAAGCTTCACATATATCGGCTGTCGAAGCTCAATCTTACCAAGATCATAGAGACTTATGGCAGCGTATCTGCTTTCGCAAAGCATGAGACTTGGATCTTTTGCATTTTCATAAATCTTGTCCTCTGATGTCATATAGTAGACACCAAGTGCCATCTCTTTGTTTGGGATGACTATTGGTGATCCGTCTGCAGGCTTTAGGAGATTGTGTTTTGCAAGCATTCGATCTTTCACTTCGTCAATCGACTCTTTCGAAAGCGGCAAGAATACACCCATGGCATCTCCGTCAAAGTCAGCGTTAAATCCCGCACAGACTGTTGGATGAAGGCGTATGGCGTGATCATCTATGAGCACAGGGTAAAAGCCAAGTATCGATAGCTTGTGAAGTGTTGGTGCACGGTTCAGAAGTATTGGGTGATCTTTTACTACTTGTTCTAGGATGTCGTACACGACTGGCTGCTTCTCTTCAAGGAAATTTTTGGCTGCCTTTATGTTTGGTGCATGGCCCTGGATCATTATCTCATGGAGAAGGAATGGCTTGAATATCTCAAGAGCCATTTCTTTGGGTAATCCACACTGATCAAGCTTCAGGTTGGGACCAACAGTGATTGTTGATCTTGCCGAGTAGTCAACGCGTTTACCAAGTAGATTCTGACGGAATCTTCCCTGCTTTCCACGAAGAATATCAGACAGTGATTTGAGAGCCTTGGCTTGAGATGATCCGACGACGCGTGCCTTGCCTCTTGATTTTTGAAGATCGATGAGAGAGTCAACTGCCTCTTGAAGCATTCGCTTTTCGTTGCGCAAAATGATCTCTGGAGCGCCGAGTTCGATAAGTTGCTTGAGACGATTGTTACGATTTATTACTCTTCTATAAAGATCGTTTAGATCTGATGTAGCGAATTTCCCGCCAGATAGCTGCACGACAGGTCTCAAGTCTGGAGGAATGACAGGTAACATCGAGAGCATGAGCCACATTGGCTGAATGTTGCTTTTTATGAATGATTCAACCACTCTCATTTTCTTGAGCACTTTGGTTCTTCTCTCGCCCCTCACCTCATGAAGAAGTGCTTGGCACTTCTCAAGAGCCGCCTTCAGGTCGAATTTCTCAAGTATGGAGTAGAGCACTTCGGCTCCCATCCCTACCTCTGCAAATCCGTCAAGTTCCTTCTCTTTTAGGAATAGATAATCTTCTTCCTCAAAGACAGTATTCACACTAGCCTCTTTGACTATTTTTATCACTCTGTCATATGTCGCTGTGACCTGTGCTTTTCTGTCGATGAAGGCATCATTCAGTCTTTTTTGAGATTCTCTTTCCTTGAGATCTACCTCACTTAGCGTGATTTGGAGCTGATCTTGTTTTGAGATTTTTTTCTTCAGATCATTTCGCTGTTTTGTGAAATCTTCAGACAGATCTGCACGCTTCTTCTCAAATTGTCCCTCAACGTCAGCAATCTCTGTCCCTTTCATGGATTCTAGTTTACCTACTACCTCTTTTTGCTTTGGTACATCAACACCCGTCACAAGATATGCGGCATAATAAATGACTCTTTCAAGCATTTGTGCTGGAATCTCAAGAAGAGTTGATATTGGTGCATTTGGACCTTTGAAGTACCAAATATGAGCGACTGGGGTTGAGAGCTTGATGTGTCCCATTCTCTCACGTCTCACAACAGATGCTGTGACCTCGACGCCACATCTGTCGCAGATGATACCCTTGTATCTTATTCTCTTATATTTACCACAGTAACATTCGTAGTCTTTGGTTGGGCCAAATATGCGCTCATCAAAAAGACCATCTTTCTCTGGTCTGAAAGTGCGGTAATTTATAGTCTCTGGTTTTGTTACTTCGCCTTTAGACCATTCTTTTATGTCTTCTGGTGAGGCGATTCTTATCTTTAGTCCTGAGAAATTGAGATTTTGTTTTTGGTCATCCATATGAGTTTTTGGAAATTTTGTTTCAATTAATTATTATTTTTTATTGCAGTAAGTTAATTTCCTTTTCGCCACCAAGATACTCTACTGCGAGACCAAGTGCATTGAGTTCTTTGACAAGAACGTTGAATGATTCTGGCACGGATGACTGTGGTATCGATATACCCTTGATGATTGATTCAAATCCTTTCTGTCTACCTCTCACATCGTCAGACTTGATTGTAAGCATCTCTTGGAGTACATGAGGTACTCTGTGAGCTTCAAGTGCCCAGACCTCCATCTCTCCAAATCTCTGACCACCCATCTGACTCTTGCCACCAAGTGGTTGCTGTGTGACTAGTGAGTATGGTCCGACAGATCTTGCATGGAATTTATCCTCAACCATATGGATGAGCTTGAGGATGTATCCAACGCCAGTCAAGACTGGTCTGTCAAACACCTGACCTGTCTGTCCATCAAATAGCTTCTGTTTGCCATCTGTTGGAAGGCCGTATTTCTTCAACTCTTCTATTATGAAGGATTCCTTGATTCGTTCGAAGATAGGTGTATCTATTCTAACGCCTTCCTTTTGGGCGATCTTCCCTAGAATAGTCTCAAATATCTGACCCATATTCATACGGGCAAGGATAGAAGCAGGGGATATGATGATATCAACTGGCGTACCATCTTCAAGATAAGGCATATCCTCAACTGGCAACACTTTTGCTATGACACCTTTGTTTCCGTGTCTTCCAGCTAGCTTGTCACCAACTGTCACCTTTCTGAGGGATGCTGTATGTACAAGCACTCGCTTCAGGACTGATGGCTCTAGTTCGTTTGGATCTTTTTGACCGTCTATGACGTCCACTCCGACGACCACTCCGCGCTTACCATATGGCACACGAAGCGATGTGTCTTTGACATCTTTTGCCTTTTCACCGAAGATGGCCCTCAAAAGCCTCTCTTCTGCAGTAAGCTCACGCTCACCCTTGGGTGCAACTTTTCCAATCAAAACATCTCCACCCTTCACCTGTATACCTTCTAAGATGAAGCCATCTTTATCAAGATTGGCAAGCATTTCCTCACGGACATTTGGTATGTCGCGAGTTAGTTCTTCAGGGCCTAGTTTCGTGTCGACAACATCTGCCACAAACTCTTCGAGTGTGATTGAAGTGAAGACATCTTCCTTCAGAAGTCTCTCTGACACCACAAATCCGTCTTCGTATCCATAGCCATGGAGTGATGTGTATGCTATTGTAAGATTTTGACCAAGTGCTAGATGACCATTATCTGTGCCTGGTCCATCAATGATGAGATCTCCCTTTTTTACTTTTTGATTTGGTTCGACAGTTGGTCTTTGATCAAAGCAGACATCTTTATTGGTCCTTGAGAATCTATCGAGCTTGTATTCGTGCTTTTCGCCTGACTTGCCCTTGAGTATGATTTTACGTGCGTCTATGTATTCGATTGTGCCATCCTCTGGAGCCACAACAGTTCGACCGAGACCTTTTGCTATGACGGACTCCATTCCTGTCCCAACAAGTGGGGCAGCTGGCTTCACAAGTGGCACACCTTGACATTGCATGTGTGTGCCCATGAGCGCACGAGATGCGTCATCATTTTGTAGGAATGGTATGAGTGATGCTGATACCCCAACAGCCTGGCGTGGCGATATGTCGATGTACTCTATCTTTGAGACTGACACTTCTTTTACCTCACCCTTGTATCTTGCAACTGCGTGCTCATCTATCACCTCACCGTGTTTGTCTATGTTGAGAGAGGACGAAGTGATGTAGTGGTCGTCTTCGTCGTCAGCCTGTAGATAGACTATTTCGTCTGTAACAATTGACTTCTTACCTTTTTGGATAATTTTTTTGTAAGGAGTTTCTAAAAAGCCATATTTGTTTACCTTGCCGTACATGGCGAGATAGGTGACAACTCCGATATTTGGTCCCTCTGGAGATCTGATTGGACAGATTCTGCCGTATTGTGAGCTGTGGATGTCACGAATAGAGAAGCTCGCTCTTTCTTTCTCGATGCCACCTGGCCCGGCTACTGTGATACGACGCAGGTTGTCAAGCTCTGCTAGAAGATTTGTCTGATCAATAATGTTTGATAGTTGTGATGTCTTGAAGAAGCTATTTAGGGCTGATGCAACTGGTTTTGTGTTTATGACTTGGGCTGGTGCGACCTGTGTCTCTGTTGCAACAAGACTCATTCTCTCTCTTACCTCTTTTTCGACTCTCACCATGCCGAGGCGAATGCCATATAGTGACACTATCTCTCCGACAGTGCGGAGGCGTCTGTTACCTAGGTGGTCGATGTCGTCAAATCCCTCCTGCGTCTTTGTAAGGGTCATGAGTTTCTTGAGCGCCTCAATAACATCTTCCTTCTGAAGCATATGATACTCTTTTGCGTTTTCAAACTTAGTTCCAAGTCTTTTGTTGAGTTTGTATCTACCCACATGACTCAACGAATATCTTTTTGGGTCGAAGAAGACCATGTTGAGAGTCTTGTAGGCATTTTCGATTACTAGTGGCTCACCTGGTTTGACCTTGCGATAAAACTCCATGACAGCATCTTCCTTGGAGTGTGTTCTGTCTTTTTTGATGGTTGGCATGAGGTACTTCTCAACAAGATCGCTATCGATGTCCTGGAAATGAGATCTTATCGTTGTTTGGTCTTCACCATCAAAAAGCTTGAGGAACGCTGTTGCAAGAAGTTTTCTTTTTCTGTTTATTTTGGCTTCAATTACACCTTGTTTGTTGATCGTGAAGTCAAGCCATGCGCCTATATATGGTCGAATCTCTGCATTGTAGAGTGTGAGTCCTGTTGACTTGTCTATCTCTGCTGTGAAATACACACCAGGTGCTCTGACGATCTGGCTTATGACAGCTCTCTCGATACCATTTATGATGAATGTGCCCCTATCTGTCATGATGGGTAGATTGCAGAGATATACATCCTGCACTTTGACTTGGTTTGCTCTTTTGTTGTTTAGTTGGAGCTTCAGATAAACTGGTCTATCGAAAGTGAGCTTTTTTGCTTTGCAGAGTTCGATGTCATATCTTGGCTTTCCAAATGATAGCTCGAGAAACTGAAGATTGAATTTTTTACCTGTGTAATCGTCTATTGGGAAGAAGTTTTGGATGGTCTGTTTTAGAAGAACATCTTCGAAGTGTTTCCATGATTCTTTTTGGATCTCAATAAGATCCATTTTTTCAAGCGGAGTCTCCTTAGTACCAAGAAAAAGGGTTTTTAACGGAGGTTTTTGGGCTGTAAAAGTTTTTGACATAGAGCCTTGCAAGGGCGCGTTCGAATTTTTAAATCACAGAAAGTAGGAAACCGGCCGTTTCAGCTCAAAATTATACAGAATTATAGCCAAATGTCAAACAGAAAAAGAAACCACCCCGCGCTGATTGCTCAAAAGGGTTGGTTTTATTGTGGTTTTATGTTTGTTTTGGTTATGATTTTTGTGATAATTTTGATTTTTCTGCCCAATAATTGTTGGCCCGAAGTAAACTGTCAAAAGTCCCTGCATCTTCCCATACACAATCAATTACAGATACTTTCAATTCTCCTTTTGCTAAGTATTGATTATAAAGGTCTGGGATCTCGAGTTCGCCTCGCTCTGAAGGCTTTACATTCTTTGCAAATTCTGATGCTCTCTTATCAAATATATAAAGACCTGGTACAGCATAGTCACTCTTTGGTAATTTTGGCTTTTCTTCAATAGAGATCACCTTCATATTTTTATCAAATTCCACCACAGCGTATCTTTGTGGGTCGGGAACCTTGAGTGCAAATACATGCCCACCAGTTTCAAATGAACCAATTTCATTGGTAAAATCGTAGTCAAAAAGATTATCTCCAAGCACCATGGTCACATTGTCATCTTTTATAAATTGCTCACCTACTATGAAGGCATCAGACAAACCCTTTGGCTTTTCCTGTATCTCGTAAGTAAACCTACATCCAAAGTCCTTGCCAGTACCAAGTAGGTTTAGGAAATGTCCAGCATATTCTGGAGAAATGATGATCAGAATGTCTTTTATCCCTGCTTTGACTAGAGTCTCAATGGGGTAGTAGATCATTGGCTTGTTGTACACAGGAAGAAGCTGCTTAGACGTAATCTTCGTAAGTGGCCGAAGTCTTGTGGCACTTCCGCCAGCTAGTATTATTCCTTTCATATATTTCTATAACTTGTAGTATTGTAGAGACTAACGGCAAAAAATCAAATCACCCATTTTTTCCATTACCTCAATGCAATAGTCAACAAGAAAAAGAGCACCGATACTCCAACAAGCACATACTCAAGCATGATCTTTATTCGCATTGTCTTTGAGATTATATGATGATACATCCCCCAAATGATATAAAAACCGGCGAAAGCTATGACAAGCAGCATCTGCATAGTCTTTTCTCCAGAGAAGAGTCTCATTGACAATACAAAGAAGACAGCTGCTGTTGCCAGGAATAAATAATCAAAAACGTGATTGTGCCAGATCTCATGTTTGATGTGTCTAATCATGTGTTTCATATTTTATGTATTCTTTGTCAATTATTGCTATTAATATTGAGCCTTGTTTATTGTCGCTTGAATCTTGTATTTATAGTATTCCTCCAGACCCAATCATATATATACCTGCGAGAGCTGCAATAAGAAATATAAGATGAGCAATATGCTTGCCACGATGTCTATGGAAGTCTGTTCTACTTATATGAAACAGGTCAATAGCAAAAGCAATTATGAGAAATGCAACGATGATGCCTGACAGAAATTGATAAGCTGGCAATAGATTTATTTTCGGCGAAACAACCTTAGTCTCTGTTCTCGTTTCTGCTGATCCCGCCGGCACTTCTACACGCTTCTCATCTGCTGCTGGTACCACGTCGCTCTCAGTATTTGAGGTATTTGCAGCTTTTACAGTTTGAAAATTATTGCTCTGTGTGGTTCCAAACATCTGCACAACTAGTGTCGTGTCCTCGCCGTTTAGGTTGCCGTCAAGCACAGCATATCCAACATCTTTGTAATTGCCATTTAGAATATTTGCTCTGTGTGTAGGAGAATTCATCCAAGCGTCAACAACAGCACTGCTTGTCATGAAATTCTTAGCTAGATTCTCGCCAGCATACTCGTAGTCGTAATCTTGGGACAAAATAAAAGTCCATGGTGTCTCACCATCTGGGCCAAAATGTGCCCAGTATCCTTTGGCATACATGTCTTCTGCCTTGGCAAGTGCAGCCTGTGCTAGCTTGGCGTTCTCACGAAGTGCTGGTAGACCATTTGCGATTCTTTGCCCATTTGTAACCTCTAGCAGAGATTCGGACTTTATGTCTGTTGCAAAACCAAGTACAGATCCCATACCACTACCACCATTATCTATTCCAATATGAGGTAGCGTCGACACGCAAGCGATAGACAAAAACAAAATGGCAGTGAGGGTGCCATGGGACACAGAATGAGCCTGGTGGTTATTGTGTTTTCCAGAAACGAATATATGGTGCAAAAACCTTCGGATTTTTTTCATAGACTTTCAGCAATGAGTATACAGAAAATACTCCGATTGCGTCAATAAGAACATCTAGCACCTGTCCGCTTCTTGTTGGTACAAATGTCTGATGAAGCTCGTCGAGTGAGCCATACAAAACAGCCATGACTGAAGAAAATAGTGCAATATTACTTACGTTGATGCCACTAGAACTAGATCTTATCGCAAACGCATTAAGCGCCGTCAATATGGCATATTCTGCTATATGAATAGACTTAAAGAAGACAAAATTAAGCCAGAAATTACTTGCAACAGAGACACTCTGTCTTGAAGAAAAAAGAAAGATAATAATCATCCAGCATATAGCTGGTAACCAACAAGCAACTTTCAGAAGTAAGGCTTTTGATCTTCTTCCCATTTTTTCCATATATCAGATGTCAAAAATCCAACTACAAGCGACAAAACCACAATTATGATTGTGCCTAAAATCGGATCATTATACGGCAAGTATGATGTGTTTGTTTCGGCATATTTACTGTCATCTAACTCGTCTGTATTTTGGGCTGCATGTACAGCAAAACTCAAGGGGAAAGCGTTGTTCTTATTGCCAACATCTAATCTTGGGGTATATGACATCGCAATTTTCTTTTTGACAGATGAGATGCCCATCACATTCTGCGCGCTATTAAATGGTGTTGAAGAATTCTTTAGGCTTGAGATATCTGTCATGTTTGTTGCTTTCTGTGGTGTGGGAGTACGTGTTGGTGTGGGAGTTTTCGTGAATGTTGGTGTACGAGTTGGGGTGTGTGTAGGACTCACGAGGCATTGTTTGTTGTAATCACCTTTTGACGGAGATTGCATGCACCACTCTTGGAAGCTGCCACTCTTTCTGCCCCAGCTAGTTGATACTTCAGAGCTAGTATATGCAAACTCATCGACCACATTTTGGTTTGGGTCCATCAGATAAACTGTGTCACCGTCATTATTGAGTCTTGATGATGAAAGTTCGATCACCCCGTATTTGTATGGATCTATATCGACAGTAAACATTTGCATCTCTCTGTCTGATGAGTCTCCAAGATGCCACTCTCTTAGATTGACTGCAAATCTGTTATCGTTGTAGATCTCTACCCATTCTTTCGGATGGTCTGTATCTGTGCGTGGAAATATCTCTGTTATGAATATCCCAGATATTGTTTCATATGCTTGTGTCGGTGTTTGAGTAAGCGTAGGAGTCTTTGTGGATGTTGGAGTTTTGGTTGGAGTGAGTGTAAGTGTGGGTGTCGCTTCGATGCAATCTGCATTATTAGTATTTTTGGTAGGGGATTGTTGACAAAATATCTGCAATAAGATGTCGCCACTTGTCCCCCATGAAAGACCTATGTTATTTTTTGAGTATGAAAAAAATGATACCTCGATCATATTCTCATCAAGTAGCCTCGCGATATCTGCATCGTTATTGAAAAGTGACGAAGATATGTCTTGCACGAAGTATGAGTGCGCTGGGATTATTCCACTAAACTTTAGTGGTGAACCACCACTATCATCCAGGTCATCTATATACCAGTCAACGACATTGACTGTAAAATTGTTATCGTTATATATTTCTACCCACTCGTCGCCTGTTTGCGGATAGGACATGATTTCTGATAGATAAATATTATCTTTGAAGTTTGCTGGATATGTGGTGGGCGTGGGGGTGGGCGGAATATTCGGGGTCGGAGTGACGGTAGGTGTTTGGGATGGGGTCGAAACATATATACAACTTGTGCCACTCGAGTTGTATAGTCCAAATGATGGTGAAGATATTGCAAATGACCCACTCCCATCAGGATTCCTAGAATATGAGCTGCCACTTGCTGGAGCTTGGGAATAAGCAAAGCTGTCTATGGTAACAGCGCCAGTCTCTATAGGTTTTAATGTTGAATCAAACAATCTTACTATATCTGCACTTGCAGTATTTAGATTGAAATCCGACTGAAAAACCACGCAACTCCTCGAATGGAGAATAGTTCCCTGGGGGATAGTGTAGTAAGTTGAGCCTGAGGAGTCGTCTATATACCATCCACTTATATCAACAGGGTTTTCGGTCGTGTTGATCACTTCGACACTTTGGGTAGAGGAAACCTGAAATTCATTTATGACAACTGACTGCGCATTTGCAAAAGGCGCGTGGAATATAGCTATGGCCAAAAGACAAAAAGTAGAAAGTGAAATGAGTGATTTCTCTATAGTGGGGAGGGTGTGATCACTCAAACACAGCATAACGGCCAGAAAGACTGTAATAATCGGCGACCTTTAGGTCTGGTCCATATATTGGGTCATTCATGATGTACTGGCCGTTTTCGATGCGTTTTAGGACAATGTAGTGACCCTGTCCATTGACAGATGAGATGACAGGTACTCCTCGCTCCAAGTATCCATCTATCTCACCCCTGCCTATCTCACGATATTTGAGTCCGCCTGGCCAGCCTCCATTAAATGTATTTGGTGTGCATGCATATGCTGTCGCGTATGAGGTGGGGAAGCATCCGGATGATGGTCCTCCGTAGAAATATCTTGATGAGCTTGCAAATGACATTGGAGTGTAGTCGTGTCCATAGTATTTTAGTACCATGGCAAGAGAGCTTATGAAACAGCCGACATCTAGTACTGACTCCCCAGAGTCTCCCATTCGCATACCTGCCCATCTCTCATCACGCTGCGAGTAATACCAGCCACCGGCGCCAGTTCCAAGTGCATTTGCACCAATTATGTTGGTGCCAGTTGATATGAAAAAGCTTTTTAGCGCTGATATTTGTCTTTGGGCCTCGGCTATGATGTTTTGGTATTCATTCTCTTTATTTTTGGTAGCTGATATTAGGATTTTTTTTGACACTTGCTGGTTCTCGAGACTGACTTTCTGGTCTGCCAGTACGTCTTGAAGTTTTGTGAGCTCATCTTGTTTCTTCTCGCGCAGACTTTTCTGTTCTTCGAAGTTTATTTTAGTTTCTTGTGTCTGCACAAGTAGCCTTTGTCTATTGTTCTGGGCGAGGGCATGGTATTTCATTGATGCAAACATTTCTTCTGCATTTTGGCTATTTAGGATAAGATCAAATACCGATGCTTGTCTCTTTTTGTACGCAGCATATGTGCTGGCAAGGAAAAGCTTCCACTGCGTGTCTAGTTTCTGATCAAGCGTCTCTATCCTGTTTGTGAGTATCTCTGTTTCTTTTTTGACGTCCTCGACTTTGTTTTCTGTTTCTTCAATACGAAGTGTTGTGACATACGCCTGTGTATCTAGATATTTGAGCTGATTATCCAGAGTGTCGCGCTGTTTTCTAGTCTCGTTTAGTTTGCCTTGGTACTCATTTATTTTTTGTTCTAGCTTCTGGCGCTCTGCAACTTGTGTGGCATTTGGGGTAGGTGTTGGTGTCGGATCTTCAGCAAACACATATCCCAAAGGAGCAATATGAATAGTTAGCAGACACAAAACCAGTAGACACAAAAAACACATCTTCTTCATGACAAACAAGATAGCAAAAAAACAACTATAAGACAAGGGGGTCGCATATGCAAATTTTCAATCATCAATGACAATAGTCAATTAAGTTTCAACATTCAAATTTCAATTTACATCACTGAAAATTGTAGATTGATATTTACTTGAGGATTGATTCTTGATTATTGGAAGTTTTACTTGATGTATTTATCTGTGGCGATCTTTGTAGATATCACATTCATTGTAAAGATGTAGACGAATATGATTCCCATAAGTGCAGAAACTGTTGTGACGTTCAGTGGCCAGACGACGAATGTGGAACCATATATATTCACAGAAAGATCCTTTACACCAAAAAGATAGGCAGTCACAGAGTCTCTCACAACAAACATAAGTCCCACGTAGACTCCTATTGCAGTAAGTGTGGACAGGATAGTTATGAAGTTGCCCTCATCAAAAAATGGATGAGCGATCTTTCCCCGACTTGCTCCAAGTAATTGTTGTAGCTCGATCTCTTCTTTGCGAAGAGCTATCTTGAACATGACCATGGTCATAAGCGTGATCACAGACATGACAGCTAGATATACTGCGAGAACAAACACTGAAGTGCGGAGTATGTTTGTGACAGTCACGAGTCTTTGGACGGTTTGCTTTTCAAACTGCACTTCATCTACACCCTTTTCGTTTTTGAAAAAATTCGCAATCTCAAATAGGTATCTTGGTTCGGTGGCCTGTATCTCAAAGGATGGAGGGAAATTTTCTTCAGATGTCATCTCAAGGAGCAGGGGGTTGTTTTGATTTTGGCTTTTGTAAAATTCGAAGGCTTTCTTTTTATCAATATAGTCGAGATTCGCAACTTTGCCAGATTTTATGAGCTGTTCACGAAGTTTGAATATATCAGCCTCGACAGTGGTCGGCTTGAAATAAACAATGACTGGGATCTGTGTTTCTACTTTGTTGAAAATTGCAACAAGAAATATAGTGACAGAGACTGATACAAGGAGCAAAAAGCCAGCAAAAAACTGGATTAGGAACATGCTCGATGACTGGAATGGCGTGCGTCTGATGTTGTTTAGTATTTCGATCATAGTTTATGTATCGTAAGTTTTGTCTGCGATGACTTTGCCTTTGTCCAGGGTGATAGTGCGCTTCTTGAGACTGTTTACTACATCTATGTTGTGAGTCGCTATAAGTATGGTCCTTTGGCCTGCGAGATTCGTGAAGAGCTTCATGACATCCCACGTGGTCTTAGGATCGAGATTACCAGTTGGTTCATCTGCGAGAATGATCTGTCTGTCGCCAGCCAGTGCCCTAGCAATTGCGACGCGCTGTAACTCTCCAGCAGATAGTTGTACTGGGAATTCTTGGATCTTATTCTGCAGCCCGACTTTCGCCAGAGCATCCATTGCTTCTTGTTTCTGAAATGCCAAAGGTATATCTTTTGCACTTAGTGCGAGAACGACATTCTCAATGATATTTTTGTAAGGTAGTATCTTGAAGTCCTGGAAGACAAATCCGATATTTTGCCTATGTTGGGCTAACTTGCGTCCTTTTAGTTTTTGTACTCTTACTGGTGGCTCGCCGACCTCTACACTGCCTTTTTTGGGCTTATGTACTCCCATAATACAACTCAATACCGTGCTCTTGCCAGCGCCAGATGCTCCAATAAGGAACACAAACTCATTTTTGGCTATAGAGAACGAGACATCCTCCATTGCAGTCACTCCATTGCCAAACTTAATTGTAACTTCAGAAAATGAGATCATATTTATATTTGACTTGAGGCGAGTATCTCGAAAACGCTAATAATGTCACTTTGAGATCTCAATATATCCCACATCCATGAACCAACCTACCTTTTCGCTTGTGTGAGTTTGCCCCCACACCTTTACCTTTTTACCAACGAACGGTGACATGTCTATAGTACTCGAGGTGAGATATGCGGTCTGGTCTTTTGCGCCTCGCTCAAGATGATGACTTCCCTCACCCTCAAAACCACCTTCTTTGAGAATCCCCTCCGTCGAGTCCGTGAATGTCTTTTTGTCTAGAACTCCTGCGCTCTGGGCATTTTTGCCTGTTGGGACCATGACTACATCATTTTTGCCCGTGACTGATGATTTGCTAGGCGATAGGAGAGCAACAACAGTGCCAGTTATGATCCCTAGTAAGATGATGGAAGACAAGATAAAAAAAGCTGTGTGTTTTGGGATGGATTTTTTTGGCATATCAACAGGAACATTGTTATCTGGTAATTTGTCAATTTCATGAATGGTATTTGTATGGACCATAGTGCTGCATCAGGATAACAAAAAAACACAGAATGTGCAAGACAAAAACACTTATGTCTCATTTCTTTTTTAGGTAGCTTTCGATGAAGGGGTCAAGGTCGCCGTCAAGCACACCTACAGTATCAGATGTTTCATATTCTGTACGAAGATCTTTCACCATTTTGTATGGGTGGAGCACATACGAGCGTATCTGTCTGCCCCATCCCGCTATTTTGTCTTTTTTGAAGCTGTCTTGAGCTTCGTTAAGTGAATCTTCGCGAATTTGCCAAAGCTTCGACGTCAGTATTTTTAGTGCTGTTTCTCTATTTTGTCTTTGTTCTCTTTCTGTCTGACATGATACGATAATGCCAGTTGGTTTGTGGGTGAGTCTGACTGCTGATGCGACTTTGTTTACGTTTTGTCCACCATGTCCACCTGCCCTGAAGAAATCCCATTCTAGTTCAGAATCTTTTATATCTATCTCTGTTTTCTCAAGGATTGGAAGAACTTCAATGAGAGCGAAAGACGTTTGTCTCAACTTGTCTGCATTGAATGGAGATTGCCTCACTAAGCGATGTACTCCAGCCTCGCAGCGCAGTAGCCCGTAAGCAAATTCCCCCCTCACGTTCATGACGACAGTTTTTATACCTGCCTCCTCACCATCTACCCAGTCGATTGTCTCTGTTGTATAACCTTTTTTTTCAAAATATCTGCTATACATACGGTATAACATGTGTGCCCAGTCCATAGCTTCAGTGCCACCTTGTCCAGCATGAATACCGAAAATACAATCACCTTTGTCATGGGGTCCCGACAAAAAAAGCTGCACCTCGTATGCCTCGATGAGCTTCCTGGCCTCATCCTCTTGATGATCGTCAAGAAGAAGAGCGATCATCTCCACATCGTCTATTAGTTTCTCTAGTCTTTTTATCTCCTTCATGACGGTCTTTGAGCCTTCTATGTCAGCCCAAAACTCTGGGTCATAAGTCTTGTCCTGTAGTATCTTGAGGTCGGATTTTGTTTTGTCCAGATCTACTCCCACTAGGATAGCCTGGTATTTTTTTTGGAGTTCGTCCATGTGTTAGTTTGTAAAGTTCGTAAAGTTTATAAGGTTTGTAAGGCTACGAAATAGACCTGATTATAACATTAAAAAGGGCGGGGTTACCACCCCGCCCTTAACATTTTTTATTTACTAACCTTTGCTCCTTACTTTATATCTTTGCCAATTATCACAACAACATCCGCGGTCTCTGCGCTATCTAGCGTTTCGACTTTGGGACCTGTTATAAAGTCTTTGATATCCTCAAGAATGGTCGACTCTAGATATTCCTTACCAGATTTTATCTGGAGGACAGATTGGGTGTAGTCATATTTGTCTGCATTATCAGTGACTACGCCCACATATCCAGCCTTCAGAAGTGCTGCCTTCAGTCCTCCTGCTTGCCCGGCTACTCCCGTTCCGTTTAGTACCTTTACGTTTACCTCTTCTCTCTTTACGACAACTGTTGGCGTAGGGGTGGGCGGAACTGGTGATGGAGACGGCGTTGGGGTCTCTGTTGGTTTTGTCAAAAATGGCAGATTGACGCCATCCTTACTTCTGCTTGCTGCGATGAAATAGAAAAGAGCAAAAGTGACGATGAAAATTACCAAAAATAGAATCGCTTCTTTGGGTATTTTTAATCCTTTTTTCTCACTTTGGGTTCCCATATTGTTTGTATTTGAATGATTAACTTGAGCATCTTGAATATTTACCTTTTCGATTGAATCCTTTTTCTTTTTTTGGAAGGGGAATGACTTACCGTCTTGAGCAGTGACGAATCCGCCAAAAAGTGCTGGATATGTGAGCGTTGGAAAAATTGGAGCAGAGTCAGATTTGGGCTTTAGCAAATTCAGGTATTCTTCGTAGAAATTTGGCAGTATTCTCTTTAGGGGATTTGTCCAAACTCCTACATTTTTTGTGAAGGTGTCTTGTCTGATTTTTTCAGAATCGGTACCTGCAATGATGATGCGATTGAGCTTTGCGACCTCTTTCTCTATTTCTGAAGACTTGTCTTTGAGGATAGACTCGATGTTGCTTGCTGATACTTTGTCCTTTTTCCAAGTTTTTTGGTTTGGCACAGGTCCAAAAGTGTCAAAAAGATATCCTTCAAGCGTACCAGACTCGTACTTTGCAAAAAGTATATATTCGTGTTTATCCAGTCTCAATGTCTTTTCGAATATGGCATAGTAAGATATGTGCTCAGGTACGACATACGATACTTTCATGTCAAGAAGCGACATTGACTTCTCAAGGGTTTCCAGTGACTCAAGATCAAATGTATATACAAATCCGAACTTTCGTGATTCAAACTCTTTTACAATCATCTCAAACACACAATTACCCTCTGTTTCTTTTGTTGTTTCGATATAAGCATTTTTTAGGTAAGAGTGATACTCTGACTTGTCCATGTCTTGTGGTATCTCTGTCCGTACAAGTTTGTATAGACTGTGGTCAAGTACGACAACGACTTCTTTGTCTGAAGAGACTGAAACATCGCCAAGTGCCTCTTTCATGGCAGATGCAAGAATATCAACGGAGATGATAACGCCATCCTTTATGACAGGCTTGACAAGCTTGTGCGATGACCAGCGGGTCTCGCTTCCACCCAATATGGCAGACTTTTTCGAATAAAGGAAAGAAACTTCTTGTGGTTTGATATGAAAGATCACCATATGTATCATAGTAGGACAGCTGGGTATAGTTTGCAAGGGGGATAGCTATTCCAGTGACAACTTGCTGTCTCAACCTTGGTACAATACAGATCGATGACAAGCACAACATCCATCCAGTCGATAGTAGATGAAATAAAATCGAAGACAGATATAGTTGATCTTGTTGGCTCCTATGTGAACCTCAAGAAGGCGGGAAAATACTTCAAGGCAAACTGCCCATTCCACGACGAGAAGACCCCATCTTTTGTCGTTTCTCCAGAGATACAGAGGTGGCACTGCTTCGGCGCGTGTCACGAGGGTGGGGATGTCATCACATTTGTGATGAAGTGGGAAAACGTTCCATTTTCTGATGCCCTGAAAATCCTTGCCCAAAGGTCGGGTGTCAATATCACAGATAAGCTGGAGAGATCAGGATTTGCTGATTCGGAGAGCGAGAAGAGAAATAAACTGTTTGAGATAAATGAGTTAACTGCGAAATACTATGCGTACATTTTGAAGAGTCACGCTATAGCAAGTCAAGCGCGCGCTTATCTTGAGTCGCGCGCGCTCCCGCCGGGCATAGCAGATAAATTCATGCTAGGTTTTGCGCCTACTGGCTGGGATAGTCTGGTCGGATACCTACATAAAAAGGGCTACAAAAACGAAGACATAGTCGCGACAGGTCTCGCTATTGGTACATCTCGTGGGGCAATAGATAGGTTCCGTGGAAGACTCATCTTCCCTATCATGAACACACTGGGTAAGGTAGTTGGGTTTTCGGGTAGATTGCTTGGTGGTGTCGAACCGACGGAGAAGACAGGTGCTAAATATGTCAACACACCGGAGACACTCGTCTATCACAAAAGAGAAAGTCTGTATGGCTTCTCTATCTCAAAAGATGCAGTGCGTAAGGAAAATGCAGTGATAGTTGTCGAGGGGGAGTTTGATTTTCTGACGCCATATACAAAAGGTATCGAGAATATCGTAGCTATAAAGGGCTCGGCTTTCACACAAGAGCAGCTAAAGATACTAAAGAGATACTGCGACAGACTCATATTGGCACTGGACAATGACAAGGCTGGGCAGGATGCGTTGAGGCGGAGCATTATCGAGGCATCACCTTTTGGGTTTGACATATATGTGTGCGAGATGCCAGGAGGAAAGGATCCAGATGACGCAGCACGTGAGCATCTCAATGAATTTAAGAAAATTGTTGCAAATCCAACTCCTGTCTTTGATTATCTTTTTTCCACTTTTTCCAGTGAAGTGAAATCTGATGATCCATATTCCAAGAAGAAATTTACAGCAAAAATGGCGGAGTTTTTAGTGCATGCAGATAATTCTATAGTAAAAGATCACTACATCAAGAAAATTGCAGAATATGTATCTACATCAGTCAGCTCCATAGAAGAGGCTATAAATAATGCCAAAAAACAAAAACCAAGGATATCAAAGACTACGCAACAAAATACACAACCAGACTCCCAAAAAGTCAAAATCCAAAAAGAACTGATAAGTGCACTCTTTAGGATAAAGGATGTTGATGCAGTCAAAAAAATCAAGGAAGTTCTAACGGGCGATGAGTTTGACAAAGTACCATTTGCCCAGCTTTATGATGCTTGGTCAAAACAGTCAACTCTTGGTCTACCAGTAGACGTGAACTCATGTCTCATGAGACTTCCAGAGGAGCATAGGTCAAAGGCAGAGGAGCTGTATCTTATGTCAAGCGTGATGCAGTATGATGGTGTGCACGAGACCAAAGAGGTGTTACGACTGGCTCTCACGCTCAAAAAGCTCCTTGCGCTGTCACTAATCCAGGGGGATGGAGGTCATGACCCAACTGATGAAACGCTTTCTATGGCTAGCGACATGCTCAAATCAGTGGAAAAGGAGCTCCAAGTACTGTAAAATGTGTACAGTTTATTTTATCCATGCGCGCAAAGCGCCTTGTGAGTATTTCTCAAGGATCGTCAGCGACAATTGTATGGGTGTGACTCTCTCAGGTGGCGAGTATGCCACTTGATAAATCTGACACATCTTCATTTTGTCTCGCGCGAATTCCTTTTGTGAAAACTACACATAAACATTTTGATTTTCTATAAATAAGTATGCCCAAAGCAACAAAAAAACCCACAAAGAAAATACACAAAAAGATCAAAGCAAAACCCCAGAAGTCAGTAAAGCCAGAAAAAAAAGTAAAAAAGCAACCAGTAAAAAGTGACAAAGCAACAAAGAAATCGATAGTAAAAAAAACTACCAAAGCTGCTACAAAGCAGGAGGCTGCTCCAGTTTTCGTGAAAAGAATACCAAAGTCAGTCGGTGAGGTAAAGCTCGGTAAGGCAGCTCGAGATCTGCTGAAGCAAGGCAAGGATGACGGATTTTTGGTGCTTGATGATATTCTCATGATCTTCTCCGAACCGGAGAATCATATTGAGGAAATAGATGAATTTTTCATACAGGCATTCCACGAAGGAATCGATATCTTCGAGTCGATATCCACAAGAGATGAGGCTGATATGTTCAAGTCTGCAGAAGACATGGAGAAGGAGCTTGAAGCGCTCATTAGTATCAAGCATGGCGAGAGTCTCGACCCCATTAAAAAGTATCTCAAAGAAATTGGTAGGACCCCACTTCTCAAGTTCGAGGAAGAGATTGCACTTGCCAAAGCATATGAAAAGGGTGATATGGATGCCAAGGAAAAGCTCACAAAAGCCAATTTACGCCTTGTCGTATCTATCGCAAAGAAGTATCTCGGCCGTAGACTGTCATTTCTTGATCTTATTCAGGAGGGTAACAAAGGTCTCATAAGAGGTGTCGAAAAGTACGACTGGAAGCGCGGTTTCAAATTCTCAACATACGCTACTTGGTGGATACGCCAGGCCATAACACGTGCCATAGCCGATCAGTCGCGTACGATCCGCATACCTGTGCACATGGTCGACCAGATCAATAGATTCTACAAGACACAGAGAAGACTCGCCCAAAAACTCGGCAAAGAACCAGAAATAAAGCAAATCGCAAAAGAGATGGAGATACCAGTCGAGGAAGTTGAGAATCTTGTGAAGATCTCCCAGCAGCCAAAATCACTTTCGACCCCAGTTGGCGAGGACAAAGAGGCGACGCTCGAGCAATTTGTGGCGGATACCACACAGCCTACAATGTATGACCGCGTGAGTCGAGAGCTTCTCAAGGATGCTGTAGGAGACGTGCTTGAGACTCTATCTCCTCGTGAGAAGAAGGTACTTGTCATGAGATTTGGGCTCGAGGACGGGAAGCCAAAGACTCTTGAGGAAGTGGGCAAAGAATTCAAGGTTACTCGTGAGCGCATCAGACAGATTGAAGCTAAAGCGATAAGAAAGCTCAAACACCCAACACGAGCCAGAAAACTACGGGACTATCTAGAATAGTAATTAGATCACTTGATTTTATTCAGATTGATGTACGTCACCATTCGTCATCATCCTTGAATGGGGTTCGCTTGGCATAATTCTCCAGATAACCAATAGCAGCTTTGCATAGCTTCACATCTCCTTCTCCCCATGAGTATTCATTCATACTGGTTTTTAATGTCAGCTGCCTATAGCATTCTTGTGTAGTTGGTGTAGAGCTTGGAGACGAATTTATTCTTTCAAGTGCTCTTCTCATTCCACTAACATAAGCTATTCTTTCACGAAGATTGGCAATTAGTACAGCTGTTGCATCTCTGTGAGGTGTGCCTGACTGATAAATAGCAATTTCTCTATCAACGGCCGCATTTTGCGAGCCTAGAAGTCTGATCAAATTTGCAGCTTCTTGATGTATGTACGCGCTATCAGTTGAGCTAGAGATTACATGCAATGCTATTGCATTTGGAACATCTCGATCCCACATGACAGGCAGTCTATTGGGGTCGGCTTCTACTTTTCTTTTAATTACTTCCTCGTACTCTGCGAATGGATCAGGCGCATTCTCAACTGCGGTTTCCGGTGCGCCCGAAACGACGGCTTCTACTGGTTTGTTTATTGTTGGGTCGAAACCCGATCGAGATTCATCTGTCATATTCGTAAATCGTACTACTACTACTACTACATTGTCAAGTCTCTTGGGATCTGGTACGATTGCTAGATCTACAATATGGAAAAAAAAGAACCAGAGTCTGCGGCCACGAGCCACGCTAGTCACAAGCTACACCACCGTCGCGTAGTATCACCCACCCAAAAGGCATTCAACCTTTGGGGAATAGTTGTGATAGTTTGGGCTTTCTACAGATCCACGATAGGGTCAACATCACCAATGACATTTGACGAATTTATCTTCAAGCCAGTTGTTTTCCTGTGGCCAGTGTTTTATTACGTAAAGGCAGTCGAACGCAAAACATGGAAGACGGGTCTGTGGCTATCAACAGAAAATATCTTGTCACACCTACAGTTTGCTTCGATCATATCGATACCCCTTTTTCTTTTTACGCTTTATGTGATGTTTGTCACAAAAAGTAGTTTGAATATCGAGAATATCGCGTACATGCTAGCGATCTCTGCTGCGGTATCGCTAACAGAAGAAACACTCTCCAGGGGTTTTGTGGCAAGACATATTTGGGACGAGACACATGGTGTGATAAAAACAATTTTTCAGGCAAGTATGCTTCATATGTTCTTGCGAATTCCTAGGATTATGACTATGCCGGAGCTTTTTGGGCAGAAACTAGTCATGTATTTCACGGCAGAGATTCTACTTAGTTTTGTTTTGACTAGTGTGCTCCTGTATCGCAAGAGCATGATCCCAGTGTACGCGCTACGAATGGCTGCTACATTCGCACTTTTTGTGCTGATGACATAATAATTTAGAGCAAAGAGCAAAGAGCAAAGAGTCTCTCGACATGCTCCTCGATAAATAGGACGTTAAAAGATAAACTCCGGCGTGCCTAGGGCCTAGAGCCATTTCTTATTTTTTGCTTGAGAGTAAAGAGATATAGCTGGATCTTCTGGATAAAGTTGGTGTGTTTTTTGGTGAAGTAGAGTTGGTGACGGTAGGCTATCTCATTTACTTTAGCTTTATCATAGAATGATCCGATCGTTGACTCGTGCTTGTGAAGGACTTTGATACTAGGCGAAAATAACACTTCCCAACCACTCTTTCTTGCTCTGTATGATAGATCCACGTCTTCCCAGTAAAATGGTGAGAAATTTTCGTCAAACCCACCAAGCTTATCCCACATCGATTTTCGAAAAATAGCAGAACCTCCTTCTGCCCAAGCGGTCGAAAGTAGTTCCAAGTTCCTAGTTCCAAGTTCCGAGTTTAGTTCAAACTGTAGAGAGGAGTGGTGGAAGAGTCCGTTTTTGAAATACAGTCTGTTCCGACCTGTTATCTTGCCACTTCCATCATCTTGTGCGAAGCTTATAGCAAATAGTTTTGGATTTTTCTCAAAACACTTGATAGCCTTTTGCCAGCTCTTGTCGAGTAGAAAAACATCAGAATTTAGAAGCATAATGAGATCTGTTTTTACACTTGAAACGGCTTTGTTTACAGTTTTGGCAAAGCCGAGATTCTCGCTATTTTGGATAAAAGTAGCACCACTTGCATCTTCTATTTTTGCATCTTGTGGCAGGACACTTTGTGGGTCGTCATTTATTACAAGTACAGTGGCGCCCGAAACGTGCTTTGTATTACGTAGAAATGTATCACTGAATAGTTCAATTTTTTTATACACAGGGACTATGATTGTTGTTGATAGCATAGGCGCTAGATGAACTTTCTGTACAAATTTTTCATCGTTTCATCAAACGATTTTTGCGAAAATAATGCAGTCACAGTGTCTATTGCATTTCTTCTTATTTCCTGCTGTTTTATGACATCTCTTGAGATAGAGATTATTTTGCTGCTCAATTCTGGCAGTTGACTGAAAGTATATCCGTTCTCGCCATCTCTGACGATTTCTTTGATACCACCAGACCTATAGCACATCGTGATGCACCCATATGACATAGCCTCAAGTGGAGTAATACCAAGATGCTCTGTGCGCTCTGGATGTGTTGTCTCATTTACTTGCCACCCAGCAAAGTGTAGATAGAAGTCGGAAGATATATATGCCTTCTCAAGATCTGATGAGGTGATGTTCGGTCTGAAATCTATATTCTGATACTGCGAGGCTAGCTTTTTGAGTGATTCGAAATACTGTGCATCTTCTTTCTTGAGTCCTCCAGCCAGTATAAGCTTACTTTGTGAATACTGTGAATGTTCTTCTATGAAGTTTACAAACCATGCGACAGCCACATCATGTCTTTTTGAGTGCAAATGTCTGAAGAATCTACCAACGCTTAGGAAGGTTAGTTGTGTGCCTTGTGACACGGTTTTTTCTACCTTTTTGCTCGGTAAGGTGAGAATGGGGTAGACAACCTGTGATCTTACGCCATATTTATACAGATTCTTTTGTGTAAATCTGGAATTGCTTATGAATGACCATTTGTAAGTCTTGAGTTTATTCAGGAAAGTCATCTTATAAAGCTTCTCCTCTGGTACCATGCAAAAGCCTATGGTGTTTTTTGCTGATGAATAAAAGTACGAGCCATCTGTGGCATAAAGCAAAATATCAAGACAGCGTAGCATCTTATGCTTATTAGACCAAGCTGCACCTTTGAGTGATGGCTCCCACTTGGTATTTTCGGGTAGCTTGAGCGACAGCTTTTGTTCCAGTTGTCTCTGGATATTCTTGTCCCAGAATATTGTGAGTTCGTAACCATATCTTATAAAGAAGTCACATATCTGAAGCATATGTTTCTCGCCACCTCCCACGGTGTCTAGGTATGGATTCCAAAGCCCTATTCGTTTAGCCATTTTTCTCCTTGTATAAAGTGTAATAGTATATCGCTGCAATCGTTGGTCCGTCTGTTATTCTACCATCTAGCACCATTTCATTTATCTCTCGGATTGTAAAAAAATCAGGTTCGAGTATGATTTCAGACGATTCCTTAGATGAGTTTTTCTTTTCGAGATTCTCTGCTATGAGCACATGATGTTTGACATTACTCACGCCGCCTATAGAATAGTAACCTGCTACATACGTAATTTTGTTTGTGGAGTATCCAGCTTCCTCAAGAAGCTCTCTCTTACCAGCCGTCTCTATATCTTCGTGGTCTTCTATGCTACCAGCTGGTATCTCATAAGACACAGTCTTTATGTGTCTTCGGTATTGAGGTACGAGAAGGATTTTGTCACTCATAATCGCCACGACAAATGCCCCACCCAAGGTTTTTTTTGAAAGTATATATGTGTCATAGGTATTGCCTTCGTAGTCTGACACCTCGTGCGTTACATAGAAGAACGGGTTCTTATAATCTACTTTACTTGAAGTAACAATGTTTTTACTCGTGATCGCAGCAGCTAGTGCGTCAAGCTCGATCTTGGTCTTTGACATATGTCTTTTCGTAAAGTAGTAAATAGGTGATAGTCTTTGAGAAGGCTTGGTATATAGACTCAAGTATCCCATATGATCCATCCATGAAGCCGGCATTTCTTATTAGTCTACGCCACATCTCGCCATAAAATTTTCGGAAGAAGGTGAGCACATTCACAGGTCTTTTGGCACCGTAAAGTAGGTCAGACTCAATATTTTCGAAGTTTAGGGTCTTTTCGACCATGGTCACTAGGTCGCCATGGAAATAGTGAACAATCGGATTTTTCAGGATGCCCTGTTCACCTTTTATGACAGGGGTTGAGTGAATGCGCGCTGGCCATTCTACAAGTGCCGATTTTTTGATAAGTCTTGTCTGGTGATCTGGCCACCATCCGCCATGTGCGAGCCATTTCTTGCGACCAAAGATGTTTTTACGGGGAACCCTGTAATAAGTAGGTTGTAGGGGGTAGGTTGTAGGGGGTAGGTTAGTATTTTCTGACGACTGACGACTGAAAGCTATGAGTTTTTTTATTTCTTCTGCCAATTCTTTGGTCATTCTTTCATCTGCGTCGAGTATGAAGACCCACTCTGTCTCACACTCTTGTATGGCAAAAGTCCGAGCCGGCTCCACGTACTTTGTATGTGGAAAAAGAAGAGTGCGTGCACCAAGCGATGTGGCTATGTCGCGCGTCCTGTCGGTACTGTGCATATCAACCACGATCACTTCACTGGATAGCAGCTGTGCCGACTTCACACATTCTTCAATATTAGATTCTTCGTTTCTGGTGTTTATTATGACAGTTAGCATAAAGTTACTTTTTTAATCTCTCTTCGAGGAGCATTTCGCCATATTCGGATTCTTTTACTTTTGTGCTAACCCCATCCTTTTCCTTGATCCATCTATCTAGCCAGTAGCCTGAAGTACTCGGCTCAATGATCAGAAAATACAATTCCTTGTCAGGTGCAGAAAGTAGACTTTGGGCATTACTACCTACAAGTTTATTACCATACCACGGAATGAGATATTTGTATGCATCATTATAGTAGTATGGTATTGTGAAAGCCTCCCACTCAAATGGAGTATTTTTGCTAAACATTTGACTTATGACTTTCTTTTGATCACCCAAGGTCATACTTCTCTGTACAGAATGATAAAAAATTCCCTCACGACTTGCGATATTTTCGTATGTACCAGCAAACATACCAAGTGACAATAGGATGGAAGCTCCATACACAAAATACTTGTTTGAGTTTGTGGTAATAATGCTCAATCCGTATGTGAAGACCAAAATGAGAGCAAGTGATGTCCCTGCATAAAACTGGTCAAGAGGATCGTATTTGAGTAAAAACATGTAAGGGAATGACCATGCAATGAAAAATAACAAAACTTGCACGGAGCTTTGTGACCTAGACTTGTGATCCGTAAGTATCTTTATGAGTAGTACAAAAAAGGCTAGAAAAGGAGCTGTGGCCATCTTGGTGTGAAAGGTGGTTGTGATTTCTTGGATAAGTCCAAGAGTATAGACAGTGATGGCGTGGAATGGCTTGGGGGAGAGATTTGATGTTGTCAGATAATGAATCACTCCTTTGCTCAATATAAACTGGTTTTTGATATCGAATATTACAAAAGGTATGTTTATTGCTACAAAAAGTCCCAAACCGATCCACCAATTCTTCGTGAATAGCTTGAGCCTGTATACAGGACTTATGACAAGTAGCAGCACTGTCGCATACAGACCGTGTAATAGTTCAAAATGGAAGAGAAGTGCAAAGAAAAAAAATGTAGGTATCCAATATATATCCTTCCTATTTTTCACAAGTAATATGACAGACAGCATGAAGCACGCCACAACGAGTATGCTTGGTGATACATTTGAGAGCCATCTGGCATAAATCACGATATTGAAAGATACTGCTACAAACAGCGAAGCTATAACCGACATGGGCTTACTCATGTTTAGGTTTCTGGCGATGGCATACACGACAAACACGCTCAGGGCGTTTAGGGCTGCGAGCTCGTAGACGACTAGTACTGGGTCGCCCTGTGAGACAAGGTACAAGATGGCAACCAGATAGTAGTACCAAACACCATGAAATATCCCATCTATATCAGTCTTTGGCCCAATGAGAACGATATCTCTGAAAGAGTGAATATCCTGGGCTTTTAGTGCGTCACGACCTTGTTCAAAACCAAAGAGAAGATTTTGGTCGAGTCCAGATATACGCAGAACAAATGCGAGAACAAAAATGGATAATAGAATAACTACTACTAATTTGTTTGCATTGATCCAATCTGTCACAACACTGTATGAATAATAAATATATTTTTTGCTTTGCAATTTTATTTTGGATGTCTGCATGGTTATAGTAGATAGATTATTAATAGCTATATGAGTCTCTATAGATTCGTATATTGCACTAGTGTCACGCCCTCTATCTCAATCTTTGTACTTGAGATCTCTTTTGCTTCTGCAGGAATATTTTTCTTTTTCCACTCGACTAGTCGGAATTCATAGCCTTTCCATTCGGGCTCAATGATATACCAGCATTTTCCATCCACATAGTCGTATCTTGGTGTCTCAATGTCTTTGTTTTGGTAATGATAGAACCATAGATAATCATAAGTATGCGGAATGACAGGTGGGGTATATACCCTAGCACAAAATATCTTGTCACCTTTCTTGTTTTGTGTATCAACTATTTGCTGCACGATTGACTCTTGCATCTTGAGGCCTCCTGTACCTGCCTTAAAACCCATTGTGAACAGAAGCCTATCCTTCAGAGTGAGTAGGGATAGTAGGATTGTGATTGTGATAAAAAATAGGTAAAGCTTTCTGGATAATTGCTGAACAGTCTTGATAAGTGCCAGAAACAGAACAACAAATCCAAGCTGGATACCTTCATAATAATTGCCCCAGAATGGATCTCTATAGACAAGACAAAACACAAAAAGCCCGGCAAGAAGCGTGGCAAAGACAATTGCAATTCTTACAAACTCATTCTGCATAGGTGGCATAGGTAGTGTCTCTGATTTGCTTTTTGCCAGCCTATATTTATGTATAATGACATAAACCACTATCCCGACAAGCAGTGCTGCAGAAAGATAAGCCAGGAAATTGCTCCCAAGAGCTTGTTCCCAGTATGTTCTAAATACATACACCCTCTCGTCAAATACCTCCGAGTAACTTCGTGGATTGTATAGTTTGGGCTTTGTAAAAAATCCAAGAAGCACCTTAGTCTGGAGAAAACCATTCTTTACTTCAAAAAGAATTCTGGGCAAAAAAGGAATGAGAAGTCCGATCGCATACGACAAAAAGGAAAGTTTGTGAAATAGATACGATCTTATTGCTTTGCTTGTTGCAAAAAGTAGTATTATGGACGGAACTAGAAACAAGCCAAATGATAGCTCTGTCTCTGCGACAAAACCAGTCGAGGCTCCCCACAGAAATGGGATCAGAAGTAGGCTAGTCTTGGATTTGCACATCTTTTTACTATCTCCTCCTGATAGGATGATAAGTAGCGAAATGCAGAATAAAGCGAATGATGGAATAGTCAGTATGTTGTTGCCAGCAAAAGTTTGATTTCCGACATAATACGAACCGGAAGATAAGATTACGCCTGAAATAAGCGCCAATGAATCCCCAAATACTTTTCTCACAACGACAAGCCACACTATGAAAGATACAAGATGTATCACAAATAAGAAGTAGTAATAGTTTATGGGGGCAGGGCCAAATATCATAAATGACGCTGCTGTAGCATAATACCACCAGGCTCCATGGAAGAGTCCGCCAATGCCAGTCGTTGGACCGATGAAAACTGGATTTTTGTCAACTACTATTCGTGCGCCCGCCAAGAAATCGCGTCCCTGATCATATGTATACGCGACGTTGTGCGTGTTTATTATTGTCAGGCGGAAATACGCGAAAAGCAGTACAATTACTGCAAAAGATCCGTAGATCAAAAATTTGCCACTTTTCATGTCAACAGTATATCAAAAGTTTTTTATTGCGCTTTTTTTGTTTGGCTTGTCGGGACTTGTTCTATGGTCGTGGGTGCTCACAGATCCCAATTTCACACTTGTCAAACATGCAGACTGGACAGTCTTTCGTGAAGTCATGGTTAGTATTGGCTATCATGATAGGATTTTGTCTAGTCAAATTTTCGTCGTTCTCGTCGCAATTATTACTCTCTCGTATGTTGCGATTCAAGTAAGACCACCAAGAGTAACAGTCGGAACGGTGCTTTTTGTCGGTATCGTTGCTGGGCTTTTGAGCTATCCAGCGCTTTCACATGATCTTTTTAACTACATTTTCGATGCAAGGATATTCACGCATTACGGCGAAAATCCATATCTTCATAAGGCGCTCGATTTTCCGGCTGACCCTATGGTGAGGTTTATGCATTGGACTCATCGTACATATCCATATGGTCCAACATTCTTACTTCTCACACTTGTCCCTTCCTTTTTGGGTTTTGGAAAATTTGCTTTTACTTTTTTTCTTTTCAAACTCACGAACGTTTTGCTTTACTTTGTGGCTACGTACTGTCTACACGAAACTAATAAGAGGTCGGCCTTAGTTTTTGCTTTGTCACCACTTGTGATTGTCGAGGGTCTTATAAACAGTCATAATGACTTTATAGCTTTGTCTTTTGCAATAATTGGTTATTACTTGGTTAGTAAGAAAAATCTAGTCTGGGGACTCACCAGTCTTCTTTTTGGTGGTTTTGTCAAGTATATGACGCTTCCCACAGTGCTCTTGGCATTTGGCATCCATCATAAACGCGAAGTAAATTTGCTAGGTAGAAAGGTTGGTCTAGAAACCCTAAAAAATATGATTGTTGGTGCTTTAGTTGCAGTGCTTGTCTTATATGTTGTCGCAAACGGCGAGATACATCCATGGTATTTCCTAAACTTATTTGTAATGATTCCTTTTTTCCCATCAATTTTCGTTCTGTTGACGCCGTTTTTCACAGGTCTTTTGTTAGGCTATTATCCGTATGTACTTGGGGGGGAGTGGGGGCAAGGAGGGGATGTCAAATTCAAAAACTTAATAATATATGTCAGTATCGCTGTTACAATTGTATTTTTGATTATTTGCTATATTTTCAAGCAATTCTTGGGAAGAAAAAAGACAAAAATACAGAAGAAAAAATAGAACAATATGCAAAGATATCACATGGTACTTACACATATCCTTCGACCCTATATCATTCTTGCTTTTATTTCTACCTTTTCAATTTTGCTTGTCTGGACACCATTTTATTTTAAGATTGGGCCTGAAAAAAGCGAAATAAGGCTCAAAGGATTTGAACTAGTGCAGCGCGCATACGATGGGCCACTCTATGCAATAGCAGCCAAGTCACTCTACAGGGCTGATGTCATATCAAGTCTCAAGACATTTGATGCTAAATATTTTGCTATTCATCCGCCAGGTTACCCTGTCCTTATAAGGATAGCCGCACCTTTGTTTGGATATTTGAATGGAATGCTTTTTGTAAACGTAATTGGAACTGTAGCGCTTGCTGCATCAATCTATTATCTAATCGACAATACCCTAAAAATAAAAGAGCCACTCTATCTGACAACACTTATTTTGCTAATGCCGAGAATGCTAATCTCAAGCACAACTGGATCATCAGAGATCATCTTTTTATTTTGCATCAACTTATCTCTGATCCTTATTTACAAAGAGAGATACTTGCTGGCTGGACTTTTTGCGATGTATGCGAGCTTTACTAGAGTACCTGGAGTGATCTTGGGTATCTCTCTATTTTTATATCTATTTATTAGAAGAAATGACTTCAAAGCAAACATGAGAATACTTATCCCAGCGTCTTTTTCGATGTTAGGGTTTGGCCTCATGTGTTTTTTATATCAGAGACAATATGGTGATTTCTTGGCTTACTTCCACTCATCAGTTGTCGTTCAGACAGGAATGATTTATTCTCAATTTTTTATAAATGCCAAAGGGATGGGTAGTGACAAATATCTAGAGGATATTTTGTTTTATTTCGGAATAGCTTGGATAACACTTCTTAATAAGTCTAAGGAGCTTCCAATTGCTCTACGTATCTATGTTTATCTTACATTTTTGTTCGTTTTGACAGTGACGCATAGAGAGATGTCGAGATATATCCTACCGCTAATTCCATTCATAATAATTATGCAACATGAGTGGTTGAAAAAGCCTTACGTAAAGGCAGGATTATTACTCTTGTCTCCTGCAATATATTTATATGTAATTAGGTTTATATCTGGTTTTAGTTACCCATTAGAGATCGGATTTTTAAAGTAATATGAAAAATATTATGAAGGTTTTCCACTCATACAAATCAAGAACCAAAAATTTTTCCTACACAAAACAATTTTCATATATTGCAGTGTTTTCGCTTGTGACTACGCTTGTCGTATGGATGCCGTTTATCATGCGGGTTGGTGAGCCAGCTAGCCGTGCGGCGAAGTATGGATTTGAGGGAATATACCGAAACTATGATGGCCTTATGTTTGTGATTCCAGCCAAAACAAACTATAGATCAGATCAAATCGAAAAATACAAAGTACTCGATCTAAAGCCCATTTACTATGCGGCCCACACCCCAGGTTACCCTATCATCATAAAAATATTAGCCCCAATGATGGGGTATCTTGAGAGCATGATATACATAAATCTAGTCGCATCAATGCTAATGGGATGTCTACTTTATTTGTTTTACAAAAACATTTTTGAAGCAAAAAATGCCCTCACTTTGACTTTTGTCACACTACTTTTACCAAGATTCTGGATACTGCGAAGTACTGGTTCGTCAGAAATAGTATTCATGTGCTGTCTTTTGGCATCAGCTATTCTGTTGAATAATAAACATTACATCTGGGCAGGTATTTTTGCTGCTTATGCATCCTTCACGCGTATACACGGGGTGTTGTGGGGCGGGGGAGTGGCTATATACTATTTGTACCTCTACTTATCAAGCCGTAAAAACAATCCCAAGCTTCTCTGGATTATATTGGGATCATTTGGTGGATTTCTAACTGTTTGCTTACTTTACTTGAGACAGTACGGTGACTTCTTTGCATATTTCCATACTGGAGCTGTCGTGCCATCAGGATTCTTCTACTCGCAATTTGAGTCTTCTGCAAAAGAAATAAAGACTTTTTTTCTTGAGGACTTGCTTTTTTACTTTGGGGCAATCTGGCTTTATTTATTTGACAAAATCCAAAAGAAAAAAGATGCCCTTTTCTTTTTTGTAATTGTATATTTTGGATTTATACTTACAGTTCAACACAGAGATCTTGCTAGATACCTAGTGCCGATTGTGCCTGTTATCATTGGGTCTGCTGGACGCTTTTTAGAGCAAAAACAGGTAAGGTGGATGTTTCTTGCGATTTTGCCAGCTCTGTATTGGTATGTTGTGAATTTCATATCATCGAATATGTTCCTGGACAGTATGTTGCCATTTATGTAATAGAGTTGTGAATAGATGATATGTCAAATATAAAAGGATTATTTTCATCCCTAAATACTTGGATAATGGTGTACTTGAGTTTTCCTTGTCTTGTATTCATATTTTTCTGGGTCAGGATGCCATACAGCATAGTGCTTATCGCGCTTCTTCTTTATGCCTTGTACCTGCACACGAGGGGTGGTATTGATAATTATGTCAAGCATTTTATTTCAAGCACAAGCACCCAAAATTTGGCGATTACCATAACACTTGTTACTTTTTTGGCTGTTATATCTGGAGCAGGTGGATACGTGATACAGCGAGGAGACTGGACGAAGCATAACGTGATCATAAATGATCTCATAAATTACGATTGGCCTGTAAACTACGGCGCGGGTCCTTACGTTAGCGACACTACACTTGTCTATTATCTAGCTTACTACATACCGCCTGCTATCGTGGGCAAGTTACTCGGTAACTGGCAAAGTGCAGAGATTGCTACTTTTATTTACACTTGCGTTGGCATTTTGCTTTTTGCCATAGGAATTATGAGATTCAGTAAGAATAATGTCTGGTATCTGCTTATCCTTTTTGGTATTAGTGGTATAGATATCATAGGGAATGTACTGCTTGGGAAGATTCCAATATCCTTTACTCATCTTGAGTCATATGCACCAGGACTGCAAATCCCGTCATTCATAAGTCAGTTGACTTGGGCACCGCAACATGCAATAAGTGCCTGGCTTTTTGCTTATCTTGTTTTTGTAGACATAAAAAATAGTAGTATTACTAGGAATATATTACTTTATGTAGGACTAGGTCTCCTTTGGTCGCCATTTGTATCGGCTTCCATTTTTCTTGTATCAATTCCATTCCTTTGGCCCATCAAAGTAAACAAAAGAACAATTTTTACTTCTTTTGCTGGTGTGGTTTTTGGTTTGGTTGTTTTTTTGTATTTCAAAAGTCAGGTAAATATCTTGAATGATCACATGACTTCATATTGGACATATCAAAAAAGCACATCTCAAAATATCATCGGCATGATAGTTTTTTTGGTTGTAGATATTCTTATTTTTGTGCCACTAATCATCGCAATTCGTAGGAAAGTAAGTCTGACAGAGTATAGATTAGCTTGGTGGTGCATTATCATTTTGTGTGTTATCTCACAGACCCGACTGGGTGCTGCCAATGACTGGCTACTCCGCACGACTCCGCTTTTGCTTACAATTCTGGTCTTAATATTGCTCAAGAATCTTGAGTATATCTGGAGCGCAGGAAGAAACGTCAGAATATATGCAACGAGCATATTTTTACTCGGATTTTTTACAGTTATAACGCAGACCGCAGTGCTAAAAGACATTAGTAATCCAGCCACCAATGAGAAGCCCGATAGAAATATGTTAACCGCTCATCTCAAATATGGCGTGATCCATCAACAGTATATGGGCTCTGCTTCAAGGCTTTTTGGTAAATTAATTGGTAATTATGCAACAAGTAATAGATAGCATGAGAAGAAAAATTGACTTGAATATTTTGAGAAGTGAATCCATCATTGTACTAACTATTGTAATAATCGCCGCGCTGCTTCGTATTCATAGAATTGATGAATATGCAATCTTTCTATCTGATCAGGCAATTGATTCGTACGCTGTGAAAAATATACTCCATGGAGATTTCACGCTACTTGGCCCACGCGCTTCCGTCGGTGAATTTTTTAATGGGCCCGCAATCTACTATTTGATGATCCCATTTTTCTATTTACTAAAATCTGATCCACTGGCTGGCACTTATTTCCAGATTTTTTTGCAGCTTGCCACAATACCTGTCATATATTTACTTGGCAAGCGAATTGGCTCAAAAAGTACAGGTATGCTCGCTGCGACACTATTTGCTGTGTCGCCACTCTTTATATATTACTCAAAAGCCGCGTTCAACTCATATCCTGCACTATTTTTATCCACACTCACAATTTATCTGCTCACATATAAAGATAAAAGATTATGGCAAATGGCGCTGGCAGGATTTGTAACAGGTATATTGGTTCAGGCGCATTACCTTCTTTATGTATATGCATTTTTTTACTTTGCATATGCAATGCTGCAAAAAAGTGTAAAAAATGCAGCCACTTTCATTCTGGGAGCCTTGATGGGCATTTCTCCATTCGTATTATTTGAATTGCGAAATAATTTCTTCAACACAAATGCAATACTCAAGCATCTGACAAGTGGTGGGGGAGAGAAAGAGATTGCGTCTGAAAGGCTATATCAGTTTTTTACTTCTGTATCACAACTTCTGGGGTATGAAGATATTTTTCTTGGAGGAGCGACAATCCTGGTGATCTTATTTGCCTTTGTTTTGTACGCAAAAAAACATAAGTCTATTTTGAATATTTATAACTTTAGTTTTTTATCACTTCTGGCAAGCCTCACTTTGTATAGAGGTATAATCCAAAGCCATTATCTCATTGGTATTCTACCAGTACTTGTTCTTATGCTTGCATATTTTGTTACTTCAGTGAAATTGAAGGAAAGATATATTCTTGTACTATCGATGCTACTTGTTATCTCTGCACTCGCAAATGTTAATAAGCATTTTGAGATACCTGATGAGCAGGACGGTTTTGGGCTCGCTAGTCAGAGAAAAGCTCTTGAGGTAATTAAGAGAGAGTTGGTGCATATGAGCCAGAATTCCAAGTGGAATATTACGCAAGACTTGCAGCGAGACAACAGAGCCATGCCACTTCGTTATTTGCTGTCGCTTGACGATAGTCTGGTGCAACCGCTCGCTGTAGATAACTATAAAGATAACCAGTATCTTGTTGTGCTATCAAAACAATCAAAGCCACTTGATAAGATAAGCACTTGGGAATTTACTTCATTTGGGAAAGACTATACTATTTTAGGTAGTTCCAAAATAAATCAAGAAGTAGATTTATATATTCTTAAGAAGTCAGAATGATAAATCACAATCTCTTTCTCTGATAGATAATATACTTTTCGTTTTCAAAGGCATTTCTGAATAAATTTGATTTGACTGCTTTGCCCCTCAATAAACTGTAATGAGGGTGTTCTTTTGGCAAGTAGTAGTAGTCGATCGAATCAAAAGCATCAATATTTATTAGACTCGGATTACTGACAATTTTCTTTCTTTCTTCATAATTTATTCCAAGTAGTGAGAGTTGGTGTTGTACAGAAAGATAGCTTTGCTTTCTCGTCAATGCACTTACATATGATATATCATTGTGTTTCCATATTGTCCTATCAGATCCATCTCCATTTTTGTCTAAAAGACCGCCTTCTGGGACGAAAACAATTGCACCGGGCATATCTTCAAGCTTTTTCAAGGCTTCAAGTTCATCTTTTTTTATGACTAATCCGTTGACGGGAATCATGCTCGTTGTTGTATATACGGTTGCAAATGAAAAAGGTGCAGTAAGCATCACGAAAATAATGGCTATTAAGGAAAAAATTATTCGTCTAGTTCCGATCTTTCTCATTATCACTTCTAATGACTGTGCGGTGTAAATATTTAGAAAAATTATGGCAAAAGTAAAAAATTGCATGGTATTAAACCAATCGGCATTTTGGACAAATCCGAGCATCATAAATCCGAGTCCTAAGATGGTTGCGACCATTGAAGCGTGAATAATGGGCAGCGTACGTTGCCAAAACATTCGGGCTATTCCAACTACGGCAATAAACCTTGTGCCCACCATAAAAAATAGATATAAAATAGCCGAAAAAATCTCAATAAAAGCTAATCTAGGACTAAAGATGTTTTGTGAATAGAGATAGTATCTGGCGTCTGTAAGTGATCTCATATAGAGCATGTCTGGCGACTCGATCATTCCGTGAGCAAGTGAAAATGGAGCCCAGGAAAGCGGCGGCTTTCCAGACCCAAAAGATAAATCCGGTCTATAGAATACAAATATAGACAAAATGCTTGCTATAACAAAACTTGCCCCTATTGCGATAAATTTCCGAAGGCTGATCTTCTTTGTCATATACAAGCCGAGTCCATAAGAAGCCAAAAATATTGCCATAGCAAAGCCTGTATGAAATTTGGCTCCCCAAGTAAGAAAGACTAATGTCGACAAGATGACAATACCTCTAGCAGTGTTCAAGTAATTTCTGATTACGAGAATTATTATTCCCAAAAAGAGTAGTACAGAAAGTGACAGAGGCTTATTGGTAAGATATAGGATGGGTTGATAAGTCATTCCTTCAGAAAATAGAAACGATTTTTTGTGATAGAGTGTGAGTAAATATCCGAAAGAACCACCAAAGAACTGTAGAAATAAAAAAATCCTTTGAACAAGCACTGATTTGCTAATTAGCTTGATTAAAGCAAAGGATAGGTATGAATAGCAGGCAACCCAAAATATTGGGTACAAAAATCCGTTCGCTGATATCGGGTCAAAGTATATCTTGCCGAGCAAGAACAAAATGAAACTATACAAGTAATGATATCCCTGCAGTGGTACGCCTGATGCATTTGGCAGCTCAAACGGCCAAGTATTAAATGAACTCTGTGCTATAGCTATCTGCCAGAAATCATCTCTTGCCCTTATCTTGTCTACGAGCCAAAGCCCGCACTGTCCGAAAAGACAATAATACTTTTCGTAAGGTATAACAATGCTTAATAGTATTATTGATCCTGATATCAAAATAAATGTCTCTACCTTGTTGTGCAAAATCCATTTAATTGGCGTCTTCATCTCTTATGATATAAAAATGCTTTTTAATTTCTTCCAATTGGTCAATATTTATATTAGGTAATAGTGTCATCTTGTTTATGGCTATGCACGACTTTGTCAGCTTCTTTTTATCGTTTTTGTAAAGCCAGATATAGTCATTGATAATTGCGCTCGGCAATTTGCTTGGAGAAACTTCACATGATGAGTCGTAATAGACAGATGGACTATTTCTAATTAGCGATTCCTGTCTTATGGACTTGTAGTCGAGGTACATATCATTTATGGGGTAGTATATGGCATATTTGTAGCTTGGTCTTACTTTGCTCACGAAGTAAGGGTTTATATCTAGTCCGTCTATATGCATATTACAGGCGACATTTTTGCATATGATAGCTATCACATTTCCGACTGTGTAACTTGGTGAGTAGTTGATGTAGTATTCGTTTGCGTTATCTCTTTTCTCTAGGAAGTGTGACCTAGGATGAAGTACTGAAACAAGAGTAACAAAAATTAGTATTAGTAAAACCGTCTTTCTGGTAGCGAGCGCCGCTACTAGTGAAATGAGTATAGCGATGTATGGAATTGATCTATACATTCCAAACCACTCTACGCCAGATGCGAAATTGCGAACACCAGCTAAAAATAAAATAATAATTACAACAGTAATTGTGGGCACAGACGACCTCCACCCTATTTTTCTGGCTTTTTGAAATAGCAAAATAAATAACGTAATATTGATTGTTCCTAGAATGATATATAACGGTTTATCAAGCTTGGAAGCATCCCATATATACTCGTACAAATTGCGTATCCCAGAAAAAATCTGAAGCCCTCCCTGGTCTTTGGATCCAAGTAGTGCATAAGATTGATTCAAAAGCACAACCTGTTTGTAAAATTCCCCCAAATCAAACTGAATCATGAAAGTAAGTATTGCTAGTGCTGATGAAATAATTGACAAGACTGCGACTTTTGTGTTTTTTGCGTTTAGCAATGTAAGTAGATATAAGACACATGCTACTGGCACGTAAGGTTCCCTAGAAAGAACAATAAACACAAATAGTATTGATGCAATCGCAGTATCAATGCTAGACATCTTACGCTTGTTACTTATACATGTTTCAACAAGTAGCAAAACGTAATATGCGAACATATACGCGATCATCCCTTCTGCTAGAAACATTTGGCCAGATATATAGAAGCGGAGATATTCATATATACCAACAAATAGCAGAGCTTTCGACCTGAATCTAACAAGTAATAAGATATTTGCAACAAGCCCAAACAAAATCATAAACACTCTATGGAGCTTCACAAGGTCAAATAATGTATTGCTAGTAAATATTGACTGTAGGATTTGGCTAATGACTAAAGGCAAAGGATTGTGATTCATGAAAATTTCTTTATACAAAGATAAGCCTTGGGTCATTAGATACCCAGGCACAATATTATTTTCCTCGTCAAGAAATCTAAAAGAAGCGGTTTTTTTGAGATATAAATATGAAGAGAAAATGGCAATAAAAAATACGAGCACCCAAGGCAGAATCCTATATGTCATTAATAGTAGTTTTTTTGTAAGCTCTCTATTTGGCAAAGACATAGTTCCAAAGAAGATGAATTTTGGTACGAAGGGGTGCATATTTTACGCCAAATCTCATACGCGATTTATTCATCCACCTCACATGCCCCAGAGAGCCTGATCCACCTGTGCTTTGGGCGTTCTTGTGGTAAATAATGATTGCAGGATCATACCAAATGGGCAAACCCTTCTTCGTGGCTCTGACGCAGTAATCTGTATCCTCGAAGTACATGAAATAATTTTCATCCCAAGAACCTACGATATCATAGACTGATTTGTCATATATCATGAGACAGCCAGATGCAAATTCAGTTTTGCACGGCTTCGAGTACTTGTCAGAGTCCACCTCGTCGACTCCTATATGGCTACACACAGCGTGTTTCCAGTCAATCTTCCCTCCTGCATACCAAAGCACACGACCTAGTTCTGATGGTTGATACCTGTCTTTGTGGTATTCAAATCCCTTGGCGTAGTATATTTTTCCTCCAACAATACATCTTGGGTGTTGAGAGATGACTTGAGTGCTGTGCACAACGAAATTTTCATCAAATACTATATCTGGATTCACGATGGCAAATCGGGTCAGGCCCTCCTTGAGGGCGCTCGTTATTCCTATATTGACTCCGCTTGCATATCCTTTGTTTTCGCTTTCTATGAAAACGTATTTTCCCTCAATTTTTCTGATCCAAGGAATTATCTCTCTTTTGTCAGGTTCTGTGACGTCGACAAAATAGACTTTGTATGAGGATGATGTCTGACTTGCCAGCGACTCTATGAAGTCATGTAATATTTCGTAATTTCTATACACAACAGTTATAATTGCAAGCATGATGAAAAAAGTGCTAAGTGCTAAGTGCTACGTGCTAAGTAAAAAACCATATTTGGAACTGTTTGATTGTATCAAAAGAAACTGGCTGCTTGTTATCATCGTTGCTGCTGCCTTCGTCCTCCATATGGTGGTAATCTGGCCTTCTGGAATGGTGAGGTGTATTGAAGGCGTGTGCGGGATGCATCTCTGGGGGGCTCATGAGCATGATGGCATATGGCACGTGGCACTGATAAACAGTTCATTTCGACAAATACCATTTATTTTTCCCACATTCTCCGGGGCCAGCCTGTCAGGATACAATTTCCTACTTGATATTGTTCTCTGGATATTCACTCTCCTCGGTTTTACTGCGTGGGATTTGTACTTCAGGATTCAGCCTACGGTCTGGTTTGTGTTCTTTTCTACAATCTTGTATCTCTACTCGCAATCCATCCGCAAAGATAAGACATACACAATACTTGTGTTTTTTGTGATGTTTTTTGCATCTTCATTTGGATTTATTATTCAATATTTCAAAAATGGAAATGTGTGGGGCTCATCTGGCAATCCTACCATGCAGAGCGCGCTTAGTATGACCAATCCACAATTCATGTGGAGCATAGCTTTACTTTTGCTTTTAGCATACATCTTGTTCAAAAAGAAAAACAAAATTTACGTTTTGGCACTTGTTTTTCTCATAGCCGGACTAAAAATATACGCAGTCATACCGCTTGTGATAATTGTCGGGTCGTATACAGTCTTGTATCTTTTCAAGAAAGATTGGAAAAACGCGTTAATCACCACTCTTTCGTCATTTATTGCCTTGGCCATAGCATATATTATTTTTTATTCTGGAAACTCAAATGGTGGGATATTCTTCGACCCGATTGCGATACCAAAGCAAATGATTGAGGATCCAAACATGTGGCATATGCCTGATCTTGTGAGTCTATGGTATCCGCTTAGCTCATCTGGCAGCATAGGGCCAAAACTGATCTGGGTGTGTGCGCAGATAATTGGATATTTTCTTTTTTTCAATTACGGCATGAGGCTGCTTGGAATTGTTGCATCATTTTATTATGTTGTGTCAAGAAAGAGCCATATATCTTTTCACGCATTTGTGTGGACAGTAATCGTATTATTTTGTTCTCTCATGCCAATACTTTTTATTCAAAGTGGAGACTGGTGGAACACAATACAGTTTATGTATTTCGGATTTATTTTTGGTAATTTGCTTTTGGCAGAAACAATATATCTTGCTTGGCACAAAATCAGACCTTTAGCCATTATTCTTATAATGGCATCATTTTTGGCATTTATACCAGCGCAGGTAGATCTTGTAAGAACATTCGCATTGGGAGGGTCTAGTGTGATACTAGACAGTGAACTCGTCGTGCTTGAAAAACTCAAGAATATGCCAGACGGCATAGTCCTGACACAACCATTTGAGAAAGATAGAGCCGGCATTTTGTCTGAGATGTATGACACCGCTTATGTCACGGCAATTTCTCGTAAACAGGTATATTTTGCTGATATCAAACAACTTGAGCTTCTGAACGTCGACTACAAAAAGAGGCTCGAGACACTACAGTTACTCCAAGACTGCAATATTGATAGCAAGATAAGATACATATATCTGAAGAAAAATGTAGATTCTTATCAAAGATATCACGATTGTATTAAGTTATTGGAAACTTTCACTCTTGTTGAAGACAATTCACTCGTGAGTTTGTATTCCAGATTGGAGCCTTGAGAATATTACTACCCCTCCAATTTTGTAAGTTAATCTAAACTGCTTTTTCACTTGACCACATCTTGAAAACTCCTGTCCGTGTTCGTTATTAAGGTATATATAGTCAATTTCACTCAAAATGCTACAGTCCCTTTTATCTATTCTCTCCCTTCTATCAGATGTGGGCAAGTTTAGTAGTGCTGCTTGTTCGTCGTCTATGAGATAGCTTATCTTACGCGACAGTGCAGGCACGTAGGACGAATTTTTGCCATCGGGTAAAGAAAGTACAATGCCATTTTGTTGGCTGGCCAAAAATGACAATGCATCAAGCTCTGACTGACTTATCAGAATTTTATCTTTTACCAGAAAATTGAGAGTAAATATCGTATTAGGTAGCGACAAAACTATAATGACAATGGCAAAGAGTATTGCGGTGATTTTCAAGGCTTTTTTTTTCGCATTTATCATCCTGTCTAGTAAGAGAGCAGACAAGATTCCAGTTGTGTATATGCTCAAATAAGCGAACTGGATGGAGTTGTACCATCCGCCACTTTTCTGGATATAAAATATCGGAATAATAAACCCGGTCAGACTCACGGCAAGCAATATCACATTTTCCAGATTAAGTCTAGATTTAATAAAATATAGTGGAAAAAGTATTCTCGTGCCCAAATTAATTACCACAAAAATAATTGCGCTAATTAGCTCGTACATTACAAGTCGTGGAGACAGCTTATTCAAGCCTATCATGTAGTATCTTCCAAGAGTGAATTCTTTATTGTAAAAAAGGTTTTGAGACTCGGTCAGAACATGTGGAATTGATAGTGGATAAAAAGCAAAAGGCAAGCCATTTATGTATGACTCATATGGCAAATAAAAACCCAAATAAGCAAAAGCTGAAAATCCAAAAATTGAGAGTAGATACATACAACTTATCATTTTTTGACCTTTGGCGAACCAAACTGCGGCTCCAATGAAGACTACAAGCAAAGTTAGCATGCTTGTATACATCTTTAGTCCGATACTAATTGTAATAAGAAAAGCGTGAATCAGCATCATTTTCTTATCTAATTTCTTTGTGACAATATCAGTAAATATATATACAAATACAGCAAGAGAAATAAAAAATTGAATATTTGAGAGTACGAAACTTGGTTGAAGAGTAGTGGCGACTGGAAACCCCTTAAGAATGCTGTAATCAGCGATAGTTTGATTATAAAAGATTAGAAAATATGAGAAAGAGCCGCAAAAGTACGTGAAAAATATTATCCATATTGACTGCGATACAGTTTTCTTGGTTAAACTCAAATATCGAAATATTGCACATGCAAATAGCAAATTGGAGATAATTGGAAGCAAATAAAAATATGAAATGAATGAATCGATTTTAACAATCTCGAGCATATGTAAGATTAATCCCAAGAGGTAGTTATATGATGTGAGTGTAAATCCCGATGCGGAAGGATACACAAACGGGAACGACTCAAATGACACTCGTGATACGGCAATATGCCATAGCGCATCGTGATAATGCCATTCTCCCATCCACAGCCCACAAATATTCGCCTCACATCCCCATTTGATGCTTGGGATGATAAAAAGAAGATTTAGGACAATGCCAGCGACAATAAGTAAGATCTTATAAATATTGGGATAAAACTTTTTCATAAGTTATTCTATCTACAAAACTTTGTTACATTTTATGTCGTTTTTATGGTCAAAATAATATATATACATTAGTGACGAGTTTTTGTCATGTGACAAATACTTATATACTGGTGGATAGAGAGATTCACCGCTTAATTCAAGATTTTTCGTTGTAATAAAAACAAAATCCTTACCAGTATTCTTTTGCATGCAATATATGTCTTTGACAGAGATTGACTGCATATGCACATTTTTATAACTTATAGGGTGTGAGAAGTCGCCACTGTCTGGCACACTATATTTGGCAAATTTTTGATAGCTTGCTGGACTTATTTTTGTATAAAAAGCATAATGAATTATTGCATCGTGTAGATCTGATGCAAAATAAGTGTCAATATTTTTGTATTTGGAGTTTGCTTCAACTATGGCTCCTCTCAATGGTCCTGCATACTCTTGTGAGAATTTTACGAAATGGACATATGTCATGTTCAGGCTATATATAAGTCCCAGAGTGCAAATAATCACACCGTACACTAATGTAAAAGCATTTTTTGCTCTTGTGCCAAACCTATGTAGGAATATCATTATTTGTTCGTATCCCATCGCAAACAAAAAGATCGCAAAAGGAAAGAAAGGAGAGAGCCTAACCTTTTGTGGCAATCCGACAAGTGCCGAAGGGATGAGAGCTAAAAAAACAAGTGAAACAAACAAAATGATACTTGACTTGTTTCTATCCTTACCAAAAAGCGCTACGATTCCAGCAAAGTACAATACAATAGTCGGCAATAAAAATGCACCATAGTTTGACACTGTCAAATAAAGCAAACCCTTATCTCCACTTAGGAACAAAAATTCAAGTGATAAAGATGAGAAAAGATTCTGTAGTATGGATCCTATCCAGGCCACAGGTCTATTGACTATTACATTGCACACAACTCTCGGCCAATCCTTGTAGCACAATCCTCGAAACTCGCTAATCTCGCTTACTATCGATTCATTCGAGAAAAGTCCGATCTGACTGAACCTTGCTGTGCCACTTGAGGAAAATATTGTCGGCATGAGTGGCAAAATGACTAATATGAAGGTCGCAATAAATAAAATCACACTTCTTCTAGTAATGCGCTTGCTTGCAATCAAATAAATTGAAGTTGCAACCACGATGCCAATAGTCGCCATCCTGTACGCTATATATGTATACCAAGTAAACCCAAGCAATATCGAAGAAAGTATTAGTAAGTATTTGTTCCTTGACTGCAGGTATGAAACGAAGCACGCTATGGAAGCCATAAACAAAAACAAAGCAACATTTGATTCGAAGGCAAACCTACTCAACAAAATGCTCCATGGAGAAAAAGCAACAATAAGCGTTGATAATATCGAAGTACTGAATCCGAGGTGTAATTTCCTAAGAATGAAATAAGTAAGGTATGTAATAAGCACCCCGGAGACCACAGAAGGCAACCTAACTGATAGATTTGAAAGACCAAAAAGTCTTATGGTAGGTACCAAAGTATAGGCATACACTGGCATCTTGTAGTCGCCAAACGCTTTGAAGCTAAATGGAAGCGCATTTCCAAGTTCATCTTTGCCGGTTTCTGACAAAGAGTATGCAATATAACCATAGCTTGCCTCGTCAACTAGTGTGCCATATGGTGCAGTGTCAATTTTGTGTAACCTTATTACAGCAGACATCACAACCACAATGACAACAAGACTATACTTAACAAATCCTGTTTTATAATCTTTGGCCAGCTTACTTGCAACTGAAAGCATAAAAGCCATGTGATAATTTTTGAAGGTTAATATTTATTGCGCCAAGAAGTGCTTTGTTATTTGTAATGTTTAGGGTTCTACCCTCTGGATCGCATATCGCACTTTTGGCGAAAGTAAACCTGTCGAATGTCTCTTGCTCCCAAAATCCGTAAGTATTGTATGGCATAACCTTTGATACTTTTTGGTACTCACTCGGAGGATATGGACCACCATAGAAAAGCAAAAAAATGTATGGTTGACCCATGGTACTTGCTATATTTATCTTGTCATACTCACCGTAGTTTTCCCAGGCATATTTGGCAACCTGCTTCATGCCGCATTGCCAGGCAATACTTGTCTTTGGGTTGCTCAAATATTCATTGAAATACTTGCCCCAGGTAGTTGCTGCCAAACAGGTGTGAACTGCCAAGACCACAAACACAAATAAGTAAGCAAAATACTTATTTGAAACCAATCTTTTCACGTGATTCGAAATATGTATAACTGCTTGTGATGTAAGTATGATAGTTGGAATTAGGAGCAGGTAGCTCCTCGTTGATGAGCCAACAGGTAGCGCGAGCGATGCAGGGAGAATAGAAATGATAATAAAATAATGGAGAAACAAGTTGGTGCTAAGCGATCTTTTGTAATAGATTTGGACACACGAAATAATTATCCCAACCAAGAATAAAATGTATTCAACAATCGATAGAAGTGGCAAATATGAAGATCCATATCTTGGGTTTGGGTCAGAGTTTATAAGTAGGTACTGTGGTGAGAGATAGCCGAGTGATCTCGTGGCAAGCTTATAAGTTCCGTAGACCGCTTTGTTGTAAAAGAGTGGCGACCCACCAAGTCTTCTACCTTCTTCAATCTCGTGGATGAAAACTGGGTGTGTAAAATATGAGAGATTCCCCAGTCTGTTATTTGGCACCAGAAATTCTGTAGAGGCAAACATCACTATGCCAATCGATAGTATGGCTGCTACCAAGAGTGCAGACTTTAGGTTCTCGGATATTGCCAATTTCTCTTTGGCAAATACGTACAATACTGTAAATACAGTAAGGGAAGGAATGATTATCTTGGCACTATGATAAGTATAAAATCCAAGAAATGTGAGCGACGATAGTATCGTGAAATACTTTTTTGTGAGTGTCTTTCTCGAGAAGAGAATGGTGATATATAGCAGAACTATTGCAGATAGTACAACAGCCTCGTGCTGGTGACGACTAGTTGCTTGGAGCCAAAAGTTCGATGTAGAAAAAAATGCTGCACAAAGTGCAACTGACTTATTTTTCGTAAGTGAGTATGTGGCAAAGTAAAAAAGCAATGGAAATATTGTCCCGATTATGTAAACAGGTAATCTAACGCTTATGTCACTAAGTCCTATGAAATAAATAAATGGTGCTGAAAGTAGTCCAGTTAGTGGGAGTTTGTTTTCGCCAAATGAGAGATATCTGATTGGGAGTTTGCCATATTCGTCCTTACCTGTTTGTAACACCGAATAAGTATTGTATCCCTGGGCTGCCTCATCTTCATTTAGACATAGATCACCCGCCTTGTATAAATGAAGTAGTAGTGACGCTAAACAAAGGAAAAGCAACACACTAGGAATAAGATATTTGGAGTTTTTCAAATGAAGACTTATTGATCTCATCTTTGCACTTTTACTAATAGATAGTTGTCTCGTTGTACCAGAGGTAATTGTCAAATTTTTTGAGATCTACCCCAAAATAACTGAAAAAACCATTCACTTTTTGCATCTCGGGCATTTCCTTTGTGAATCTAATGATGGTTCTTTTCCCGTCTTCATACACCACTTCATTCTGTGATTGTAGAATGATCTTTACGCCGTTTGGTATTACAAATTTATTAGCTAGAGGTGAGTTTGGCAATACTAGAAAATCAAGACTTTGTATCGCACCATTTGATAATATCAAAAATGGTTTATCACCCCCCACATTATCATGCTTGAATGTGGATGTGTCTGCAAAGTAAAAGTCCCTGAACTCCCAAAATTTTTCTGCGTCAATTTTATTATCACTTTTGAGGGTAGCGATGTATGTACTGCGAAGCACATATCTTGACATAGGGTTTATGATATATCTGGTCTTCCCGAGCAAGAAGAGCGCGCCAATGATCAGAACCGAGACAACGAAGATATATCTGAATCTTTGTATAAGCATCAGTTTGATATTATAATCTAAACAATGGATAGTATAAAGAAATTCACTCGAGTACACGGCACGTGGCTGGTATTTGTCATATTTGCCAATATACTTGTCATAGCAGAGCCTCTCTTGCATGGCTCAAAAGCTGCCATGCTTGACTCAAATGCGCACATACTGACGATCGCACAGTTTCATAATGCTATGGGGGATGGCGAGTTCCCTGTGATGTGGGGCGATGGATTTGCTAATTACGGCTTGCCAGTTGGCACGATCTCACACCAGATCCCAAACTACATAGGAGGCATGCTGACATTCGTTACAAACAGTCCGCTTATTTCCTACTACCTGCTCATTTTCATTGCACTTATTGCATCAGCCATGGGATTTTATATATTTTTGGCGCTTTTTATGTCACCAAGTGGCGCCTTCTTGGGAACATTTCTCTATACATTTGCTACGTACAGGATCACAAACATATATGTAAGAGGAGCAATGCCAGAGCTTTTCTCAACAGTTTGGCTCCCATATATATTTATAACAATACTTTACATCAAGCAGTACAGTAGATCGAAATTTTATCTTATATTCGCCATACTTCTGACTCTTCTAATCCTGACACATCCCATGTCACTTATCTTATATACACCCGCCATTTTTGTAGCAGCTTTAGTTTTCTTGCGATTTGACTACATGAAGTGGTTGGGTACGATTTTCTCGTCTATTCTGGCGCTTGCCGCATCTTCTTACTATCTACTACCGCTCATGCTTGAGAGTAAATACCTATATATGGCGGCAAATAGCAATCTTTTGGTCTATGATCAAGCTTTGACCGCCAAGAGCTTTGTCAGCTTGTTTCCAAGATTCACTTGTGTCGAAATGAATTATATTTTTTGGCGCTGTGCAGATATACGCTTTGGGTTACTTGAGACGATAATTCTTACCCTATTTACAGTATTTCTCATAGCTATTATTGTAGTCTGGCGAGGTAATTTCTTGGTGAAATTGAGCAAGGACGAAGAGGTAAGCCCAGATAACAAATCAGAGATCAGGAAAAATGTATTCATAATCTCTCTCGTAGGACTTGTAATTTCGCTCTTTTTTGGATCAATCCTATCGCAATACTTTTATGAAAGTATTCCAACACTTGGGAATATTCAGATCCCATCTAGATTCCTGTCTGTTGTATACTTTTTTTCCTCAATTCTATTTGTATATTTGTACGAGATAAGCAGTCACAGAAAGAAAATAGGACTAATTTTGTGGTGCTCGATCATTTCGCTCGTTATTGTCTTGCAGTTCCCACAAATTTATGGCAAAAACTACACAAATATACCAATGGACTCGTTCTATTTTTCAGCAGAAAACTATCATGGTCTCATGGTCCAGCCCAAATGGACACTTGATTCGAGAGAATATCCTATCTCAAGACAAAAGGGTGAGATAGTGAAGGGGAGAGGTGAGATAGTGGATAGAATAATAAAAAATGCCAGCCGAAAATACAAAGTTGTAGCTGACACAGATGTCACTGTGAATGATCACACCTTCTATTTCCCAGGATGGACCGCTTATGTGGATGGGGCGTCAGTGCCCATCGAATTCCAGGACCCGGCATATAGAGGTGTGATTACGTTCGGTGTGCCAAAGGGTGAGCACGAGGCATTTGTTGTGTATGAGGACACGAAGGTTCGAAGATTTGGCAAGTACGTAACACTTATCTCGATTGGTGTATTAGTTGTATATGCTGCATTTGTATCTATCCGTGCAAAAAAGAAGAGGATTTAGTGAAGCCTATTTCTAGGAAGAGAGGGCCCATTCTTTGATTTTTGTAATAAAAAGTTGAGCTCCTTTTATTATCTTCTCTCTTCTTCTCCAATAAAGTATCTCTTTACTTGTGGTCATAAAAACCTGATTTACTGATTTATGAAGTGATAGTGGGGTAACTTCGCTATATCCTCGCTTTTCCCACACGAAACAAAAGATAAGTATGCTGTAAAACATCTGAAGAATAGCAAGTATGAAGCCGTGTACGCCATCTTTGTATCCCTTTTCTGCGAAAAACCTAGATATAAACTCTGATGTAGCGTTGCGTGTTGCTTCAAGAAGCGAATAGTCTTTTTCCTGCGATACAATGTCATCTGCTTCGACTTTGGCATATCTCACTGCTTTCTCAAGATACTGGACAATACCCGTGTAGTTGTGGTGGACAATGGTTTTTGCGTTCATTTCTACCTTTTCGTTCTCAAACGCCGGTATCACATAACCTTTGCCATTTATAAGTGGCTGCGCGTGGAGCATCTTGGGCCACTCAACGCTGTCTTTTCGGAAAAGCCTCACCTGGTAATCTGGCCACCATCTGCTGTGAGATATCCATTTGCCGAATATGTAGTTTTGTCTAGGTATCTTGAAGTGAGTGTTGCCTGCGATTGTCTCTGCATTAAGTGTCTGAATATATCTCACAAGATCTGGAGATAGGTATTCATCAGGATCAAGAAGTAGTATCCAGTCATAGGTCGCAAAAGAGAATGTTTCCTGGCGGATAAGTTCAACAAAATCCGGCTTATCCATCTTGCGAATCGTGATGTCGTCGTATTCAGACTGTATGCTTCGACGCACTGCAAGATCTATACCAATATCGACTATGATTGTCTCGCGGGCAAGCTCTTTTGAGCTGCTTATGGTTAGTCTAATGTCAGGACATGCTCCCTCGGCCACAATTATTGCGCTTACATCCATACTTGACACTCATTATAACACTACTTTAGTTGGTACAATAGCTATAAAGATGCTAAAAAAACTACTAAACCAAGTATCAAAAACAGACAGCCTGATAAGAACCATAGAAGAGTCAATAAGCAACAATAAGTTCTTGCATATTGTTTCATTGAATCCAGAAAATGCAGTGGCTGCATACCACAAGCGAGAGTTTTGGGGTGTGTATTTTCATCCAGACAGCGTTGTCGTTGCTGACGGAGTGGGCATAGTATTTGCGTCCAAGATACTTGGCAAAGAGAGTGTCAAGCGAGTGACAGGAGTAGATCTGATGGTAGACATGGTAAAAAGATGTAGGGGCAAAAGGATAGTCTTTGTCGGCGGGATGGGTGGAGTGGCCAAAGAAGTCGCAGATCAATTCTCAAAAACATTAGAAAATAGTTGCGAATACTTTTCGCTTCCTGATGTCGACAAAAACGAGCCAGAGCTTCTACCTAAAATACTGTCCATTAGGCCTAATGTACTTTTTTTAGCCTTTGGATCGCCCGATCAAGAGCTATGGATAGAGAAAAATAAAAGCAATCTTCATGGAATAGTTTGTATGGGAGTGGGTGGAGGGTTTGACTTTGTATCTGGAAAAGTCGCCAGAGCTCCTATGATGATAAGAAGAATTGGGCTAGAATGGCTATTTAGACTTATGTTGCAGCCATGGAGAATGGGAAGGCAAGCAAAGCTTCTCGAGTTTATCTGGCTTATAATCCTGGCGAAAACTGGTCTTCTCAAGAATGACTAGACACATTTTTGTTTCTTCGTAAGTTGTTCCATGCAAAGTGTGTGGCTTCACGAAGTGTGGATAGTGGTATATGGAAATCAAATATCTCAATCCCAAGACTAAATTTGGTCAGAAAAAGAATGATGATAAACGTCGATGATAGTGCAAGCTGGACATAAGCAAAGCCTATTGACCCAAACATACTTATGGCGGGTGGAGAGAATACCCATGTTGAAACTGTCCAAAATGTCATAAAAGCAAGTGGTATCTTGGGCTTTTTTAGAGCGTTGAAGACGTTTAGGAGAGGTGTCGAGAGTGTGGAGAAGACAGCTGAAATACAAAATATATAAAAAATTGGAAGTGCAGACTCCCACTTGGAATACTTTGGAATGTATTTCACTATATACGGCATTGCAAGCGCTGCGACCAAAACTGTTGGTGCAAGGAATGCAAATTGTATCCAGATAGTTGACACAACTGTCTTCTTCATATTCACGCCATCTTCCTGAAGTCTTGAGACTAGCGGGAAAAGTATCTTTGTTACGTTATCCATCACTATTCGTATGGGCGCCTCTGCCCATTTTTTTGCCCATACAATCTCACCAAGTGACGCAAGTCCAAGTGTTTTGCCTAGAAAAATGATCATCAGATCATCCTTGATCAGCGCCAAAAATGAATTGGCCTGAAAAGGTATTCCAAATGAAAGGAGTGAACGAAGTGCTTGCCAATTTATTCCGAACATTGGCCTCCATGGACTTATTCTGTATATTAATATTGTCCCAACTAGTGATCTGGCAAGCACTGCAAGGGCAAAGCTATAGATCTCAAACTTTAGAACGATGAAAATCGATACAATAACATAAAAAAGTGTATTCTCGACGACTTGCACTTTTACTATCTCTTTGAAGTTCACACTTCTCTCAAGAAGTATAGAAGGTATGGTTTTGAGTGATGATACGAAAAAACTCATTAGAATGGCGTAGTAGAGAAGCTCTGCTTTACCTGCAAGATTGTAAAAACTCATAACATATGGCGTTGCAATAAAGCCTGTCACGACAAGCAGTGCAATAAGCGTCTGTTGAGCGGTAAAAACTGTCTTGAGATCGTGATCATCTATCTCTTTCTTTTGGATAAGGGCACCGGCTAGGCCGACATCAGATAAATAATTAAATATTGAGATCGTTGCGAGCGTTGT
>CAZATL010000002.1:23202-72986 GCA_964488055.1 uncultured Gammaproteobacteria bacterium | reverse complement strand
GGTTAAGTCGTAACAAGGTAACCGTACTGGAAGGTGCGGTTGGATCACCTCCTTTCTTTTTTTCTTTTTATCAAGAAAGTGATAAAGTTAGTTTTCAGCAGTTTGCCCTAATAAGCAGACAGTTGTAAGCTACCCGGGATAATACCCGAAGGAAAATCGACATGTTAGTCAAAACAACAAAACACAATTGACTTAAACGAATATTTCGCAGGATACACTCCTACAGTTCAATTGTTTGAAGACTTATTGATGCAAAACATTTTTGGGCGGACATGATTCGGCATTGCTCATCACAGGCGCCGGTCCGCCCCTACATATTTGATTGCCTCCTGGCAATGCCTAAACTATAATTAGACTTAATGACGTCTAAATTCCAAACGCTTTTCTTTTTTTTTCTTTCTTTTTTGCTTTTCAGCTTTTTTCCTTCTGATGTTTTGGCCGAAGAAAAAGTCAATAACTACGCCGTTATCATAAATCAGGTAAGGGGCGAGTCTTGCTGCAGCGCTGGGTCACTTGAGTCAACGAAAACTCAACTTGATACTATATCAAATCTCGGCCTTAGGGCATCATTCGCAATACGATACGATGCTCTCGCAGACTCTCGCTACACAGACCTACTCAAGACGTACACAACAAAATTCCCAAATCTTATTTTTCCATCTGGCATGATTGAGATAGTTCCACAACTTGCACAAGACGCAGGAGTCGAGTACAAGGGAAATGAAACCAATTGGTATCATGCACAGTACGCATTCACTGTGGGTTACGAAATGACTGATAGAAAGAAAATGATCGATACATACATGGCAAAGTATCTGTCTATCTTCGGGTCATACCCAAGCGTCACATCAGCCTGGATGATAGATACAGAAAGCGCCAACTACATGCACGACGCATATGCAGTAATTGCTCATCAGATCACCCGCGAACAGTGGGGGACAGATAGCTATACGCTCTATGGAGGTCCTTTCCACTACCCATATCCAGCAAGCCAGAAGTGGATTTTTTTGCCTGATTATGAACAAAAAAACCCACTTCTTGTGATGAGACAGACTGTGACTGATCCTATTGGGAATTATGGTGACACCTCAAGCTCATTCACCTCACAACCCAATGATTACATGCGAAGCGGAATGGATATGGCTTACTTTGAGAAACTTGTTGTAAATGCTTTTTCACAGCCAAATGGACAAAATGGATTCGTGCTACTTGGACTTGAGAACTCCATGAACACTTTATACCAAGATGAGTACGTAAGGCAACTTGAGTGGTTGTCTGAAAATTTGGCAAAATATAATGCTATTAGCTTATCTGCAAGTGATGCAAATTTGTTGAATGTCTTTGACGAGATGAAAATATCTGTATATCATGGTAAAGATTCTGACACACGTGAGTCGTGGAATGTAACAACTGAAAAGTATAGAGTTCGGCTTTTATCAAAGGACGGAGAGCTACTCATAACTGATATAAGATACTACGATAAGAATATAGAGGATCCTTACACAAACCATATAGCAAAACACGAGGCATTTTGGGTCGTGCCTTTTGTACTTGATGGATCAAGGTGGTATAAGCCAAAATACGGATACACGACAGGTCACGCGTTCTTATCTCCAAGAAATGATGTTGCTTCTGAACCAAGTCGAATAACACTTGATCGCAGTGAGGCAGGTACATATCAAACATCTATTCCTGACAGGGGCATAGTAGTAAGTGATGGCTCGAGTGCCATGGTAGCAAAATTCAGCGAAGATAACTTCACTCTGCAGGGCAAGCAAACCTTTACGCTCGAAGTGCCAGCCCTTTACCCCATAAAATACGACCCAACTGGCGATAAAGACCATGGATACATAGGGCTAATACAAAATGACAGGAATATCATTTATCAATTTGATATTTACTGCACTGACTCTTGTACATACGAACCAATTTCATCAGATACATCAAAGATCATAAAACTGTATGACAAATATTATCCTTACTTTTATCCCGAGCCAGTGGATAGAGTTCTTGATATGGCACAAAGCAAGATCACCATTCACAATAGGTTCGCCATAGCCGGTCGCAATCCAGTGCGTGTGCTACTTGAGCCTCATGATAGTATGAATTTCCCAATCCTACTAAATAGCGAAGCATCTATAAAACCAGAAGATGACAGAATATCTATTGTGACGCTTGGAGACCTGAAGAAGTCACAATTCCAATACATTGACTTTTATTCTGGTGAAGCTCTGTCCAGCGAAATAAATATTTCTATGGGAGATGCGCCACCATATTTCGCAAAAAAGATAAGAGTATTTTTCGCGCCGAACTGCAAAGAGGATGTCTTGTACTGCCTAGTGCACCCAATAGAAGGTGCATGGTACGTCATCACAAAGATATCAGACTTGTGGAGCGGAAGAAGGTAGGAGAAAACACTCAATGGCCAATGACAATTGCCAAGTAATAGCAAAAGCCAATTAACAACTTTCAAATCTCAATTTTCAATTGATAATTGATCATTACTTGAAAGTTGTCATTGACTGTTGAGAGTTATTGGATCTTTGATAATTGGAAATTATTTTATGTTTATCTCGTCGCCTGCAAATACTCCAGTTGAGAATGGCTTTTTGTGTATTTCTTTATGAGGAGATGCATCATGCCACACAGCAATCTCGACATATGGATTGTCTGGATGTCCATAACTGCCAGGATATATGACGAGCTCTCCAGGATTTCCGCCAAATCGATCTCTCACGATGCGAGCTTGTACCACGACGTGATTAATATTTACTTTGATATAGCTGCCGAAGTCTGACTTCTCAAGAAGTTCTTCCTGACTAATCGAGGTCACTATATTGCCGAAATGATCAATATGAAGGACCATCTTTTCACTTGGTCTGTCTGCAATCGTGCTTATGTGAATCTCCTCAAGCTCGAGTTCATCCTCCATATAATCAGAAAGATGCGCAACGGCTCTTGAGAAAAGGTCACGCGAGCGAGATGTGTATGTTGCTTCGAAATTGACATATCTCTGGACTGATTCTATCTTTGATTTTATGAATGACAAGGAATGTCCGGCATTTGGTCCACATACATAGAGACCGCTTGCGAGTTTCGCAATTAGAAACTCTGCTCCTCGGGTGGCGTTCATCGAGCCAGTACTTTGCGACCTTGGATCAGTGTTAGCAAAAATAACTGTCTCTGCCGGTCTCCCCAGCCTCTCTTCGGTGAAGGATGATTGCTCGACTAAGAAGCCTGTCTGCGCAGTTGATGATGTCGAGCTAATCCTATGTATGGCTAGTTTATTTGGGATCTTTGCATATCCAGCTACAGCTGTCGCAAACTCATGATACATGAGGTCATCAGTTGCCCAGTCAGAAATACAGATAATCTTTCGCATGTGTATTAGAATGAAAATAATTTACCAATTAAGCCCAGAATAGTTCCAATGAGTATAGCTATACAGGATATGATAAGTAAAGTGTTTTGCAATGTACTATTTTTGTAACCACCAAGGATACTCGTATTGTTGCCAAACCTATAAAGAAAAAATAGCACAAGTGGCAATACAAGACCATTTAAGAAATCAGCAGCAAGAGTGATTTCAAAAAGAGATATCATAGGAAGCATCGTCACAAGTAACCCCAAAACAAGCTGGAAACCAAACATAAAATAAAATGGTTTTCCTTTGCCAAAAGTCTCGTTTAGGCTCCTTCTTAATCCGAAAAGCTCGGAAAAAACATATGCAGTCGAAAGCGGGACAACTACTGCACCAATCACAGAAGCGACTAGGAGACCGCCTGCAAATAGTTGTGTGGCAAAGTCTCCTGCAAACGGTCGCAGTGATATAGCAGCGTCTTTTGCACTATTTATGACTATTCCATTTGCAAATATGGTGGCTGCAACTGCCACCATCATAAAAAATGATACAACGTTAGTCAGTATTGAGCCAATTAGAATTTCGTACTGTGAGTATTTGTAGTACTTCACATCAATCTTTTTGTCTACCATGGAACTATTAACAAAAAATTGCCCCCATGCTGTAACAGTTGTCCCAAGTACGGCCATCGACGTATAGATATAATCAAAACTAAACTTACCAGAAGGTATAAAAAGTGATCCTATTGCAAGTCTCCAGTCTGGCTTGGCCAAAATAGCAGACATAAAAAATGTCATGTAAAAGAAAATGAGAAAAAGAAACAATCTTTCGAAAATGTGATACGGCGTCTTTATTACGAAAATAATTAAGCTTACTATGGCTAAGGGAAGCGCTAAGGTAGTATTTATCCCAAATACCTCGAATGCAGATTTGAGACCAGATACATTCTGAAGAACCACTCCGAAGTTAACAACGAAAAGACAAATAAAAACAATGATAGAAATTTTTACGCCATAGTGCTCTCTTATGAGATCTGCAAGACCCTTTTTGCCAATTAGAGCCAAACGACCGCCGACTTCCTGTGTCACCCAAAGAACTACTGTGATTGGGATGAGAGTGAGAAGAGATAGGTATCCGTACTTCGCTGCAGCTGATGAATATGTAGCCACACCACCAGCATCATTATCGGCAAAAGCAGTGATAAGTCCTGGACCTATAAGACTTGCAACAAGTATTACTCTATAGAATTTATTTTTTAGCAAATTCAAAATCATATTTGCATATTGTCATCTCAAATTTTATTCAGTTGGTCTAACAACATCGACTATACTCACAACCCCAACTAGATGATTCCTATCATCTACTATTGGAATAGTGTCTATCTTGTATTTCACCATCTTCTTTATAATGATTTCTTTGGGTGTCGACAAACTTGCTGTCACTGGGTTTGTGATCATAAACTTGTACAATGGCTCTTCCATACTTTCAGAAAGAAGCTCTAGAAGACTGAAGACTCCAATGAGTTCATATGCATCATTTACCACATACACATACTTTATGTCTGACAGCTGCGCAGCTTCTTTCCTTATTTGGCGAATTACCTTGCCTACTGTATCAACAGGAGAGGCTACCAAAAACTGTATGTTCATGATGTCGCCTACGGGTGTTTTTGCTACTCTGATAAGCTTTAACACCTCCCCCCTCCTAGGCATAGGTATTTGTCTTATTATTTTTTCTCTAAGATGGCGATCTGTGGACATGAGCACATCGACCACCTCATCAATATCAAGAAAGTGGAGTATCTTGACTAGCCTCTCAGGCGTATAGACTCTCACAGCTTGTCCGCGAAGATAGACATTAAGACTTCGGAGAACGTTTGCTGCAAATTCATCATCAAGGGTGTGGAGGAGTCTCTTGGCATTGCGTAAACTCAAATGATTGAGATAGTCTGCAAGATCTTCTGGGCGGAGTTTCGTTATGTTTGTTTCTTGCCTCTTGAGCATGACGCGACCACGAGCCAACTCAACTGGCATAATGTCATTCCATGAAAGAAACTGTGATGTAACTTCGTGCCCGATAGTTCGAGCAACATCGCAGACTGCCTTCTCAAGACCAACCCATCTCATGAGACCTAACCAACCTATATCGACACCCGATACATGCAGGAAGGGCTTTTGGAGAAAAACCACATCATTTACACGCACCATCTTATTCCCACGCACATCAATGATTTGCTGGTCGTTGAGATTCTTGCCAACATAAAGCTCATTTTCTTCAAGATTCGTTAGAACATAATCCGGAGAAACCAAGATGTTTCTCCCAAGCTTCAGGATTGAGGTGTATGGTATGAGGACGTGGTGATTTTTGGGGGTTTTTACAAGAATTTTTGTGACAGGAGCGGTCGCGCTTACCTTGAAGACAATATCTTCGAGTGTGCCCAAAAATATTGATGGGTTCTCGATGACGTGTTTGCCCTTGAGTTCGGAAAAATAGAGCATGATGAGTAATTTATCTTCAGATATAACAACTACACTACACAAAAAAAGTGTATGCACCTTACATGTATCAGTGTGCTTGAAAATATACCTTTTGTCAATACTAAGGGTTGCCAAGAACACAAGAAGGCGTATCATTAAAATAGTTTTTTGGTACTAAGTCGCTAGAGTTTAACCCAACTACATGATAAAATATCAGTCTGTACCAGTAGTTGCTGTTTTGCGCATCTAGTTCATCGGTAGAACGCTGTCCTGATAAGACAGAGGTGCATGGTTCGATTCCATGGATGCGCACACAAGAGGATCCTTAGCTCAGTTGGTAGAGCGCCGCTTTTACACAGCGGATGTCAGAGGTTCAAGTCCTCTAGGATCCACACAATCAAAAGAGTTTTCCCAATACGCTTAAATGCTATCGGGATCTGTTTTCCGTAATCCACACGCTTCACTTCGTTTGTGTCTGGAAACGACAAGAATGACAAGTTCTCTAGGATCCACACATCACCTTGTAGTGTATTGTTTTGCTTGAAAGCCCTAAATTCTGCAGAAGATCCTCGTCTCAATGCTTTCGTCGGAATTTAGTCAAGCTCAGACTATATTTTTCCTTCATTGTGATCACCCTCCATCTTATGCAAATAATCATTCCTATTCATTACTCGAAAGTACATTTTGTCTATTTAATACATATTATATTTATGGCATACTAATTACTTAGGTAGAAACAATGTGAATCAAGTCAAAACAAACACATCACCAAAAAGAGGTAAAATTAGCCCAAAAATATTGACTTTGGTTGGCTTTTTATTGCTAATTTTACTTGCGATTGGAGTTTTTCTTTGGCAGAACATGTCTGGAAGCGGAGGTGTTGATGTCACATCTGACAAACCAGCAAAAGTTGCAGCTGACAATATATCACTTGAGCCATACTGCACAGATGGTTACTACAAAATACCTACAGAAAATACCGTTTGCAGTAGGGCGCCAAACTGTGGCGGATACGGTTACGACGAGCTAAATACCCAAGACAAAATGCCAAATCCCCAAGCTTGTATGGGAGATGGCGACTCTGGCCGCCAAGAAAAGGGATGTGCAGGATATGTGCCACTCTGCTGCTACGAAATGGCACGAACAGGCGACTACACAAAGTGCATAGGTTACTGGGAAAGACTGTGGTGCACCAAATCTCAGTGCGACGTAGCAGTCAGCAATGGTGCGTCCGGTAGCCAATGCGGCGGAAGTTGCGGAGATTGCGGACATGCATTCAAATCTTACTGTGGTGAGGATAAGTCTGAAATTCCATTATCAACGCGACTAGGCGGCAGCGCACCACCCGCCTCTCCGACCTCACAAGCTGCAACCCCCACAAGCCCACCAAGTGAGCTCACACCCACATCCACACAGACTGTACCCACCCAAACACTCACCCCCACAAGATCGCAAACTCCATCTATTACAAGTACTACAACCCCAACAGCCACCCAGACTCCTACTCCCACACTCACAAATACTCTTACGCCTACACTCTCTCCCACTTTGACTCTCACCCCAACAATCACCCCCACCCGCACACCTACTCCGCCAAGTGTGGCAATGTGTGATAGGACATGTGGAGTGTGTGGGTGGAGAGACACAACAGGTGCGTGTCATGAGTCTGGTGAGTTACCAAGTAGAGGATCGTCAGCTTCTACGACAGGTACACAGAGTCCTGTATCATGTTGCTATTCAACATGCATAGGAAATGTGTGTAAACAGGTTAGTGGATATGGAAGAAGTAGTTGTACGGCTATTGGTCAGTCGTGTACTACGTCAGTCAGTAATTTCCAGAGCTCTACACAGTCTGCAAGTCTAAACACGACCACATCTCCACAGATAACACCAATCATCATATACGTAACAGCTACGCCAAGATTTGTTGGCCAAAACGTAGCTATTCCGACAAGTACAGTTGGCACATCGTTCATATCCGTCACACAGACACAGGTGGGACAAAGCCCACCTGTGTCTGGCGGTATGGGATGGCTAATGCTTCTTGTGATACCTGTTGTGGTAATAGGGGTTGCCATAATACTTTAGACATGAAAACCAAAGCAAATAAACACAGAAAGTTTGTACTCGTTGCTGCTGCAATAATACTAACCATACTTGTTGTGGCTGGACTTCTAATAATGATTAGAACTAATGTAAGTGATAAGAAAAAAGAAGAAGATAGGGGAGACAAAAACAAGGTAGACATCTCTGCAGGTGCAGAAAACATAACATTACTCAAGGGTGGGTACCAGATAGGGGTGGTGAGTTTGAATCTAGACAAAGATGTTGATATGAATGGCAGAGGTGACGTGGGGGGGGCAAAACCTCTGAAAGATATGATTCGAGAATCTCTTGCCGAAGGAAAGAAGTGGGACATAGTTGGGTTCCAGGAAATGAAGGAAACTCACGTGCAGAAACCAAGAAATGAAAGGGACACTGATGATTTCATCAGCATCATGCAGGAACTTACTCAAACTACCTATTCTTGCGTAAAGCAACAAGAATTTAGCAATGACTTTTTCGATGTAATTTGTTCTAAATATCCTATCATTGAAGGCTCGTTTCGCGAACATGTGATATGGCGATCATCGACCACAGATCAAGCGAGAGTATTTATCTGTGTGCTAGTTGAGTCACCAGCTGGAATTTTGCCTGTTTGCACTACTCATCCACGTGCAGGAAGCAATCCAGAAGCACAATTTTTGGCTGGCGCTGAATACGTCCTTAATACTGTACTGGATTCATATGTTCCGAATAATATTAGCCAAAACAGTAGAGCTGATTTTGTGAAATCTCTGAAAGCAAGACTTATTGTGACTGGTGACACGAATTCAAATTTAGCACTGATCCAAGGCAAGCTATTAAGTGGGTGTGGGGGAAGTAGTAATCCACCCAATACAAGCTGCGACATAGATCAAGTCATGTATGTAGATATGTCACATGCTGAATTTGGTCACACGCCACCCTTCAATACCCAATATCTTATTTCAGAAGGCGGGTATCGAGATACCACACGTGCCTGGCCGACAGATCACGGAGGTCCAACTTTGGTATCTTTTACAACCCTCGAGCTTGCTCCAACAATTCAGTATGAAGGAAGTCAAACAACGCCCACCCCATCACCCACAACATCTACTCCCCCAATTTCATCAACCCCAATTCTCACAATAACCCTTTCTCCAACAAACACAAGTACACCAACTATCACTCAAACCATGACTCCAACACCCACAAATACTCCGACTCCAAGTATGACAATCACCCTTACCCCAACAGTTACGCTTACCCGCACACCTACTCCGCCAAGTGTGGCAATGTGTGATAGGACATGTGGAGTGTGTGGGTGGAGAGACACAACAGGTGCGTGTCATGAGTCTGGTGAGTTACCAAGTAGAGGATCGTCAGCTTCTACGACAGGTACACAGAGTCCTGTATCATGTTGCTATTCAACATGCATAGGAAATGTGTGTAAACAGGTTAGTGGATATGGAAGAAGTAGTTGTACGGCTATTGGTCAGTCGTGTACTACGTCAGTCAGTAATTTCCAGAGCTCTACACAGTCTGCAAGTCTAAACACGACCACATCTCCACAGATAACACCAATCATCATATACGTAACAGCTACGCCAAGATTTGTTGGCCAAAACGTAGCTATTCCGACAAGTACAGTTGGCACATCGTTCATATCCGTCACACAGACACAGGTGGGACAAAGCCCACCTGTGTCTGGCGGTATGGGATGGCTAATGCTTCTTGTGATACCTATAGTGATAATTGGAGTGGGGGTGGTGTTATGAGAGATATCTTTAGTCATTGAAAAACATGTCAGCCTAGGCTATAATCAGGGTCAGTTTCACACATATGACGCCACTTCCAAAAAGAAAGTTTTCAACAATGAGATCAGGTAAGCGAAAGGCTACGAGGAGAAATAGCCTCCCAGTACTAGTAGACTGCAAAAGCTGCGGTTCAAAAAAGTTGCCACATATAGTCTGTAAGGCTTGTGGAAGTAGGTAGATATGCACGCGAAATTTGTGTAATATTCTCGCTATTAGGATATAGCAACGTAATTTTTGACTAATATTGTAAAAGTAAGTATGTCAAAGGCAGTGTCTACAGAAAATACAACTTCCGATAAGAGGCATTCGAGAAGGATTTATCTTGTCCAACAACTTTATGCATCGTCATTTGAGAGTGGGCGCACAGACTTTGCTGGTAAGCCAGAATTTGAGAAAGAATACAAGCAGATCATGGAGAATATAAACAAAATTGACGAAAATATAAAACTACACGCACCTAAGTATCCACTTGAGAACATCGCAAGGGCGGACCTAGCCATACTCCGACTTGCCATATACGAGTTGACAATTGCCAAGGAGGAACCACCCAAAGTCATTATAAACGAAGCTGTGGAGCTTGCAAAGGAGCTTGGAAGCGATAGATCATATGCATTTGTAAACGGAGCGCTGGGAGCGATACTAGAAGAATTTAGTAAACAAAAGTAATATGGAAAGTGACTACAAAAAATTGTTCGAGAAAATCGGCATAGTGATAGACAGCGATGACCTTATGCGCAATGTTTTCGTACATAGATCATACCTGAACGAACACAAGGACTTCGATCTGCCATCAAATGAGAAGCTGGAATTCTTGGGTGACAGCGTATTATCTCTCATTTCTTCTATCTATCTTTACAAAAATTACCCAAATCTAGCCGAGGGTCAATACACAGACATAAAGGCATCGATAGTACGTATGGAAAGTCTGGCCGACGTTGCTGGAAAACTGGGCTTAGGTGAATATTTAATGCTATCAAAAGGCGAGGAGGGAAATAGCGGAAGAACCAATACTAATATTCTTGCTGACTGCTTCGAAGCTCTCATTGCCGTAGTCTTCCTGGATAAGGGTTTTGAAAAAGCCTATGAATTTGTTTCTAGATTTCTTTTCGCAGACCGTCTGGACTATATTGTGAAAAACAAGCTCTATTTGTCTCCCAAGAGTCATCTTCAGGAGCTTAGCCAGGAGAAATACAAAGAACTACCCATATACACCCTAGTTGAAGAAAATGGTCCGGAACACGCCAAATCATTTATGGTTTCTGTATCAATAAAAGGCTCTTCCTACGCCCAAGCATCAGGTAAATCGAAAAAGCAAGCAGAAGAAAATGCAGCAAGACTGGCGCTTGAGAAAATAATCAAACAGTGATACAATAGGCCTTCTTAATTGAACTAATAAAATATATGGCAGCAACTCTTAGACTCATGAGATACGGCAAAAAAGGTCATCCCTTTTATAGAATCGTAGTCGTCGAAAAGACTCGCAAGCGTGATGGAGCATACATTGAAGCACTCGGAACGTATGACCCTATGACCAAGCCACATAAAGTTGATATAAAAGACGACAGACTACAATACTGGCTAAGCGTTGGGGCGATTGTCTCTGAGGGCCTCAAAAAGATGGGTATCGGAAAGAAGAAATAAGCTTCTTTTTCTTTCTTTCTTTCGTGTGTGACTTATCTCCTAAAATAGACTCGAGTTGACGGGATACTCTGTAGGTATATCTTCGACATCTTTCTTTACAACATTGAGAAGTACAGGATTTATTTTTGCTCGTATAGTCTCGTATTGCGAAGCAAGAATCTTATCAAACGACAAAAGCTTCACACCTGTCCCGTCAGTACTTTTTGCAAGGTTTTCAATTGTCGGAATGCTTATGAGTTGAAAAGAGCCATCAAATGTCACTCTATCCCTTACAGTCTCAGTATTGCCTACTGATTTTGTCATGGACTTCATAACCATATATCTACTATAATAAGACGAGTACTTGTTTAGAAATTCGCTAAACTTTTTTTCCGTTGTATCACCATTCATAGAGAAAGTGACGCTCGCCACGGCTTGGGTTCCAGCTACAGTATCCTTTGTCATCACATACGTACCCACATCAAACCCAGTGTCTTTCTTCAGCTCTTCTATGAATCCGAAAAGCGAATATATATCGTCTTTTATCGGTACTTGTCCGGCTAATATCACGCCATAAGTCTCGATTTCGCTTTTTGGCAGTAGCTTATTGCTTTTATAACTGCGAAGCAAAGCCTCAAGATTGTCCTTCTCTTTGGTCAATGCTACGTATTCTTGATACTTTTCATTCGTAACGTAACCTTCATACACAAGGAACAAAACAAGCAATATACCAAAAAGTGGGATGGCCCATGCTTTGAGAAAACCTAAAAGTCTTTGTTTTGCAAAAATTGAAGCTACTTTATCGTTATTCATACATTATAGGAATTTACCAGTAAGAGTAATCACGTTGCTATTTAGGGTGGCTTCGCCTGAAGCCACGGGCTTTGGCTTTGATACCACAAAATCACCAATTTTGGCATTTGCAAAAGTTTTCAGAGATTCATCTTGCTCGATCGCCCTGACTAAATTCATGAGTTCTGTTTGACTCGCAAAGCTCAAGTCTGCAGAAAAATTAGTCTTCGTCTGCATACTCATACTGACCACAATTGCCCTTATCCCGAACATCTCTAGCCAGTCTTTCAGTCTTGCTTCGCCGCTTGCGAAGTTGATGTCTTGTTTTGATGCTGCAGACACTGCCTGCACCCTCACTCCTACCAGGTGACTGGGGAATTGCTTCTCGAGTTCTGAAGAAATGTCTTGCTTTACTATCTCTATGCCTCTTTCAGTTCTCAACCTCAAATTTAGAATAATTGTTTGGACTGCAAAGACTCCTAAGATAGACAGAAAGGAGAGCGCTGTTATAGCTGTCGCGATGATACGCAACCTTGCTATTATGACTGTGCTTTTCTGTGAGTTCTCGATCTTCTGACTGAATAGATTTATCCTTTTTTGGATCATATCATTGTAGTTGAGACTGCTGATGTAAATTCTGTTATCTCAGACGAAAAAACCTTTAATACAGAGTTTGGTACATACACTGTGCTTATTGGTAGGGGCTCTGAAGTTAGCCCGGTTAATTGACCCAAAAGCGGGGTCAATCCATAAATCTGTGATGAATAATTCACTGTAAAGATACGCGTCACTGGTATGTTGTTCTTGTGGACGTACACATCCACCACTCTCTTAATCTCTTCTGACAGTTCTTTTATTGATGTCATAATGGCTCCCAGTACTTCTTCGCTTTTGTCTCCTGGCTTTTGAAGTATTTGGGTGGCTACTTTCTGATCTAGATTGAGATTTACCATTACTTCTTTCTGAAAGAGTTCATAACCAAGTTTCGAGTTACGAATGAACACAAGTCTACGACTCAAGTTGTCTACTATGTAGACAGATGTGCCAGTATAGCCAATGTTTATAATGCAGTACGACTCGTTTGTGTCTTTTGTTCTCATTACCTCTGACACCAGTCTACCTATCGCCGAGACCTCCGTCTCAAGTCTGTGCGGTGTAAGTCCAGCAAGTTCTAAAGTTCGATATACACCGTCTACTATACGCTTTGGGGCAGCAACAATAAGCACTTCTAGCTTGTTTGCTATAGTGTCAGTTTTCAAAATTTCAAGATCAAGATATGTGTCGTTTATATTCATTGGTATGAATTCGTCTGCCAGGTATCTAATGGAATTTATCAATTCCTTTTCTGCCAAAATGGGTGTTTCGACTATTTGTGAATACGTGATAGTATCCGGCAATACAATATTCACAATTTTTGAGCTAAGTTTTAGATCAGAATAAAGAGTATTTATTACCATAGCTTGCTTCTGAACAGCTATATCCATACTCACATTCGTAAAAAACTGCGGCAACGAATCGGCTGTGCCTAGTGCCTGTAGGTATATTGCACCATCTTTGAAGCGCGCATCAGCCATGCGTATTTTATTTTCGTTTATCTCGATTCCGATTGGGATATTTGCCATATGATATATACAGTATCAAATACTATCACAAAGTGCAATCATAAAATTAACATTTATGGTGGGTCAATAGTAGCAAAACCGTTGTATCTCATGACTATAAGGTTACCTAGTTCCACAGCGGCAGTTACTGTAGGTCGAATCTCGAATGAAATAGAGACAATCCTATCTGAGAATTGTCCTGGCCAACTACAATATATTTGGAGATTTGACACGAGCGTATTACCAGAATTAAGGACGGCTGGTGTGCCATCTAAAGTATATGCAAGTGAGCCCAATGTCTCGTCATACCTAAAAACCACGCCAGCTTCAGTTTCGAAAAATACATTATCCGCCATATGAATATCCCCTGGGCCGTCGCATACCTGCGTTGGCACTCCGCCCTCCATCCTCCAGATAGACACGGCGTTTGTTTCTATGTCATTTTTTACTCGTTGCAAAACTCTATCACCTTCACTCTTGACTTCAGTCAGACGGATTGTTGTGGACTGATGTCTCACTATTACCGTCAATATGCCAACGGTCACTTGTAACGTAATTGCCATTATGACGATAATTATCATGACCTCGACCAAAGTATAGCCGTGACTTGCTCTTTTTCTGCTCGCCTGTTTAATATTTTTTTTCATATTTTGTATCAGAGTGGCGCGTATACGGTAGATGTTTCGACGAAATTGAGCTGATTACCAGCTTCCTGCCACTCAACTCTTATTACAACTTCCATACTATCATTACTCGTATTAGCACCTGGCTCTTGTGTAAATGCCACTGTTCTGTTGTATATCTGCGGACTGACACCGTTTATACCCGTACCATCGCAGTTCGCTGTGTTATTCTCAGAAAGCAAATCACCCAAAACCGAGTCCAGTCTTATTTCATCATTTACACAAAAATTGGCTGGGGCAGTCATGACAGTGCTGTAAAATTGGTTCCATCCAACAACATCCTTCTGAATCCGAAGCCATTCAGCAAGCTGCTGTGCGTGGTGTGTGGCAAAAGTCTTGCTATAGTTTGTGCGAGACTGTCTTATGACAGATGTTGTTATGCCAATAAGTGACACAAGTACAATCGTTAAGATAACAATGAATATCAATACCTCTACTAGAGACATTCCTCTTTGCAGCTTTTTCGCATGACATATATTTCTCTTCATATTTTCTTACACATTAATCTTCTATTGCCACACGTTACAAGTTATATTAAGCGGTGATTGTGTCAGGACACATCCATCTCTTGTTGTCTTTTGTACTGCTCCGGCAGCATCTCTCACCCGGATACATGCACACATAGTAGTGTTTGGTGAATAAAGACGAATATTCACTCCAGGCAAGGCAGTACCATCTGCAAAAAAAGTAGCTATGTCCCTTGGGCCGGTATCCAAAAATAATAGTCCACTTCCCAGGGTGGTATCAAGTGTTGGTGAAAAAGAAGATATAGGGGACGGGGTGGGTGTGCCAAAACGATAATTACCTTCACATGTAAAAAGGATCTCGTAAGATGTATTGTTGTTCAGTTGTCGAAATGTGGTGGATGCGAGTCTTGCATCCACGCCACAATCTTTGCTGTTTTGGGCGTTTGCGAGCGACCTGGCTTGATTGATATTTACAACAGTCTGATCGACTATTCGATCAAATGATTTGGTTGTATCAAAATCTCGGTATCTAGCTATGCCAAGTCCAGCCAAAACAGAGACAATGACCACAGTTACCATGATCTCAACGAGGCTCAGACCACTATTTCGATTGTTTTGATATGGTGACATCTTTTTTGAATTGTGATAAATATCATTCTCTCCCATATGGTCCAATGCAATAGTCACACGGTGCTGTTCCACCATTGTAGTCACCACAAATAAAGCTGAAAGAACCATTTATGTGTATACCATCAATCACTGGATCACATCCCGGACTTGTGCCTTCGAGATTTGTGCCCAACGCATAATCTGATCCGTTATTACTTGCATAATATGCATAATTAAGTCCATCTCTCGGGTCAAGTGGCACATTCAGATATCTTGGGTTACCTGTCTCGAGAATATCCAAACCCTCAGTGTTTAATGGATATCTTGAGTTTATGCTATCTGACCGAAACATCTCAAGTGCACTTTTGATTTGTTCAAGATCTGCACGTCTCCTGGCATCTCGCCCAGTGTTAAGGCTATTTGTGTATGCAGTCATTCCAAACACAGAAAGAATGCCAATTATGGAAATAGCTATAAGAATTTCTAGAAGAGTGAAGCCTTCACTACTTTCTGGAAATATAAATTGCTTTAATTGTTTACGAAAATTATTATTTTTCATATATAACTTTCATAATAACAACTTACATCATAAAATGAAAGAACAAAAAGACGTAAGTTGGTATTGCATAGTTTGCTACTCTTTGTTATCTTGTGTATATGCTTTCACCAAAGACTTATTTGACTTCACTCATTGAGCAGGGTTTCGTAGATGAAAATACAGCTCAAAAAATTGAAATTGAATCGATCCAGACAGGCAAAGAGGTGGAGGACATCGTGCTTGGACTGAACTTGGCTCCCAAAAAAGCTCTTCTTGAGGCCAAAGCTAAGTGCTTGAGCGTGCCATCCGTCGACATTGCGTCAACAGCAATAAACCCTGGCGCATTGAACTATATCACTAAAAATCTGGCCGTCAGGTACAGCATAATACCCTTTCAGATCGACGAAGACAAAAAGATACTCTGTGTGGCAACAGCTGATCCGCTCAATTTGAGTCTCCAGAATTTTCTTGAACAAAAAACAGGATGTAGAATTACTTTTTATCTCGCATATCCAGACGACATTCAAAAAAGTCTATTGCCAGCATATAGTCAGACCGTCATGCCAGCCGTGACAGAAGCTTTGGCGTCTGAAGATATATCTCCACCTAAAACCGATGTACCCAAATCAGACGGTTCTGGTAATCAGAAGGCCATTTCTGAATCTCCAGTATCGAAGATACTTGACTCTATCATGGACTATTCTGTACAAAGCCGCGCATCTGACATCCACATTGAGCCACAATCCACACAGACCAGAGTAAGGTATAGAATAGATGGCATTCTACAGGAGAAACTTGTATTGCCCGCAGCTATCCACGAGCCACTGATATCTCGCCTCAAGATAATATCTGGATTGAAGCTCGACGAGCGAAGAGTGCCGCAAGACGGAAGGTTTTCCTTCAATTACGACAAAAACGATGTCGATGTCCGCGTATCTACACTTCCGACTATAGATGGAGAGAAAGTGGTTATGAGACTTCTTAGGAAGACTGGTGGTCTCCCGACACTCCAAGAGATTGGTCTGCAGAGTAATTCTTTGAAGATAGTCCAAGACGCCATCAAACATCCATATGGTGTGGTGCTAGTCACTGGTCCAACCGGATCTGGTAAAACAACAACACTATATTCCATATTGAGTATATTGAACAAACCAACGACAAATATAATGACTCTAGAGGATCCTGTCGAGTATCAGATAAATGGTATCAACCAAGTACAGGTAAACGTACAGGCTGGCCTGACGTTTGCAACAGGTCTCCGCGCATTTCTGCGTCAGGACCCAAATATCATACTGGTCGGCGAGATTCGTGATTCCGAGACCACCCAGCTTGCTATCCAAGCCGCGCTCACAGGGCACTTGGTATTCTCAACACTCCACACAAACACTGCCTCGACAGCAATCCCAAGACTCATTGATCTAGGTGCAGAAACATTTCTTATTGCATCTGTAATTGTTGCATCTATCGCACAAAGAATAGCAAGGAAGATTTGCGTACACTGCAAAGTGCAGTACAAGCCACCGATTGAAATACAAGAGACAGTATCCAAGGCACTTTTTGGTAAAGTGACAGATAAGACAAATGATATCGTTCTTTTCAAAGGAACTGGATGTGAGGCTTGCGACCATACGGGGTACTTCGGGAGAATCGGGATTTTTGAGGTGTTGACTATTACTCCAGAAATCAATAAACTGATATTACAGCATGCACCAGCCAGCGAGATCCAAAACCAGGCAGTGCGAGAGGGTATGATTACGATGAAGCAGGATGGATTTATTAAGATGTTGTCGGGACACACGACGCTTGAGGAAGTGCTCCGACTCACGACAGAGCTATAAAAAATTTTGAATAATATTTTGAATACTAAATCCAAACTGAATATATGAATATACAAGATCTCCTAAATACAACTGTCCAAAGAGGTGCATCAGATTTGCATCTTATACCTGGATATCCACCAACTGTTAGAGTCCATAGGAGTATTTTTCAGCTTTCATCGTATCCAGAACTCAAGGCTCCAGAGCTAAAGGACATGCTCTTGTCACTTCTCACTCCTCAGCAAATGGATAGGTTGAGCAAGACTCTAGAGCTAGACTTGAGCTACGCGTCACCAGCCGGTGACAGATTTCGTGTCAATATCTATTATCAAAAGGGCACTGTGGCAGGGTCTTTCCGCCATATCACGGGACAAATCAAGACTATCGAAGAACTACTTTTGCCTAAAATTTTCCACAAATTTATAGAACATTCATTTGGTCTCGTCCTCTTTACTGGGCCAACTGGTGAAGGAAAATCTACATCACTTGCTGCGCTCATTCAAGAAATAAATGAAACCAGTGCAAAGCACATCATCACAATCGAAGATCCAGTGGAGTATGTCCTGACACCAAAGAAATCGATTATTAGCCAAAGAGAGCTCTACCTAGACACAATGACTTGGGCAAATTCGCTTCGTGCATCGCTACGACAAGACCCTGACGTGATACTAGTGGGCGAGATGCGGGACTTTGAGACGATAGCAGCTGCGCTCACTGCAGCCGAGACTGGCCACCTCGTCTTCTCTACGCTCCACACAAGCTCGACCTCTGAAGCGATAAACAGAATCATTGACGTGTTCCCGCCCCACCAACAGCCCCAAGTCAGATCCCAGCTGGCTGCGATGCTCCGAGTAGTCGTGTCACAAAGACTCGTTCCAACTATTACCCCCAAAAACCCCGTCATACCTGCCATCGAGATACTCCAAAATATTCCTGCAGTTTCTGCTCTCATAAGAGAGGGTAAATCGTTCATGCTCGATAGCGTACTGGAGACTGGCGACGAGCATGGCATGATACTCATGGAGAAGTATTTGACAAAACTAGTACGAGAAGGTGTGATATCGAAAGAAGTGGCTATGCAAAATGCACTTCGACCACAACTCCTTCTCAAGTATATCGGTGTGTAAAATGATGTTTTGCATAATTAAATACCCAACAACAAACAATGATATTCAAGTACAGTGCATTAGCCAAAGAGCAAGTTATAAAAGGAAAAATCAGTGCATCCACAGAGAGAGAGGTGGTGGAGTTCCTTCGCAACAATAGCCTCTATCCAGTGACAATTGAGAAAGAAACTGAATTCCAATTCAATTACTTATCCCGATTCTTTGACAAAGTCTCGTTCAGCGATATCATCGATTTTACAAGACAATTTGCTCTCATGCTAAATGCTGGACTCACGTTGAGTAGCTCGTTTGATATCATCATCCAACAAACCAAAAAAAAATCAATGTACCAACTCATTACAAACCTTAGTGATGATATAAGGTCAGGTGAAAATCTCTCAAAGTCGATAGCCAAATATAGCAATGTCTTCCCCCGTATATATATAGCACTTGTGAAGGCTGGAGAGGCTTCAGGAAAGCTAAATGAGATACTCCTCCGACTTGCTGATGATCTCGACAAGCAGCGTGAGTTTAATGCCAAAATAAAAGGCACGCTCACATACCCTGCCATAATCATAGTCGGTATAGTGGGCGTCGTGTTCGTGCTTCTTACTGTAGTCGTGCCACAACTTACCGCGCTATACAAAGATCTCAAAATTGAGCTTCCCATGGCTACACAAATAGTCATCACACTGTCTGACATAGCCGTGAATTACTGGTACTTGATATTCGTAGGTATAGGGGGTCTAGTATTTGGTTATCGTAAATTCATGGAAAATCCTGGACGAAGATACGCCGTCTTTGTGACGCTGATGAAAATACCTGTTCTTGGGGACATCATAAGAATAAGTTCACTTGTTGACTCCACCCGCACTTTGTCTATTCTGATTGGCTCCGGAGTATTAGTGCTTGAGGGTTTGAACATTGTAGAGAACACTAGCAACAATATAGTCTTCCAGCGGGCATTTGAGAATGTATACAAAAGCGTACAAGGAGGCATGACCATCTCACAGGCATTTGAGAAAGAATCTCAATTCCCACCAATTCTTGTACAAATGACGGCAGTCGGGGAGCGGACTGGTAAACTTGACGAGATGCTTAGTAAAATCTCAAAATATTTCGAGGTGCAATCTGATTTGACAGTGAAGGCAGCAACCACACTCATCGAGCCAATGACTTTGGTTGTACTTGGTGGAATTGTCTTTTTCATTGTTGTGGCAGTCATCACACCTATTTACAATCTTACGACTCAACTGGGTAATTAACATGCGCAAGATTATAAGTTTCACAATTTCACTTACCCATTGACTTGTGTATATTTTTAGAGAATAATGTTAGATAAGGTTAGCAAATTAATTTATTAGTTAATATAAATGTATGAGTAAAGGTTTCACTCTAGTAGAGTTAATAATAGGTATCACGATCCTTGCACTATTGTCTGTAGGACTACTTGCTGCACTTGACCCAATAGAGCAGGTCAATAGAGGTAGAGATTCGTCGCTCAACGAAATAGCAGCTACGGTTAGTAACGCTATGGAGAGATTCAGAGCACAGAACAATGCTCTACCAGGAGCCGCTTCTTTTGCAGCTGAGAATGCGTCATATAGACTAGATACTGCAGCGGCAGCAAATACTGTCCTGACGGCCTTGGTCAATTCTGGAGAATTAAAGACAAACTTTGTTACTGCTGCTGGTGCGAATTTGGCAAGCATACTTGTAGTTCGTGGACCAAACATCGGAGGGCAGTGGGGCAATACCTTTGTCTGCTTCAAGCCTCAATCCAAGAATTTCAAATCTAAGGCTGGTCTGTACTATCACCTTGACGCTTTTGGTGGAAACGGCATAAGAACTGCATTCGTTGGGGGAGTAGCAGGAACAGGAGATGTTGTGCAAGCTGCAGCGCCACTGGCTTTTACACCTGGACCTGGACCAGCAACTGTTTGTCAGACAGCAATGGCAGCTGGAGCCAATATGAATACAGCAAACAGAGAGTACTGTGCAGTCTGTTTCGTACAATAAAGAACAATCTTGTTAGATACAAAACACGGGCATTTGCCCGTGTTTTTTTATTATAAAACTGTGTGGTCTGTGGGGGCAAGGAGTCTGAAACGAGTCACGATCGACTTAAGCTCATCTTTGTACTTTGTTTCTTTGGGATAGATATTCATGAGAATTTTTAGCACTCTTGCGCGGCTTTTGAGGTATAGCGGGTTCTTCGGTGATGACTTTGTGGCTATTTGACCAAATGCATCTGCTCTTTTTGCATACAAATCTCTATACTCCCCCACGCTCCCATCATCCGAATCAGCAAGCAATAGGGCCGTGCCCGCATTGATACTCGCACATCTATCTGCGTATACATGCTCGGACTTCGTCATATATGCCATGCGACAAAGATCCATTGCGCCTTCTGGATCGCCTGACTCGTAAGACGACATAGCACTAGCATATGTGATATCAGCTATGATGTAGCTTCTCAAGAAAAGCGTGACCCATATCCACACTGTGAATATAGACAAAGCCAAAGGTGTAGTGATTCTCCAGCTCATCTTTGGGAGCTGAAACATCAGGAGGTCTTTGCGTGATAGTGCAGTTGCAATGCCAAGTAAGAAATACAAAAGAAGCTGACTGGTACTTGTTGAGAAGCCAAGTGTATTGCAAAAAGTCACGCAAATGATTGCGTAAGCGACTACACGACTACTACTACTTGGTACACGAGATAGTGTGTATAGACAGTATGCAAGTAACGCAGCGTACGTCACAAACCCAAAAGATCCAGTAGTTGCAAGGATATTCAGAAACTCGTTATGAGCTTTGTTGTATACGAAGTCTTTCTCACTTGTTTTATTGTGAGACTCTGGTCGAGTCTGGAAGTAACTATACGCAAACGTCTCTGGCCCAGTACCAAGTACTGGATACTTCTCCCATAGCTTGACCGCACCCTCCCAGACGATGAGCCGAATTTTGCCAGAATGAGTGATGTTCTGATTATCTTCAGAATAAATTCTCGCAATATACAGACTGCCCAATATCAAAATAATGATTGATACAACAGTTGCTACTGATATGGTTGCATTTTTTCCAAATCGAATGAATATGCGTCTCAAGCACTCGATCGCCAGTGGTATGGCAAGTGCGATTTGGGCAGATCTTGAAGACGTGAAGTATACGCCTAGTACCATGAGACCAATGTATGCACCCATAAGGAGGAGTAACGCTTGTTGCCAAATACTTTTTTTTGCCTGCTTTATATGACTCTCGACAAGTAGATATATACCGAAAAATACATGTGTAGCAAAATATGATCCCAGCCAGTTTGGCTGGCCAAGTGTGGCAAACATGCGCTCTGCTGGGCGAAACTCGTCAGTCCAGCAAGTGATACCAATCTCTTGCCTGAAGTAGAAGCATGCTGTATCGGCGCCGAGTAGTCGGCCAGGAATACCCCAACCAAGTACAAGCACGCTTGATATTGCGCTTACCAAAAATACTTGCTTGATGGACTTCGAGTCAACTAGCTGTGACGAGATGAAAAAGAGTAAAGCAAAATGTATGGTCGAGAGAACACCACCATTTAGTCTGCCATAATAACCGTACCAAGAAGTATGCATGTCTATTGAGAAAACGAGTGATATGAATTGTGAGAATACGAATAAGAGTGCAAGGACATGGACTATATTTATTCTGACAGTGACTTCACCTCTTATGACTGAAATCAAGAAAAATGCGGTCGCTGTGCTTATCCCCACATAAAGAAAAATCATCTTAGGTATCTCAAACATCTCTGACGTGTGACTTGACAGAATGAGAGGGGTGAAGAGAAATAATGCAAGAAGTAAATACTTCGTGATTCTACTTGTCATATCTATGAGGTAAAATGAGCAACGGGATAGCTTCGGATTTCCCAATTATATATAAGAAAACTTGGATTTATGCTCAATCATTTGACAAGGCAGTTCACAAATGTTGCTTTTCGTGGGATCAATCTCTATCTGGACATCGGTGGGGATGACATGGTTTGTGGATATGTAACCCAAAAAACGAAAAGTAAAAATAGTCCATTCTTTTTCGATGACATCTTTCTGAAAAGTGTAAATAGAGGAATGATAGTGGATATGGAGAGATTCTATTTTGACCTGTCAATGCTTTGTGATATGGTAGATATTCGAAGTCTCAAAAACTATCTTTACCCTCTAACAAACTACGACGTCCACATCATCACAAGGACAGATATCCCAAAGTGGCAAGTGAGGCTCTTGTCAAATGTTGCAAATGAACTGCTTTTTGATCATCTAACTGTCGACTCTCACGAATCTATCTGCAGGCGTCAAGTGTCACAACCCGTCTTGAGAATCTACATGGATGAGATGTATGTCGGTGACAAACTCGTAGACTTTAGTCCTGGGTTGCTTTCTACGGCTGTGCGAGAGTTTTTTGAAAACAAGTATATGGTTAGTATAAAGGGTGATGAGATTGACAAATTGCTTGTCCAATATTTCACACAAGACCACATGTCAATCGGAAAAAAAATAATAAAGTATCAGATGCAAACAGTAGGTACAGGTAACAAAAGCCATATATCTGCCCACTATCATGAAATCACAGAAAGCATAAGACCCGTTATGAAGATATTCCTAAATGAAACAAGCAATAGTGAGTATTTCCTAGCTAGAAATCTCGACTGGATGAATATGATGCTCGAAAATAAAAGATACAAGGCATTTGATAGAACATCGGCCGCGATCTACAAAAAACAAAATCGTAACGATTTCTACTATCTTGACACACTCATTGGGTTGGGATTATCGTAGCTATTATGGATGGGGTGACTATTATCGACGTTGGTGTGGGCGCAGCTTGTGTGGCTGTAGGTGGTTGTGGCTGTGGGGTCGGAGTACTACTTGGTCCTTGGGTCGGAGTGGGTGGGGGAGAGTAGTCCGATGTATCACGTGGTACTTTGTACTTTTCATCTCCCTGCTCTTTAGCCCAAGCATCAATCCCTTCCTGCCATCTATTTTTGCCATCTGTGCTTATTGGATCTGGTTCTGTGAATACAAAGAAATCTTTTTCATCATATTGCCCCATTGATATTTCTTTGTCATTTGCTTTTTTACCTGATTGATTCTTGGATATTTTTATACGCTGGTAAATTGTCGCTACTTCCTTGGGTTCTGTATCTTTTATGAAGTATTCAGATCTCTTTTTGTCCTCTTCTCTCACCTTACCACCTGCAAACGAATCCACCTCTTGCGCAAGCACATCTCCAGGTTTCTCGATTATGCCGTCGGAATAGGTCTTTAGCGCTACTTTCATGATTTTGTTCCAGATTGGCGAGGCGCCTGTGATACCAGACGCTATGCGGGGATTCATTGGGGTATTGTCATTGTTACCAACCCATGACACAACCACGACTCCATTTGTGTATCCGACTGTCCAGTTATCACGTTTGTCATTTGTGGTACCAGTCTTAACAGCTACCGTCTTGCCAGGCACAACAAGAAGCGAGTTTGTACCGAAGACTGCAGATCTTGCCACGTTGTCAGACAGTATGTGACTTACGATAAAAGCTGCTTCTTTGGACAATACTCTCTTTATTTTTTGCTCGGGTCTGCGGTAAAGGAGTTTTCCAGTGTTGTCTCGCACCTCGACGATCGCAGACATATCAATACTTGTACCACCCCTAGCGAGTGCTAGATATGCGGCACCAAGCTCCGTCATCCTTATGTCGCCACCACCCAGAGATACAGAAAGACCAAGTCTCGCCAGATTCTCATTAGTTGGCGCCAAACTATTTATTCCAAAATCATCCATCTTTGTCAAAAAATCCTTGAGACCATACATACCCATGAGCTTGACCATGGGCACGTTGAGCGAATTGCCTAGTGCGAACCTTATCTGCACCGGACCTCTGTACTGACCGTCATAATTCACTGGTTCGTAATCTTTCTGATCGACTACTGGGAACGCTGTCTTCACATCCATAATGACTGATGAGGCTGTGATGATCTTTTTGTCCATTGCTACGGCGATAAGCAGGGGCTTTAGGGTAGATCCAGGTTGTCTCAAGGCCGTGTCGTCAGCCACTACATTGAATTTGCCATACTTCTCATCGGCAAAATCATAACTACCGACGAGTGACAATATCTCGCCCGTCTTTGTATCAAGCACAAGAGCAGCTCCATTTCCGACTTGTGAGCTTTTGAGAGATTTGATCTCGTCGTAGACAATTTCTTCTGCTTCCTTTTGGAGCTTTGTGTCAAGTGAGGTCTTGATCACAACTCCTTGCTTCATGGCGTCTTTGCCAACCAGTTTCTCCGCCTGCTCCTGTACATAGAAAACAAAGTGTGGGGCACGGATCGAGACTTCACGATTCGCAAACTCAAAGCCATTCATCTGTTTTATCGCTGATTCGTATTTTTTGTCATCAATGTACTTATCTTCTTTCATTCTACGAAGGACGTCTTTTGTGCGAACCTTCCAAGCATCCTTCTCACCGACGAAAGGCGAATAAACAGATGGAGCCTGTGGAAGGCCTGCAAGTATTGCAGATTCGAGCAGATCCAGGTCTTCTATATTTTTGTCAAAATATGATCTGGCCGCTGCGCCAACACCCTCAAGTGTCCCACCATACGGTGCGATATTGAGATACTCTGTCAGTATTTCGTCTTTTGTGAGTCTTTTTTCTATTTCAACTGCGAGAACAAATTCTTTGATTTTGCGAGTGATGTTGCGAGAAGAGTCAAGATAGGCAAGCTTTATGAGCTGCTGGGTGAGCGTAGATCCACCAACTACTCGACCTTTTCTAAAGACGTAGTTAAAAGGTATTCTTATTATCGTGAGTGGATCAAAGCCACCGTGTTTGTAAAAGTCTTTGTCTTCTATTGCTACTATTGCGTTTTTCAGATCTTTGGGTATCTCGTCTGATGTAATCTGAAGATGTTGCTTGTCTTCATAAAGCTGGTGTACTATCTTCCCTTCTTTATCAAGAACAACAAGCGACCCTGCGCGGGACGCTGATAGTTTGCCTGGCTCCGGAAGATCCTTCGTGATTAGCCAGAAAAAAAGTGATGTCGTCAATACTCCAAGAAACACGACCACAATTGCGATTTTCAAAGCAAGTTGCTTTCTCCTGGTGAGAGGTGAGCCTCTACCGCGTCTTCTACTGAAACCGAAAATTTTACTAAACTTGAACATTTTGCTTAAAGATATTGAACTTACACTACACAGAGTATACAATGATAACATGGCCAAACACAAAAAAAGGGTCCAAAAGATCTGGAAGGCAATACTCATAATAGTTTGTCTTGTCCTCCTAGCGACGTCATTTGCACCATATTTTGGATAAAATGACAAACGACAATACTGAAGTAAAATCTACAGACAAGATACTTGTCTCAAGTTTATCTATGGTCTTGATTGGGTTGCTTTGTCTTTGTCTTGGTATAGCAATTGGAATCATGCTTTCTGGGTATATCCAAAATACAAGCACAGTGGATACACCTAAGCTTGGATTACCTCCAATCAGTCGAGAAGATATTCGAATATCTCCAATCAAGCCTGACGCGGATGGGCAAAAATTTTGTACTATGGAGGTGTTGACTTGTCCAGACGGCTCATTTGTGGGGCGTCAGGGACCAAATTGTGAGTTTGCCCCATGCCCAACTATTTTGGATAGCATTGAAAAGCCTATACAAACTCAACTTGACGATCTGAACCCAGGTAGTGGATTTGGGGAAGATCCTTCTGGATCCGGAGGTCTATGATGTATTGTTTCCTACACATGATTCTTACCCCATGATTGGCTATAATCAAGAAAGTAAATATGTCATTCACACTCGACACTTCTGTCACAGCACTTCCCAAAACACATTCGTCAACGATTGCTAGGTTTAAGCTAATAGGGATAGAGACTCTCGGTGACTTACTAAACTACTTACCACGTCGCTACGTAGACTATTCGATCACTACATCAATTGGTCAGGTGCAACCAAGTGAGACAGTGACGATAAAGGGGAGTGTTGTGAGCGCCAAGAATAGGTTTGTGAGGCGCAATTTATCAATACAAGAAATCGTGATATCAGATGGAACAGGCGAAATTACAGCATACTGGTTCAACCAGCCTTATCTCACCAAACAATTTGAGAAAGAAGGAGTGCTTTTGGCATGTGCAGGGACTATTGAGAAAAAGGGTAAAAAACTAGTTATAAAACCAGACGAATACGAAATAATTGATCCATCAGTAAATATTGAAGGCAAGCACACTGGCAAGATCATCCCCATCTATCCAGAGAAGCTGCATCTTTCTAGCCGTATGCTTCGCGAGAAGATATCGCTTGCTTTTGCACTGGTTGACGTTGCGTCTTTTGACGAATGGCTGCCTGACGAGATAGTACGAAATCACAAACTTGTGCCATACTCAAAGGCAATTTATACCGTACACAACCCTTCAAGTATGAAAGAGGCACAAGAAGCAAGAAGACGCTTCGAGCTTGAGGAGTTATTCCTACTACATCTTGCTAGACAATTGGTGCGCAAATCCTGGCACGAGAAAAAAATCGTGGAACCATTTGCAACAAGCGATAAAATAGATGAAAAGATTCGATCATTCATAGATTCATTACCTTTCAAGCTAACCAAGTCACAAGCAAGCGCATGGAGTGATATAAGAAGTGATCTCTTGAAGGACATTCCTATGAATAGATTCCTACAAGGGGATGTCGGTAGTGGGAAGACTGTGATAGCTGCGATCGCGAGTCTTCTCGCGATCGCAAACCACAAAAAGGTTCTAATCATGGCGCCCACAAGCATCCTCGCAAACCAACACTATGCAACTCTCCAAAAACTTTTTGAGAAAACAAAAATCAATGTCGGGATAGTCACTTCAGAAACAAAGAAAAAATCTCGGAATTTGGAACTTGGAACTAGGAACTTGGACATCATTGTCGGCACCCATGCCTTGCTCACTGATGATAGGATCTTTGAGGATGTAGGGCTCATTGTGATAGATGAGCAGCACAGATTCGGAGTCGCACAAAGAGCAATACTAAAAGCTAAGGCCAAAGTACCACATCTGCTGACTATGACAGCTACCCCCATCCCGCGCACTCTGGCGCTCTCGATCTTCGGCGATCTGGATATATCGGTTTTGTCAGACATGCCACCAGGACGACTACCAATCAAGACCTATGCCGCACCGCCAGAGAAAAGAAATGGTGCATACGCATGGATCAAGAAACAAATAGATACAACAGGTTGTCAGGTTTTTGTGATATGCCCGCGTATAGAGAATGATGAAGAAAATGAAAATAAAGAGTCAAAAGAAACTCTGAAAAACGTAACAGATGAGTGGGAAAAACTTCAAAATGTTGTTTTTCCCACTCTGCGCGTGGCTATGCTCCACGGCAAGATGAAAGCCAAGGAAAAAGATGAGATCATGCAGAAATTCAAGGACAAAGAGTATGACATACTCGTATCTACTACTGTCGTCGAAGTCGGCATAGACATCCCAAATGCCACAATAATATTGATTGAGGGCGCAGAGAGATATGGTCTGGCACAGCTCCATCAGCTGCGCGGACGCGTGGGACGCAATGCAGTGCAATCGTACTGCGTACTCTTCACATCAGACAACTTCTATATAACAGAGAGACTCAAATTCTTTGCAAAGACAACAAACGGTATGGAACTGGCGGAATTTGACTTCAGACATAGAGGGGCTGGGGATATCTTCGGTACTGCACAGCATGGTCTAGATAGTCTCAAGGTAGCATCGCTTTTCGACTTCGCACTGGTCGCCGAAAGCCAGACCATGGCAAGCACATTCTTCCCCAAGTACTCACCAAGGAAGTATCCACAGATCGCCAAACGGCTGGAGAGATTTACGGTGGATAAGGTGGCGAAGGACTAAACGAGTTCCACGTTCCAAGTGCCAAGTTCCAAGTGCTAATTTAGATTTGGAATTAGGAATTCGGAATTTGCCTGTCCCGATATAATCGGGGGAACTTATCTGTCTACCCATTCTGATTAAATACCACTTGCAAAGTGGGTGAGAGTATTGGTATAAATATAGTATGGACGATATTTTGAAAGAAAAAATGGCTACCGCTGCAACAAGCGAAATAGACAAGTCTTTGCAGGATGGAAAGATAAATAGTGACACAGCAGAGGAAGCTGGAGCTGACTTCTATGAGCTCCTTGAGAGCTACGCTGACGACAAAACATTCTTCGATGACTTTGTCACATACCTACGTAAATATCCATTCATGGAAAATACGGGGGATTATTATAGCGCGATTACGAAGCAGAACAATTCGGAAGCGCAGATAGACCAGATAAGATCAGCATTAAGTAATTTGTCGGCTAGTTAATTACAGGCATGTCTGAAACTCCTGGCCAACAAGCATTTCAATTAAAGAATCAGGGAATTAAGTTTCCACAAATAAAATTTCGTCCATTATTTATGGCAGCTGAGCAAAATCCCAATCAAGCCATCCCAGCAATCACCGATGCTACTCCTGCAGTTGCTGCCGGTTCAGGACAGGTGGATGTGGGCAGAGCTGCACAACAATTACAAGAAAATCAGAGTCAAATAGATAATCTTGGGAGTCGAGTGGATAGATTATCACAGCCAGCAGAAGCTGCAGAAAGAAAATTGAGCCCTTTGGCGAGGCTGAAAGGGTGGTGGGAAAAAAGAAAAAGTGATCACGAGCAAAGAATGAGCCAACAAAGAGCTCCGACTGAAACAAGAGGTGCAGCTAGAGTCTCCCAACCTGCGCTAGTAGACAAGGATTTTTATGATAGATTCGCTAGTTCGTTTACTGATTCGCACAATAGAGATGGAGAAACAGGAGAAACCGGCAAACTTGCTGTGAACCTTACTGAAGATCCGAGATACAAGGAGATGCTTGCAAATGCCAGAAAACAAATCGAAGAAGCAAAAGGACCTATCGCACATGCAAACAATGAGACTAGACTCACTCCATCTGAAGAGGCTAGGGCCTACGAAAGAGCCTATCTTGAGTATAGTAAGAAATTTCCTGAAGCAGTGAAGGCGTATGAGGCATTTGGTTTGCAGTTTGGTGAAGCAGATGCCGAAAGCAAGCGCAAAATTGAACCGAGCAAAGATCCATTCATAATCAGTCTTGAGGCAAGAGTCACTAGCATTACATCACCCACAGAACAAGCTGCAGTTTGGGACGACTATGTCAGAAAATTTCCTGCAAAAGCAGACATATATGCAAGACACGGTCACAGACAGATTGGAGCAGCACTTGAACGCGCAAAACCTCGGAGACAACAAGAACAGAATGAGGTTAAGCGAACTGATTTTGTAACGCAGGCGAAAGCTGAAGCAGATCGAACAGCAACAGAAGCAGCAACGGCTGAAAATAGACGAATAGCAAAACTCGCAGAGCTCCAAGGAAAAGATAAAGCAACTTTGTCCCTTGATGAATTGAACGAGTTGAAGGCATTGAGGAAAGATCTAGCAGTACAGATCGCCGAAGCAAAGAAGCTTTATGCACAGTTGACAGACGAAACAAATGAGAAGCCGCTAACTCCCGAAGAGCTGGCTACTGTCAAAAAGTACGAGGCAGTTATAAAGAGAAAAGAGGTACCTCCAAAGAGAACTCCTCAAACACCTGGACCAAGTGGTGGGCAAAATGTCGACAACCAACAACAAAATCAAAGGAATGTGAGAAATCAGCAAGGTGCGACCCCAGGTGAGGTTCCTCAACAGCGAGCCAGACAAAGACAAAATGAAGCTCAGCGCAATCCGCAAAAACCTGATTATGAGCAAGCTAGAGAATCAATTATGGGGGAAATAAATGATGAACTTAGTGGAGCTACTCCGGAAGCAAGAAGAAACCTCTTTAATTTCGCTAGGGAAGTGGTCAATAGATATAGGAGTGACCAGGAATTTAGACAGGCAATAGATGAAGTTATTGAAACAGCAAGGATGTCTGTTGATGCGCTTAGATTTGTAACGAATGAAGGAAGACCGACTAATGGACTTGACTATAGGCTTTTACCAATTTTGTTCATTAAAGCACCGTCTTCAATTAACTTAATTAGAAGGATGATGAGTTGAGATGTCAGTGTCACATCTACTATCATGAAATAACATCTTGTGTGACACAAATGAATCTATACTTTAGTGCTAGGTAATTTTCAAATGTTTTCATCTCTCTCCACCCTCACCAAAGCCTTGACAAATATCTTCATTTTCCTCCCGTACTACTTCTCTGTTGACTCAATGGTCACCAATCTCTTCTCGCCGTGGAAGAGAATAGTATCAAAGAAAGAAACCAGAGGATTTTCTTTCTCAGAGTGGGGGAATGAGCTGTCTTTTGCGCTCATCTCACGTGGGGTGGGATTTGCGCTTCGCATATCCACGCTTCTTGCATATCTATTCATACAAATGCTATTTCTGCCAATTGCTGCGTTCGTGCTGATCATATATCTCGTTGCCATCTTCCCCATCCAATTTATCATAAAGACCTTCTCATCACCCGAGAACCAAAAATATGAAAATGAAAAGCAAAGATTCATAGATACCCATCTCCTAGACATAAAAAACAAAGAAAAAGTCGAAAGATGGTTTGACACATGGTACGCAAATCGAGCTCATGCACAAAGATGGTGGGAGCTTGACAACCTATTTGGGACAGTGCCTATCGGTCGCGACTGGACACATGGCTACACACCAACCATAGATAGATATGCCACTGATCTATCAGCAATAGCAGGTCGCCATGACTCAAGACCCATGACGATAGGTCGCGAGAAAGAAATGCAAGACATCGAGCAAGTCCTCTGCAAGGATAAGGGAGCAAATATGCTGCTTGTGGGTGAAGAGGGTGTGGGCAAACTTACCATCATTGAGTCTCTCGCGTATCGCATACATATAGGCCGCGGCAATCCGCTACTCGCCTTCAAGAGACTGATCGAGCTGAATCTCGAAAAACTCATGTCAGAGACAGTAGACCCAAAGATAAGAGAGTCCATACTGGAGTCGCTATTTGACGAAGCAGAAAGTGCAGGGAACATCATATTTGTGATATCAAATATCGACAAATACCTAAATAGTAGCGGGAGTGCATTCATAGACCTATCTACTCCCATCGAAAAGTTCACAAGAAGTGGAAGAGTGCATCTCATTGGACTGACGACTCCATATGCTTATCAGAAATACCTCTATCCCAAGGACTTCCTACGCTCCAGCTTTTCACTTATTGAGCTCAAGGAAGTCACAAAGGAGCTGGCACTTGTGATACTCATGGATCACTGTCACAGATACGAAACAAGATATGATGTGGTCGTGCCGTATGAGACGCTTATCGCAGCCATAGAAAAGTCGTCGTTTTTCATAAGCGAGATCCCATTCCCCGAAAAAGCACTACAGGTACTTGATGATGCATGTGCTACTATCAAAAATAACCCAAACATACCCAAAAATTCTCCCCACATTGTAAATCCCGACATAATCGATATCATATTGTCAGCAAGGACTCATACACCAACCACACTCACTGACAAATTCAAAGAAAAGCTTCTCCAGATATATGACAAGCTGAATCAGGAGGTAATTGGTCAAGAAAAAGCAGAAAGAAAGCTGTCAGATGCTATCCAGAGATCATTCTTACTTCTTGGCAAAAGGAAAAAGCCCCTAGCATCGTTTCTCTTCCTGGGTCCGACAGGCGTAGGGAAGACAGAAACAGCGAAGGTGCTAGCTAGGGAGTTTTTCGAATCTTCACATCATATGATCAGATTTGATATGTCGGAGTTTCAGCAAGTGGCGGATATCCCACATCTCATCGGAGACGTCACAAGTGGTGAGCCTGGACAGCTTGTTGCGCAGATAAGAGAGCGTCCGTATGGCGTGCTATTACTTGACGAGATTGAGAAGGCTCATCATGATCTACTGAACATTTTTCTTACTATGCTTGACGAAGGATACATAGCAGATGCCACAGGCAAGAAGGTCGACTGCAAGTCGCTCGTCGTCATCGCAACCAGCAATGCTGGAGCCATAGAATTTTACACAGATATCAAAAATAGCGCAGACACAAGTACAAGAAAATCAGATGATGTGATGGATTTTCTCATAACTCACAAATACTTCACTCCAGAGTTCCTGAACCGCTTTGACGGAGTCATTGCTTTTGAGCCACTCACGGGCAATATAGCCAAAGCTATCGCCAAAAAAATGATTGCAGTTGTAGCTGAACAAATATTCTCAAATCACGGAGTGAAGGTAAGTGTGAAGGACGACACAATTGACAAGATACTGAAAGAAAAGTTCAATGTAGCCTATGGGGCACGCAACCTAGAACGTGCCATATCAGAGACTGTTGAAACAGCGATTGCCCAGAAGGTACTGACAGGCGTTGCAAAGGCAGGAGAGATGATAGAGATCTAAAACGAGTGCTGAATACTCAGTAATGGTTCCAAATTCCACATTCTAAATTCCAAGTTAATTTTGACAGTCCCCCCAACCTCTTTGTTCTACTTAGACATATTGAACTATCTTTTTGTGGTACTTACAATGAGCGCAAATGAAGCAAAAAAAAACACAACAAAAAAATGGAATTTTTATTGTAATTGATGGGGGAGACGGAAGTGGCAAAGCTACACAGGCTAGACTACTGCTCAAACACTTACAAAAGCAGAAAGTAAGAGTTAAGTACTATGACTTTCCTCAATACGATAGGTTTTTTGGTGAGATCGTCGGGAGGTTCCTTGCTGGAAAGTTCGGCAGTCTTGATGACGTATCCCCATACCTTGCAGCTTTACCTTTTGCGCTCGACAGGTATTCCATGAGTGCAGAAATGAGGTCATGGCTATCGTCTGGCGGTTGGATTGTGTGCAATAGATTCACCTCGTCAAGCCTAGCCCATCAATCTGCAAGAATATTAAATAAGAAAGAGCGACTGGAATTTGTAGATTGGATCAAAAAACTTGAGAATAAAATGCTCGGCATACTGGAGCCAGATATCGTGATTTATCTTCAAGTACCACCAAAAATTGCGAGAGCTCTGACAGCCAAAAAGGGAAAGCGTATATATGTCAAAAAAAAGTTGGATATAGCCGAAGATAGTCTTTCACACCAAACAGACTCTGCAGATATGTACGCGTATCTTGCAAGCAGTCACAGAAACTGGAAAATAATAAAGTGCGTGAATAGTGCAGGATCAATTCTTCCTATTGCATCCATTCACGACTACGTAGTACAATCACTAGATAGCAAAATAGCAAAGTACTATGCCAAAGACAAATCAAGAAGACGGTAAGGATCAAAAAAAGTCACAAACCATTGTTTCTTCTGATTCATCAAATATTGCAGGTCTGCCTGGACTTAGAAAAAAGAAAATTGATATGCGGTTTGTGTGGATGGGGATAGCGACAGCAGTTGGTTTTGTTTCGTTTTTCATATACGTCGTATATGTGGGAGAGGTGGCACCACGGATATTTGCAGGCAGTACTGCAAGAGCGTCGCTTTCGAAATCTCTCATATTCGCCTATCCACTTACGATAAGTAGTGGTGAAAAGAGCTCTGTATCAGCGTTTGTTGTTTCTGAAGACGGCGATCCAATTGGAAATAAAACCGTAATAATCAGCTCAAACCTTGGCACAGTATTACCGACAACCGCCAAAACTGACGAAGATGGAAACGCCAAATTTGAGTTCTACTCAAATACTCCAGGCATCGCAGAGCTTGCCATCGTTACAGACGACATGAGACTTCCGCAGACCGTAACGATAGAGGTGAAGGGGGAGTAAGGTTCATATGCTATACTAGATTTTCGAGCCTCAATATAATTTTAACCAAAAATATATGCAGAAGAAAATCACAAAAGCTGTAATCCCTGCTGCTGGATTTGGTACCAGATTCCTTCCACAAACGAAGGCAATGCCCAAAGAAATGCTACCCGTCGTTGATAAGCCAATCATTCAGTATATTGTCGAAGAGCTAGTAAATGTGGGTATCAAAGACATAGTCATCGTGACGGGCTATCATAAGCGAACGATTGAGGATCATTTTGACTCACCAAGCCTTGACCTTATCGAGAATCTCAAGATGGGAGGACCAAAGAAAAAACACCTACTTGATCAAGTATATGGGATTGCAGACATGGCGAACTTCGTCTACGTACGTCAGAAGGGTCCTTATGGCAACGGCACTCCGCTACTGAACGTGAGATCAATCATAGGAGATGAGCCATTTATTTACACGTGGAGCGATGACTTCATAGCAGCAAGTCCCAAAAGCAGGTTTCAACAGCTCCTTGAGGCATATGAGGAATTTGGATGCTCTATCCTATCGAGCATAAGGTGCAAAAAGGATGAAGATTATGATAGATATGGAATAGCAGGTGGCGAGACAGTCAGAGATGGCGTGATAGACGTGAGGACGATCATAGAAAAGCCCGGGAAAGCCAATGCTCCATCTGACCTTGCTAATGTATCAGGATACATCTTCACACCGGACATATTCACATATCTTGATAAGGCTTATGACAGACTAGAAGAAGGTAATGAGCTTTACTATAACGATGCTCTAAAGCTGATGCTTGCCGACAAGAAGAAAGTAATTGCATATGAGATCCAAAACGGAAAATACTACGATACAGGTAATAAATTAGAGTATCTCAAAACTATCATCGATTTTGCCATGAAACACGAAGAGCTTGGAGATGATATTAGGAAGTACCTAAGCACTGTAATCGGAAAGTAAACTTGTGCAAGTCTAATAACCATTTAGATTTGTCCTCATGCGCCTTGTGCATCGTGAGCTTGTTTTTTGGTCAATTATTGATACAATACTCCTCATAACTTATGACAGATAATCTAGCACGCGCTCAAAAACTTTTCGACCTCGGTGGACATTTGGGACACAGAAAAAGCAGACTGCATCCGAAAGCAAGACCCTACATCTACGATATAGTCGACGGTACGACAGTCATTGATCTTGAAGAGACACTAAAGCAGCTTGATCTAGCCAAAAAAATGATGCTTGAATCTGCACAAAACGGCAAAACTCTTCTTGTTGTTGCAACCAAAAAGACTGTTGCACAGAGTGTTATGCAGTTTGCAAAAGACGCAAATATTTACTTCATCACAACTAAATGGCTTCCAGGACTACTGACAAACTTCGACACAATTGCGAAAAATACCAAAAAGCTAGTTGATCTAAAACGACAAAAAGACGCAGGTGAGTGGGCAAAATATGTGAAGCATGAGCAAGTATCACTAGACAAACAGGTCAGAAAGCTCGAAAAGCTATACGGTGGTGTCGTAAATATGCACAGGCTACCTGACGTGCTTTTTGTGATCGACATAAAGCGTGAGAAAAACGCAATAACAGAAGCTCACAAGAATAAAATCCCAGTCATCGCAATAGTCGATACAAACTGTGACCCAAATGAAGTGAATTATCCTATCATGCTAAACGACGACGCACCTGAAGCTGTCATAAACGTAGCAGAAGAGATAATCACAAGTTATAGCAAAAATGTCAAAAAAGAAGCTCCAAAAGATGTAATAGCTGAACCACCAAAAGTGATATCCCAAGCTCCAAAAGTAACTGAAGTATCAAAGAAAAGTGAGGAGGTAGAGATCACCCCGAAAATCGAGGATAAGGTCGATACAACAGCCAAAACTCCATCTAAAAAAGTAACAAAAGTGGCAAAACCGGCAAAAAAGAAAGCGTCTACCAAGAAAGGCAAATAAGCTTACTTGTCTGAACTTTGATTATTTGTTATCCTGAAGTGCACTTTGTTTATTTGTTTTAATCCAAATATATGGCAACAGACCTAAATCTACTCAAGAAACTTCGTGAAGAGACAGGTGTCTCATTCTCAGTTTGCAAGAAAGCACTCGAAGAAGGTGGTAACGATATAGAAAAAGCAAAAAAGCTAATGACAAAATGGGGTGAAAAAAAAGCAGCAGACAAAGCAGACAGATCTACAGGTCAGGGAGTGATAGCATCCTATGTGCATTACAATAAGAAAGTAGCGTCACTTGTCGAGCTATTGACAGAGACTGATTTTGTATCGGGCAATGCAGAGTTCCGAACTCTTGCACAAGAGGTTGCGATGCAGATAGCTACTATGCGACCAGAAAATGTCGAGGAGCTGCTCAAACAAGAGTATATAAGAGATTCGTCAAAGACGATAGATGTTCTCATAAAAGATGCAATACTAAAGTTCGGTGAGAATATCAAAATCGGCCGAATCCTCCGCTGGGAACTGGGGAACTAAATCACATAACCCTCCATCGGTGATGCTTTTTGATCTATTGATCAATATATTTTTGTTGTGTAATATCTACAGTAAAGATAATTGATATGTCTAGAAAAATGACGCTCCTCGAGGCAGAGCCTCGAGGTATCAACACAACGCGTCATCCCGATCCGCCAGCTGGCGGAGAGGGATCTCTAGTTACGACGCATATGCGCCTGGGTTTAAACCCAAAGAAAGTACTAATAATCAGACATTTCTGCTTAATTTCGCCTTCAAGAGCTTCGTCGCCGTTTGACAACAAGATAGAAAATGCCCATTCTTATCTAGCATTTGTTCACAATAAAAATATAGAGAGTCGCTATGGCACTAGCGCCAGAAGTTTATAGCAAACTAGTCGATCTGCATCCAGGAGTTTTGGATGCAGGCCTTTCTGACTCTAGGCTTTTTAAGATAGCTCTACGCACAGGTATAGCAACTAGGGATATTCCGCCCGCAATGTGTCCGATTTGCAGACAGCAATTGCCGAGAAACATGATACAAATACACCACTGTTTGCCAATTTGGGCAGGGGGTGGGGGAAGACAGAATAGCAACGTCATAGGACTTTGTGACGACTGTCATGAGGCTGCAGATACACTTGCACAAATTGGATATATCATTCGACCGTACAAACTTGATCGAATTATTGTACCTAGCCCTTGGCTTGAAGACATACATACGGTAAGATTGACCGATCATAGAGTAACAAATCCTGGAAGACTATACCTGGCACAATCACATGTAATAAAGGATGTAAGGAGAAGAGTAGGTGTGCCTCATGGAATAGTCTATATGAATAGACAACGACTTGACGATGAGGTAATAGAAAATGTGCGTCAATGGAGAAGGGAAATACAACACAACTTCACGGAGTACTACAGAAGACGACTTCCCCCAGATACCAGGTGTCGCACTCACAGGGTATTTGATGCAAGCAAAAAATGGTTCTGAAATACTTTGACTTTGCATTTTTTGCTTTTCACATTACAATTAGTCCAATCATATGAAAACAATCATCCCAGATCTCAAGAAACACTTTGATACTAGTGTATTGAAGCTCAAAGAAGAGCTCAAAACAATTCGCACAAGTCATGCATCGCCAGCACTTGTCGAGGGGCTCGAAGTGGAGACATATGGCGGTACAACTACTATGAGGCTCATGGAGATGGCTACAATCACAAACGAAGGCCCAACAGCTATAGTCGTTATCCCCTTCGACTCGTCCACCATGCAAGATATCGAGCGAGCAATCATAAAATCTCCACTTGGACTTTCTCCAAACACACAGAGCGGTCGCATCATCATCACTGTGCCCGCACTATCTGAAGAGCAAAGAGAAAAATATGCCAAACTAGTTGGTCAAATGGTCGAGGAATATCGAAATACGATACGTGGATATCGCGACGATGCAAGGAAGAAAGTGAAGCATGCATTTGAAGCTAAAGAAGCTACAGAAGACGAAAAGTATAGACTCGAGAAACAGATAGATGATGAAACAAAAAAAGCCAATGAAACAGTGGAATTAGTAAAAACAAACAAGGAAAAGGAAATAAAGACAGTCTAGCGAGACCAATCAGCAATATACAATTATCAAAATTCAAGTAATTACAACTTTCAATTACAATCGAACAAATTGACAATTGTTGATTAACAATTACTTGATGATTGAAATTGATGCTTGATAGCTTTCACTCACTTCCCGTATAATGTAACTACAAACATATGATCATCATCACAATAATTGTATTCTTATTTATCCTTGGGTTCATAGTTTTCCTCCATGAGCTTGGACACTTCTTAGTAGCTAGGAAAGCCGGTATTCTTGTCGAGGAGTTTGGGCTTGGCATGCCTCCTCGGGCAATTGGGGGGCAAAAGATAAATGGAAAATGGAAACTGCTTTGGGGTACGAAATCTCCCCAAGACATAAGATACACAGTATATTCCTTGAACTGGCTTCCACTTGGGGGATTTGTGAAGCTGTATGGAGATGGCGCAGGGGGTGAAGGAGGGGAGATAAATCCAGCGCTTGCTGACAAAGCCTTCGAGAACAAAAACGTCTGGGCTCGCGCTGCTGTGATGATCGCGGGAGTCGTTATGAATATCTTACTTGCTGCTGCGATCTTTTATTTCTTACTTGGCAAAAATGGCTTTGTGTCAGATAGAATGCCACTTATTGGAAATCCCAACCTACCATTTGGGAAGATGGAGCAGTCCGTGGCTGCGATAACCGTGCAAAAGGGGTCACCCGCCGAAGAGGCTGGCATAAGAAAGGAAGATATTATTCTTCGCGTGAGGCCAGTCGGCGGAGTTGCGTGGCAAGCTATCGAGATGCCATCTGACCTCATAGCCGAAGTAAAGAAAAACAATAACTTACCAATCGAAGTAGAACTGAAACAATATACAAGTGGTGTAATGAGAACAGTCACAGTGGTGCCAAAGTACAATGAAAAGGAAAATCGACCAATGATAGGTGTGAGTCTTGCGAACTTGGTAAGATTCAGATACGAGACACCTGTCGAGAGGATATTCTCTGGATTCTTACACTCATACAACTTGACGACTTACAACATACAGCTTGTCGGGACACTTATCTCTTATGCAATAGAATCCAAGCAACCACAACTTGTCGGAGATGCAGTGAGTGGGCCTGTCGCGATAGGTAGTGTAGTTGGCGCGACACTTGAGAACTCTGGCGACAAGGTGATTGACAACTTGCTAAATCTGGCAGGTCTCATAAGCCTCTCCCTGGCATTTATGAACATCTTGCCAATACCTGCACTTGACGGCGGCAGACTCTTTATGCTCCTTCCCGAGATGATAATTGGCAAAAAAGTGCCAAAGAAAGTCGAACAGTGGGTCAACATTGCTGGCTTCGTTGTACTCATCGGGTTATCGATTATTATTACAATAAAAGATGTAATAAGATTATTTTGATAATATGGCACAAAATTTGCCAGAATTCACTCCTCAATGTACTGCGATCATTACAATAGACGGTAGACGCTGTAGTGGATGTATTGGACCAAATGAGGTAATAACATATAATAATGGTGAGTTTGTGGGCGGAATATATGGAGCGTGCATATTTGCAAATAGAGGTGCTCCAGGATCACCAGATACAGAGACAGTCCGTAAGCATGTAGTCGACAATGGGTTTGTAGTAAATGCAAATTGTCCTTATGCAGGGTGGGGAAGATATAGACCCAAAGTAAATGGAATCGGCATTAAGAATTGTACTTTCTCGCTTGGAAGGCATAGTAGTAGAGGCAGAATGTCTGGGGCAAACTTTCGAATTGTAGATATTAATAAACTGTAGTTATATTTATTGCAAACAAGTAGAATACCGCCATTCTTGGCTCTGTAGTAGTGTATCGATCTAGTATTTGGCAAGTGGATACAATCTCCTAAAGTAACATCATTTTTACTATCAAAAATTTCAGTAACCAAAAGATTTGATGATCCGAAATTTGAAATTCAACAACATCGCAATATCAGGTGGGGCAGCAACTGGTAAAGGTACTTTGCGTGAGAATCTGCGTCCATACCTTGAGCCTTTGGGATGGTCTTTCAGGTCGGGTGGCGATCTTGTTCGCGAATACACAAATGAACACAAGATACCAAACGCAAGTCTGGCAGATGAGGCTTTTCACAAAAGTTTAGAAAGCAAAACGCGTGACCTACTCGAGAAAGGTCATATCGTTGTCGAGTCATGGCTAGCTGGATTTGTTGCAAAAGAAAGGACTGATACACTCCGAATATTTGTGTACTGTAGTAATGATGCCATAAGAATTGACCGCGTGGTAAACAGAGATCATGTCGATATAGACACTGCAAAGAAGATAATTTTTGATCGTCAAACAGACAATTTCAGAGAATGGAAAAGAATCTATGGTGATCATGACTTCTGGGACCCGTCGATCTTTCATCTCAAGATTGACACCTATTCACTAAACAAAAAACAAACACTAAATATAGTTCTTGGAGCTCTTGAGTTTGATAATATAAGTTTATAATAGTCACTAAACATAATATGAAAAATGTACCAAATGAGCTTCAACTACAAATAGATAATTTTGTTAGAACACAGTCAGAAAGGTGCGAGAGTAGAATTCACGATAAGGCATCTGTCACAATAAACAAAAGAAACTTCGAATGGATCAAATACTTCGCAATCAAACATTTTGAGTCGAGGATAGAAAGAGCTACTGATATCATCTCAAATGAAGTCGAAGAGTCACAAAAACTTGCTAGAGAATATATTGGAGAAAAATGTCATGTATTTTTCGCAACTTGTGTGGACGGTCGCAATATGCCTTCAGTCATGTTCTCGAAACCTCCTCATGTGGGTGGGGTACTACGAACACCAGCTGGTATTGTAAGTGGCTTTATGCACGGACAAGGATCGGAGACTGTGTATATCGACAAGGAATCATTTGTCATTCAAAGGATTTTGACGCTTCTTCGAGAAAAAACCGGGGGTACAATATTTTATAGTCTTGATTCACATGTAGGGTGCGCTGCAAGGAATCAGATACACGAAACAGAGGGAGGGAACCAGATAGATGCAGGACTACGTTCTGATATAGTAAACAAGATCATGACAGCAAAGGGAATCATTGATCTTCGAAATGAACTTGTAGCAAAAGAAAAATCTATTGCCGAGATAATTCCTACCTTTTTCACATATGACCCAAGAAGTGGTTGTGTAATATCGGGACTTGAGATGCACGTAAACAGACCCGAGATCACAAAAGATGGATATACCGATGAGAATATAGCGAATCTTGCCAAGGGTGGACTTATTCTGCGAAGTTCAGACTTGCTACTTGATAAAAAAATAATTGAAAAGCTAAATATTGAGATTGAGCCAAAATCAGCCAATTTCCGAAGTAGCTATCCTTCATCACTTCTAAACAATTGGAAAGCCATCACAAACCTATTTGAGAATGGGAATGGTCTGGTTTACAAAATAATTTTCGAAAAATTGCAAAAAGCATATACTGATTCGGGTTGGGAAGTGACTGGTGACAGCGGTCAAGATGATCTCAGCATTTCGTTCAGAGTACTTGAGCACAAAGCAAAATTCATACTTCGAAACCTCGTCACAAGATATTCAATAGCAGGTGTAGATGAAGAGTGGCCATATGACAACCACTCCGAAGAGCTGATTGTTATAACAGACGGCGGATATGCTCCATTTTCGTCTCAAGATGCATTTGCTGTATTTTCAAAAGACACAAACTCACTAGTCGTGAATACCAAACTTACAATAGACCTGATACGCATGTTCCGCAGAACAGGCAAAATACAAAATACTGTGATAGATGTACCACTTGACAAACATGATTTTGCCTCAGCACCTATTTTTATATCAAGCAAAGCCATACTGAAAGATCTAAGTCAGAACAGTTTCGTTGATCTTGCAAATCTTGATTTGGATAGTGCGTTTAGCAATATCAACTGGGATGATCCGGATATACTCGTGTGGAGAAAATCTAATATATCCAAGCTCATTTTATCAATCGTGGAGTCAAAGAAAGTAAAGCTCGAGATGAGCGGAACACTTCGATTTGTTGACGCGGTGTATGAGCTTTTTGATCGAATGCGCATCATGATGAAAGATAAGCAATTTCGTCAGATGATCCTAAACGGCAATATCGTAATATTCAACACTATTGTTGACCGTAATCGAATGCCGAGAATTGTCATCAATATGGCTATTTAGCGTCATTTTTGACCAATTCCCGTGTATCATTATATCTGTATGAATTGGCTCGCATATGCGCTACTTTCTGTGACGATGCAAAGCATCTCGACTATTCTTCAGAAAAACCACGCATCAAAAAAAATAAATCACACCGTTATAACTGGCTCTCTGTACCAGATCGTGACGGGGGTGGTCATCGCAATATATGCTCTTACTATAGGCGGGCATCTAGTCGGTGGTAAAATCCACATTACAACAAGTGGTCTGTTACTCGTTGGCACTGCGCTTGTAATATACTCCTTTGGTACCTGGGCATACTTCAAGTCTATGTATCACTTGAATGCATCTCTTCTTATTATCATCCTATCGTCAAGAGCGCTTATTACTACATTCATTGGACTAATCTTTCTTGGTGAGCAAATACAACGCAACCAGTATATAGGTATGGCGCTCATCATGATATCCATATTTGTTTCTCAAGATATGAAACGCATAAAAGCAGATGCACTTGGTATATTTTATGCTGTCATGGCAAGCGTCGTGTTCGGAATAGGTAGCTCGATAGAGAGAGTCATACTAAAGGAAGTGGATCTATACATATATTTGACTCTTGCATTCATTGTGCCTGGAGTATTGCTTTTCTACTTTCAGAAATGGCAGCTTGCTGGCAAAAAAATCTTTTTGACAAAGATAACGACTGGCCATATAGTGATCGTCGGCGTGATTGGAGCTGTGGCTGGTATATCATCTATGCTTAGCCTCGTCAGCGCGCCAAGTGTGGGACATTTTTCATTTGTCTCACAAACAAGAGTGATCATGGTCGCGATACTTGCTTTTGTATTCCTAAACGAGAGAAGTAATATAAAAAGAGGAATATTCGCTGCAGTGCTCTGTACATTCGGACTCGTGCTTCTCGCCTAATTATGCAACAACTTTCATGCTTGATTCGCTTATAATGTCAGATATATAAGAATTTAACTGTCAACTGACCACTGACACCTGACGACTTTATCCTATGAAATATTCCAAACTTTTTGGCAAAACAAGCAAAACGATCGCAGATGACAGCAACATCTCAACTAAATATCTCACTCAAGCTGGGTTTATAAGAGAATCAGTCGCAGGAAGGTACTACTTATTGCCGCTTGGGTGGAGAGTTATGCAAAAAATAATGAGGATAATAAAGCAGGAAATGGACGCCATAGGCTCACAGGAAATGCTGGCTCCTATTCTTCATCCCTTGGAGCTTTGGAAAGAAACCAATCGTACAAATACGACCGGCTTCGAGCTTATGAAAGTGAAAGATAGAAGAGATGCAGAGTTTGCACTTGGTGGCACTGCGGAGGAGATGTTTGTGGACCTTGTACGCAAGTATAATGTGGGATATGGGGAGCTTCCTTTCCATCTCTACCAATTTTCGACGAAATTCAGAGATGAGATGAGAGCGCGAGGCGGATTGCTGCGAGTACGCGAGTTTATCATGAAAGACTCATATAGCTTCGACAAGGATGAAAATGAATTCAAAAAAATGTACTCAACATATCGCGATGCATACACACGCCTTTTTGATCAGATCGGTCTGAAGACTGTAATCGTCGAATCTGACAATGGATATATAGGCGGTGAATACTGTCATGAGTTTGTGGTAGATGCAGATAGCGGTGAGACGAGCTATTTAGTCACAGAAGATGGCTCATATGCAGCACACGAGGAGGTTGCCACCTTCCAGGTGGAAGGCAAGAACACGGGTGAAGAATTGAAGCCTCTCATCGAAGTTGACGCAAAAAGGGGCACCACCATGGAGGACGGCGTGAAGCTCCACAATATGCCACTGTGGCAACAGATAAAAGACGTACTTTTCGTTGACGAAAAAGGTCGATTTGTCCTCGCTATTATCCGCGGGGACTTCGATGTAAATGAGGTGAAGCTTTGTCACGTCGCAGATGCGATCACGCTTCGTCACGCAACTGATGATGAGATAAGAAATGTTCTTCATTCGGAGCCTGGCTTCATATCACCAGTTGGTATAAAAGAGAAATTAGAACAAAGCACAAGTATCGTGGTAGTCGCAGATAAGTCTCTTCGCACAATTAGGAATGCCTATGGAGGCGCCAACAAACTCCACAGAGACATGCTGAACATGAATATTGACCGGGACTACAAGGCTGACATAGAAGGTGATATCGCACTAGCAAAAGCTGGATATATGTCAATCGATGGGAAGAAACTTGTGGCTAGGAAGGGGATAGAAGTGGGCAATATATTCCAGCTTGGCCTTCACTATACGAGACTCATGAAAGGGGCAGAGTATACAAATGAGAAAGGCGAAAAGGTGCCGTACTACATGGGGTGCTATGGCATAGGCATAGGCAGGACACTTGCCACGGTCGTTGAGAAGTCAAATGATGCAAAAGGTATCTTGTGGCCAGACAGTGTTGCACCATATAGAGTACATCTTGCTGGACTAGACCTCCACGATGAAGAAATGGCAAAAAAGCTGGAAAGTATTTATGCCGATTTGCAAAAATATTTCCCAGACGAAGTGTTATATGACAATAGAGTAGAAGCAAGAGCTGGAGAGAAGTTCGCTGACGCCGATCTCATAGGATGTCCAATACGAGTAGTCGTAAGCAAGAGATCAGGCGACAAACTTGAGGTGAAGGAAAGAAAGTCAAAAGAGGCCGTGCTTATGAGTATGGAGGAGTTTGTAGGTAAATATAAATGATAATATGAGCTCATTGACCCTGAATCAAGTTCAGGGATTCAATGTATTATTCTTTTGATTTCCTGACTTTAAGTCAGGAACTATACTTCATACTTTTTTTAAAAATTATGAATATCTCATTTTTACTAAAATACCTAAACAAACTCAAAGGCAAATGGGGATTTGTTGGTAAATTATTACTCGGATTACTTATACTTTTACTTTCTACTTCGTACTTGCTTTGGCGTTTTCCCGCAATAATAGTGAGTGGGGAGAAGCAAATAGACACTGCAGTCATAGCTATATCAGCCATTATCATACTCCTACCATTCTTATCCGAAATCGAGCTATTTGGGGTGAAGTTCAAGAAAGAAATAGAGGAGCTCGAGAAAAATACTTCGGACAAAATTAGACAAATGGATCAGAGACTACTCGCGATGCAAAGCCAGAATATCAATCAGTATTTTTATCAGCCAAAAACTGATGAAGAGCGAAAAAAACTGACAGAGTCAGCACAAGAAGCCGTGCAAGACTTACCAAAAAATAAAAAAGTGTCCTATCAGGTCGATGCTGAACTCGTCCATTTATTTACCATAAAATGGAAAATTCGAAGAGCAGTTTCAGCTCTATACAAGAGATATGCTTTATCTGAATCTGGTCAATTGCCACATCTCAATGATTCATCGCTCAAACTGAATACCCAGCAGATAATTGAGATTTTAACAAGTAGTATGAAAGTACACAATGACATCGGTGAGATTCTTCAGGAGATGGTGGCAATTTGCGATGGAGCATACTTTGGCAGAGAAGTCATGCCAGAACAGCTAGCATTCGTAAACGAAAATGAGTATATAATAGACTACCTAGAAAATCTTTAACTTTTTTTCTTTGCTCTCTAGGCTTTGCTCATTGCTCTAGTTCGAATATGAAAACAATCGTCACACACATAAACCCTGACCTTGATGCGTTATCTAGTACCTGGCTTGTAAAGAAGTACTATCCGGGCTTTCATGGAGATGACGTGACATTTGCGTTTATACCTGCGGGACAAACTCACGAAAAAAAGCCAGTTGATTCCGACCCAGACGTGATCCATGTGGACACCGGTCTTGGGAAATTTGATCACCACCAAATACCAGAAAAGATTTGCGCGTTTCTGCGTGTATATGAGGAAGGTACGAAGAAGGGGTGGTTCCCACTTTACGACATAGAGGCGCTCGGAAGAATGTGCAAGGTGATAAATGATTATGATAACTTCCAGGAGGTGTACTACCCAGATCCAACGGCTGACTATTTCGATTTCACGCTTGACCAAGCACTATCGGGACTCATCCACACAAAGATGCCAGATCGTAGCAAGCTAGACGTAGCTTTTCCGCTTTTTGAGGCAATACTACAGGTAGTGAAGAACAAGATAAAAGCCGAGAAAAATATCAGTGAAGGGGTGGAATTCCTGACAAAGACATTTGGTAAGGCAATAGCCATGCAAAACACAAATAACGACAGCATGAAATATGCCCAAAAAAAAGGGTATATGCTGGTCGCTCGCAAGGATCCGGAGAAGGGTCACATAAGGGTGGTATGCGTACCCAACAAGGGTTTTGACCTCACTTCACTAAGGGATAAGATAGTGGCAGAGGACAAGGTAGGAACGTGGTTCCTTCACCAGAGCAAGAATATGCTCCTAAATGGCTCACTCGTGAATCCAACCATGGTAGCCTCTCCCATGACTTTCGAAAAACTGGTGGCAATATTGAGGTCTTTCTAGTAAAATACTCATCTTGGATCTGCGGTTTTGAGTGTGGCGAGAGAGCGCACGTAGCCAAGTCAGTCTTGGTGCAGTCGAGAACTACAAGTGTTTGCAGTAAATTTTTATTATTTTTGAATAATTCGAAAGGGGGTTCAACTAATTCATGGTCGTTGTACAAAGAGGCAAAGGAGAATCATCAGAAATGGTTTGGCGTAAATTCGGCAAGATCAACTACGAGGAAAATCTCGTAGAGGAGCTTCGTGACCGAAAATACTACAAAAAGCCTTCAATCAAAAAGAAGGAAATCGAAGAGAGACGCAGGAAGATAAAGCGTAGACGAAGAAGTGCACACGCCTAATTCTTGCTATCCCATACGTATTTTTATTGTGTCAAATAGGTTTTAGATATGATTACTGTCATAGATTCTTCGAGATTTAAGATAGATCGCAAGTATGTGTCAAATGTGGCACTTGAGTATCTTGTGAATCATGGCGTAAGTACTGCTCTTGACCTAAATATTGTGTTTGTGGGCAAAAGGAAGATGCTTCATATCGCGACTGTCTACAAGCGCGAGCCTGAAGCACTTCCTGTGCTGTCTTTTCCTTATCTCACAGATAAGAAAATGATGAAAGGAAAGAATGAATCAAACGCGACGGATCTCGACGTGGCGTCTGTAAGCACTCTTGAGTCACCAAATGAGGCACACAGCGCCACGCCTGTAGCTCCAATCCTAGAAGCAAACAATCTGCTTGGTGAAGTGTTTATATGTTATCCGCAAGCTGTGCTACTTGCTGCCGAGCGGAATAAAAAGGTAAACGACATCCTAAAGTGGCTCATCGAGCACGGAGTAGATAATCTTGTAAATAAATAATACAGACTTATAATAAGCCATATTTGTAAGTTAATCTTGATACATGCCAGTCGTTGGAGAAAAAGAGAGAATAGTGCCAGTTGGTGATCTCATCAGAAGAGTTTGCCCTAGTTTTGTATCTTTGGATTCCGCGGGCAAGCCGAGACCTGGCCAGCCAATTCTCAATCTGTCTCAAGGGGTATACGTAGGTGCGACTCCATGCGGCGCTGATGATAAAAGAATAAATCCAAAGATCGTTGAATACGGGATACCTGAAAAGCATATGGGTGCTGTAAACGACAATGTAGGAGGATCAATAGGTGTGAGAGTTGAATGCGAAGGATGCACTTTGCATAATCGCTTCCGCAGAGTCGTCATGGGACCTATAATGCCAAAACAGTCCTAAGTCAAACAAAGGAGCACCATTGGTGTGATAAATAGTATTTTTTTCTACATTTTTCTTTCTTTTTCTGTACAATGCACTCTGTGCTTGGCTATATATTTTTCCTGACACCTGTTACCTGATAACTGACAACTAATTCGTATGTTTTATCTCAAATACCGCCCACGCACCATCGACGAAGTCGACAACACAAGAGTCCGCGACGTCATAAAGAACTATCTGAAGCAGAAGGACACTCCTCATGCTTGGCTATTTGTCGGACACAAAGGAATGGGCAAGACGTCAATTGCCCGCATACTGGCGAGAGAGCTCTGCAAGACTGGAGACAGCAAGAAAGATGAGATCATACTCGCTGATATTGAAAATGGTACCTCGCCCGACGTGCAGGAGATAAACGGGGCTGATAATACAGGCATAGACGACGTGAGAAAGCTGATTGAGAACATATCATTTGCCCCGATGATCGCAAAATACAGAATGTACATCATAGATGAGGTGCACATGCTGTCTGTTAGTGCGTTCAATGGGCTACTAAAGATACTTGAGGAGCCTCCATCACATGCGATATTCATACTCGCAACAACGAGCATCGACAAGATCCCCTCGACCATCCAATCAAGATGTGTGAAGGTGGAATTCGGCACAGCAAAAGTGGAAGACGTCATAAGCATGATAGATCGCATAGCAAGAGGTGAAGGGCTAGCTGTGACAGGCGGCACAAAGCAGCTCATAGCCACAAACTGTGATAGATCTTTTCGCGACGCGACAAAGATACTTGAGGAGCTAGTGACACAAAATGCACTTGATGAGACGGCAGCAGCAGAGTATCTAGGCATCAGAACAAAGGACGATATTCTGACATTCTTTGAGAAGAAAGATGCAACATCAGCTATATCATGGCTACAGGAATTTGCGACAGGTGGGGGAGATGTGAAGCTTCTCATCGAAGAGACGATACGCAAAATACATGCATTGATACTCACTCATCACAAAGTAGAGTCAGATTATCCGGTAGGAAGTCACAGCTTCACATTGTCTGAACTTGCGAAGATGCAGAAGCTGATGCACGAAGCATATTCTGTCAGCAGAAGTTCACCAGTCCCATCATCTGCTTTGCAGCTTGCTATCATAGAATACTGCCAA
>CAZATL010000002.1:12664-23102 GCA_964488055.1 uncultured Gammaproteobacteria bacterium | reverse complement strand
TTTATTTATGGATGATTACAAAGTCCGATTTGTTCCCCTAGGGGGGATAGTCGGCGTTACAAAAAACATGTATCTTTATGAGCTTTATCAGAATGACAAGCTGAAGGATATTCTTATAGTTGACTGCGGAATAGGCTTCCCTGGAGCTCATGAGCTTGGGGTAGACCTTCTTATACCAGATATCAGATACCTCGAAGACAAGAAAGACAAGGTGCGAGCACTTCTCCTGACACATGGTCACGAAGACCACATAGGAGCACTTCCTTATCATTACGATGCACTTGACAGGCCCCCCATGTATACAGGTAAGCTGACCGCCATGTTCATCGAAAAGAAGCTTGAAGAGTTTGATATTCATCCTGACCTCACAGTTGTGAAGCTTGGGAAGGAGTACGAGTTTGGTGGATTCAGGGTGAAGTTCATAAATACCTGTCACTCGATACCTGACACACATCACATCATCATAAGCACGCCAATTGGCACACTGTATCATGGCCAAGACTTCAAGATGGATCTGACTCCGCCATACGGCCCACCACCTGACTTTTATGAAATGTGCAAGGCTGGACACGAGGGGGTGCTGGCACTCATGTCAGATGCACTGGGAGCATTTCGTGAAGGATTGACACTTTCTGAAAATGCCATAGGTGAGTCGTTTGAGGACGAGATGAGAAAAACAAAGGGACGATTTATTATGACCACTTTTGCATCAAACATCTCACGTATCAGACAGTGCGCAGAGGCTGCAGTGAAGTTTAACCGCAAGGTGTTCTTTCTTGGACGTTCTATGACGAAAAATACAGCTTCAGCTGCCGAAATAGGATATCTACCAATACCTGAGAAGCTGGTCGGCGATGAGCGGGAACTCATGAATATGCCACCTAACAAAGTTTGTATCATCGCAACAGGTAGTCAAGGCCAGGAAGGATCAGCTATAACACGCATGGCCCAGAACCAACATCGATTTGTGAAGATAGGACATGGCGATAAGGTATTTTTCTCATCAGACCCGATACCAGGGAACGAGGAAGAGGTATATGCCATAGTCGAGCAACTCTCGATGCGAGGCGCTGATGTAATATATTCCGATGTGTCGGAACAGATTCATGCATCTGGTCACGGCAATATAGACGATCTGAAGCTGCTACTAAGGTTTACCAAACCAAAATATGCCATCCCAATAGGCTCAACGATCAGACACCATATGCAATACCAAAATCTATGCATGGATGTTGGAATGCGCAAAGAAGCAGTATTTCTCCTAAATGAAGGCGAGACTGTGACATTTGAGGGACAAGGTAAAGCCAGAAAAAGCGAAGTCATTGAGACAGAAGCAGTGTATGTAGACGCATATGGCGTCGGGGATGTGGGCAGCGTCGTACTGCGCGATAGGAAGACACTGTCATCAGAAGGAGTCGTCCTCGCACTCGTCACAGTCAATAACTCGACTGGTGAGGTGATGGAGCCAAAGATCATCTCACGAGGGTTTGTCTTTGAGAAGACAGAGGGAGAGCTTCTGACGGAAGCCGGCAACAAGATCAAAGATCACATTGAGAAAAAACTAGGGTCTGTCGGACGCAAGGAAGCTATTATGGAACAGCCGACAGTCAAGAAAGACGTGATGAAGATACTCGAACAGCTTTTCCGTGAGCGCACAGGCCGTATGCCACTTGTGATAGTGGAGATTGTTATTACATAAACTCAATTCCAAGTTCCGAGTTCCAAATTCCAAGTATTAAATGGGAACCATTAATGATTTCACAGAAATTATTGCTTGGCAGAAGGCTGAAGATTTGGCAATAAAACTAAGAGAGTGTCTGGAACTAAATAAAGATTTTTCTTACTGTGATCAAATCAGAAGGGCTTCTCTTTCAATAATGAACAATATTGCTGAAGGCTATGGAAGGTATGGTTCTAGAGAATTCAGACAATTTCTTTCTATAGCCAAAGGATCGGATCTGGAAGTTCAGTCGATGCTTTATTTGGGGAAAAAATTGCAATACTTTGATCAGAATAAATTTGAAGAACTAATGAGACTTACACACGATATAAACAATTTACTAAAGGCACTGATTAGAAGCATTCAAGTAAATCGCAAGTCAGAATAAGATCTACTTGGCACTTGGAATGTGGAACTTGGAATTTATTTTTTATGGCAAAATTACCTAATTCATTACAAAAGATATCACTTTTCCTCCAGCGGTTGCCCGGGATTGGTGAAAAAAGCGCAAACAGACTGGCGTTCTTCCTGATGAGACTGCCAGAAGGTGATCTTCTTGAATTTGCGGATGCCGTCGCAAAGCTAAAAACTGGTACAAAAAGATGTAATATTTGCCAGAATGTATGCGAGAACGAAGATGTGTGCGAGATATGTCAGGACGACAAGAGAGATGTGTCTGTGGTCACGATAGTAGAGTCAGTACTTGACATTCTTTCCTTTGAGACCGGCAACATATACACAGGCCTGTATCATGTGCTTCATGGCAAAATAGATCCACTAAATAGAGTGTCAGCCTTTGATCTAACCATCCATCAGCTTCTTGAGAGGATAAAGAAAGGTAGTATAAAAGAGGTCATTCTCGCTACAAATCCAGATATGGAAGGTGAGGCAACGGCAGTATATATCCGCAAAGAAATAATAAGGGTTTGCGATGAAATGAAGTTTAGTATCAGAATATCTCGTCTGGCATACGGACTACCTATGGGAGGAAATGTAGAGTACGCCGATTATGTGACTCTAAAAAAGGCAATGGAGGGAAGAAATAGTATGTGACAGATTTCCAATTTTCAATCATTCCACCCAACTACATGCGTTTAAGAAGCCTAGACAAGAGAGGTGGAGTGATTAGAGTGGAGAAAATGACCATGACTACAATTGCTGAATATAGTCTGTCATCTACCACACCAAGTATCTTGCCACTTACCGCGAAAATCAGTCCAACCTCACCCCTTGGGATCATACCTACTCCAACTACTAATTTGTTCACATTACCAGCAACCAAACCAGAAATAAATTTCCCCACAAATGCTGCTACAGTAATTCCGAACGCAAGAATCAACACGTCACTGTTTAGGAAGCTTCTTAAATCTACACCAAGTCCAGTCGTAACAAAGAATACTGGCACAAATAAGTAACCAAGCGGTGCGATAATATACTCGATATGCCTATGTTCGTGGTGAGATATGATTTCTTTAAGATCATTTTTCACATTGCCTACACTAGTTGTTGCGAGTCTTTTTAGCTCATTTATCGAATCTGCTCCTTCGTAATCATCAAAATAAACCTGATCAAGGACCAAACCTGCTGCAAACGCCCCGATAATCGGCGCCAAACCAATAAGACTAGCAATATAAGCAAAAGTAAGCCCAAAAACTAAAGTGATGGTAAATTTCATCCCAGTACCCCTATGGATTCTGGAAAACAATTTGCTTATATATATTGCAGCATACCTACCCAGAAGCAATGATCCCAACAAAAACATGACTGATTTTCCCAGAATAAATATAATCTGAATAGGTGTTACTGAACCTGTAGTGACTATTGCAGAAACAACTGCAAGAATCACAAGACCCAGAACATCATCAATTACTGCTGCACCGAGAACTATCTGGGCTTCCCTTGTGTTTAGTTTATTCAAGTCTTTGAAGACTCTCGCTGTTATGCCTACGGACGTTGCCGTAAGCACCGCACCAATAAAAAGTCTTGTATTAAAAATTGACTCTGGGAGTATTATGGGCGCTACAACAAAAGTGCCCAAAATAAATGGTATAACAACACCAACTAAAGCAACAAGCATAGCGCGTAAGCCTACTTTTTGCATTTGAGCAATATTCGATTCAAGCCCTATCTGAAAGAGCAAAATAATCACACCAAGTTCTGACAATACTCTGATAATTTGATCACTTTTCATGGGCTCAAACCAACCGATGCCGATAAGCGCTAAATTACCCAAAACTACACCAGCTAGAAGCTCTCCAAGAACAGCGGGCTGTTTCAGTTTTTCAACTAGACCAGAAATTTTTGCTGCAATGAGGATTACTACTATGAAAAGTAAAAAATCATATGAAATGTGGTGTTGCGCTTCGGTATCTCTCTGATCTTGCACAGACAAGACAGAAGGAACATCTCTCAGGTTTGGCACATTTGGAACATCTGAAGCAAAAGTACAACGCGGTATGAATACTGTAGAAATTACCAAGCAAAGTAATAATCTCTTTATCTTTTCCATAGAAATACTTGCTAATGATTATTTCATCTGCATCTGTTTCTGGGCTGCTTGCATTTGAATCTTTTTGATTGCTTCGTTTATGGCTGCCATGATGCGCCCTTCGACAACTCCATCGACCACCAGGTTCTTCATCTGTAGGTCTCCTCGCATGGTGACTAGCACCCCGTTTTGTTCGTGTGTGACTTCAATTTTCTTCAGCTCATCATACATGGCTTTGAGCTTTGTAACATTGCCGAGGTCCTTGAGTCCACCCATGAGATTATTAAACATAAAGGATTGAGAAAATCATAAAACTGACAGACAGCATTATACTATTTCAGATGCTTGAGTTGGATAAGAAATTGAGAATGGAGAGGGTGTGGTAGATCCTCTAGATCATACCAACCAAAAGCATCTGCTTCTGGAATATTGACATTTACTTTGGCGGCATCTAGCACACATTTGTAAAGCATGCATATCCAATGTGTTTTTTTGCCTTCATGTTCTCTAAACACCTCTTCAAATCCCAAGAAAGTGAGAACATTTGGCTCACATCCTGTCTCTTCTAGCACCTCTCTCTTCGCTGCATCTTCAAGTTTTTCATTGTGCCTGGTGCCTCCTCCTATCTTGTCCCATGCCCCGTGCTCGTCGCGTGCTTTTGATGAGCGCCTTACAAGGAGTATCTGACCCTTGTCATTCATACAATGCACTCCAACAGATATGCCGACATAGTCTATGCCTGGCGTTGGTTTTTTTGGTTTTATAGTATCCATAAGTAGAGGCTGTGAGTCTACCACACGCCATAATACTAGTCAAAGTTATCGATTATTTGGCTATAATGTCCTATATTTATGCCAAAGTATTCTGAAAAAGATATCAAAGAGAAACTGAAGGAAGTAATTGATCCAGAGCTTGATATATCAATAGTCGATCTGGGACTGATTTACAAAGTAGATTTCCCAGATGAGAAAAATGTGAAGATCATAATGACACTCACTTCTATGGGGTGCCCACTCTTCAGTACAATACACAATGATATTCACAAAGCACTTGAGTCTTTTGGTTATGCACCAGACACAATAGAGGTGGAGCTCACCTGGGATCCATCATGGGACGAAAGCATGATGTCAGAGGAGGCCAAGGCAGAGATTGGGATTGTCTAGTTGAATGTTGTAAAGTTATAATGTTATAAAGTTGTATTGAACATATTTAATGTATTTAATTAGTGTTGATTCTTAACAAATATTAGGCATGGCAAATAACAATGTATCACCACAGGAGTCGATGGAGAAGATGCTTGAGCAGGGTGGGGGCAGTGACGACGCAAAAAAGAAGATGATGTCTCAAATGACACAAAACTCTCAAGGAAACCAAAAAAGTAGTACAAAACAGACGGGTGGATTGGATGCACTCACATCTCTAGCTGATCCTGACGCATGGGTGAAAGATCTTTATGGCATATCCCAGAAGTCAGATGAAAAAAGTAGCATTAAAACAGCAAGCAATCTGAAAAAGCTCTCATCCCTCACAGATCCAAGCGCATGGACCAGAGATATATATGGACTCCCACAACTAGACAGCGAAGAACGTCGCAAAGCTGTCATGGAAAAAGAACAGAAAAATGCAGACAAGAATCATACTCCTATTGATATGAGTAAGATCTATGGGAATGATGACGACCACCCCCTAAGCCCGCAGCAAAAGCAATTTTTCAAAAAATATCAACAAGAATACGAGCAGTTCCTGCAGGAGAAAAAGAAGAAAGAAGAAAATGAAAAAAGGAGAACAGAAGAGGAAGAAAAGAAGAAAAAAGAAGATGAAAGAAAGCGCAAGCAAGAAGAAGAGAATCAGGCTGGCGGTGGACAGGGCAAACAAAAGGCCAGGCTAGGTCAGCCTAGACGCAAAGCTACGACAGAGCTACATCCAGAGACCAAAGCGGGCGGTGCGAAATAGTTGTATTTTGAAAGTCGGAATGGAGGGACTTGAACCCTCGACCTCACGGTCCCGAACCGTGTGTTCTACCATCTGAACTACATTCCGTAACGCTTATTGGCTATTGTATCCTAGATTACAACAAATGGCTTAACACAAAGTATAAACAACTATTTTAGCCTAGAAATATTTTCTCTACCTTGAGATGTAGCTTGCCACTTGGAACGACCACTTTTACCTTATCTCCCACCTTTCTACCCATTAGCGCCTGGCCAATCGGGGATCTATAGGAGACCATGTGGCGTGTTGGGTCTGCTTCGTGATCTCCTACTATCTTGTATGTAGTCTCCACATCATTGCTTGCCACAACCACACTGCACCCAATATCTACGCGACTTGTAATAGTTGGCTTTATTACTTGGGAGTTCTCGATCACCCTTTTCAGGAATCGCAGTCTGCTATCAATCCCAGATAGTTTGCGTCTCGCAGACTTGTACGCTGCATTCTCGCTCCTGTCACCCAAGTCTCTAGCCCATGTGAGCTCCTCAACAGCAGGCTTTCGCTTCAGCTCAAGACTCGCATGCTCTTCTCTCATAGACTGCAGACCAGATTCTGTGAATTTGTGTATTTTTCTATTGAACATATGACTGGAAGAAAGAAGTTTCGATAATACTATTTTGAAATAAACTTTCGCAAAATACGATTTGCATCCTCCAACATCTTCATCAGAATAAATGTCGCGATAAACAGAATAAGTAAGAATTGGTGATATGTAAGATTCTTGACTGTGATAACCTTGTCGATCACATAAAGTACAAGTGTATGGACAAAGAATATCTCATATGAGTGGATACTAACATACAAAATAATCTTCTTGAATATCTCAACCCCTCCCAAAAACCTATTGAGAAATAACGAGACGACATATGCCACTGGTGTCGTCCAAAGACAAAAGAGTACGAAATAAATATTTGGCGGATATTTGTGAAAATACAAGTCGCCTCTCATACCACGAGGTAGAAGAAACAATATGTGAATAAAGTAATAAAGTAACATGCAAATAAGAAGGAGTAGAGAGACAAGCTTATACTTCTTCTCTCGCATAAGTCGCAAGAAAAAGAGCAGCCCAACCGTGATCGCAAGCCAGGGCAACAACATTGTGATCCTGAAGCTCTTATTCCACTGCGATTGATCGAGGAAAATGACGCTACTCAAAGTAATCCCAACAAGCATGGTTAATATGCCTAGCATGGGCTTCTTGTATACGCAATATGCTATGAATGGCCCAAAGATAGTGAAGTAAATGAAAAGTAACACCAGCCAGTTGAAGTCACTACCACCTGTGAAGATAATATTTTTCACAAGATATTCAATGCTGACCATTTTTTTCGTCACGACAAAAATGAGGATGATATTTGCACCAAGCCAAATATAGTAAGGCACAAGTAGTCTCATTAATCTTTTTTTGAGGTATTTCAGATAGTCCCAAAGCGTACTGACATCATATGACCCAACAGCAAATGAGCAGAGTACAAATGCTGGCACCACCCACTGACCGTAGCTCCAGACAAAAAGAGTGAGCTTGTCTTTCAAATAGTATGCATTTACATGAATCACCATCATGATGATGATCGAGAGAGCGCGTAGGATATCCACAGTCATGTCACGATCTTTAGTTTCGTTTTTCGGCTTCGGCATAGTTTGCAAATCATTATACGCAAATAACGAGTCTTGTGTAATGTATGTCGATTTATCTACACCCTACAACCTACCCCCTACACCCTCTTTTTCTAGTACAATATCTCCCATTATGCGACTTTACAACACCCTCACCCGCAAGGTCGAGGATTTCCAACCATATGACAAAAATGTTGTGAAGATGTATTGCTGCGGTCCAACAGTCTACGACTACCCACAGATAGGCAATCTGCGTAAATATGTGATGGATGACGTGATAAAGCGAACACTCAAGTATCTTGGATACGATGTGAACCATGTCATGAATATCACAGATGTGGGGCATCTGACAGATGACGCAGATGCTGGCGAGGACAAGCTAGAGAAAGGCGCAAAAAGAACTGGTAAAACTGTCTGGGAGGTTGCCAAGTATTACACAGACTACTTTGACCATTCGATGAAACTTATGAATGTCGAGGCTCCCACAACTACCTGCAAAGCTACAGACCACATCAAACAGATGATAAAGATGGTGAGTCAACTTGAGCAAAGAGGCTATACATACGAGACGTGTGAGGCTGTGTACTTCGACGTTTCAAAAGACAAAGACTATGGCATACTCACAGGCCAAAAAGTCGAGGACAAGAAGGTGGCGGTCAGATCTGATGTGCATGAAGATAAGGACAAAAAGCATCCAGCAGACTTTGCTCTCTGGTTCAAACGCGTGGGGAGATTCGCAGATCACACCATGCACTGGAGTAGCCCTTGGGGAGATGGCTTCCCAGGGTGGCACATAGAGTGCTCGGCCATGAGCACGGAGTATCTTGGCAACAAAATCGATATTCACACTGGCGGCATAGACCACATACCAGTACATCATACTAACGAAATCGCACAGTCAGAATGTGCGACAGGCGAGAAACCATTTGTGAAGTGCTGGATACATCACAACTTCCTGACAGTCGAGAGCCAGAAGATGAGCAAAAGCCTTGGCAATTTCCTAACGATTGATGATGTTGTGGCAAAGGGCTTTGACCCTATTGCCTTGAGACTTCTTTTCTTGCAAAGCCACTATCGAAGCGAGATGAACTTCACCTGGGATGCACTCAAAGCCTCGCAAAAGTATTTGATAGGTCTTTTGATGCAATATATCAAGCTATCTGAAGAAACATATGATGGAACCCAGGGCAATGCTGAAAAGTCTGAAGATGACTATATAAGACATTATCGTGATGAGTTCAAGGCTGCCTTAACTGAAGATATTAACACACCCAGGGCACTGGCTGTGATAAGCAAACTAGCATCAGAACCATACGTGAGAGACAGAGTAATGAGAATGCTTTTTGATGAGTTTGGGAGCGTCCTTGGATTGTCTTTTGCGCGTCTGGCCGACAATTTGAAAGTGGCGACATCGCAGATACCAGATGAGGTGCTTGATCTCGCAGAGAAAAGAAAAAGTGCAAAATTATCAAGAGATTATACGAAAGCTGACGAATATAGAAAGATGATATCAGACCTCGGATATGAGGTAAAAGATGTAAAAAACGGCGAGTATATTCTAACCAAAAAGTAATCATGGAACCTATATTTTTTGTACTTATCTACATATGTGTTGGATATATAGTTGTGAACACAACGTGGGTGTATACAGCTGTGGTAGAGAATAAAATGAGACTAATCCTTAGTGCCAGAATGACATTCTTCTTGCAATCGATTCTCAACCTACTCCATCTAGTATCTGGCCTCTTTTTCCCACTCGGAGTTGATCCTGATATTCCAATAAGGGCTTTCGGACTGACGCTCTTCACACTTGGCGTGTGGATAGCTGTGTGGGCAAGGTTTAGCATGGGAAGAAGCTGGAATATACCTGGTAAGCTGAATGGCGACCAAGATCTCTTGCTTATCAAAACAGGCCCATTCAGTTATTCGAGAAACCCGATATATGTCGGGATAATACTTATCTCTTTTGGCATGGCAATAGCACTAAAAAGTGTCTTTATACTGTTTAGTTTCCTTTTGTACCTACATCTCTACCTTATGATAAGAGAAGAGGAAAAAAAGCTACAAAGCCATTTCGATGATACATACTCAAAATACAGACTGGAAGTACCGAGGTTCATATAACTAAAATAGTGAACAGTGCACAGTTAACAGTGAACAGAGATAAGAGAGCAAAGTTTATTATTTACAATATTGTCATTCCGGAATTGCGTCAGCTTTGTCCGGAATCTATTGTTTGGAAGTATGCAAATTATTAAATATTTATTCCATTCTACTCGAAGGGTCATCGCAAGGCTTTGGCTGTCGAGGACTGGTGTCACACAAATTGCAATAACTGGCAGCCAAGGAAAGACTGCGGTATCACAAGGCCTTTATGCAATGATTTCTACTCTTCGTCCGGTAGTTGTGACTGACGTGAATCTTGACACTATCTACAACGTGCCAATTACAGCTCTAAAAGTAAGGCCATATCATCACTACGCAATATTTGAACTCGGTATAGACAAACTAAATGAGATGGACTTTCATCTTAATATCGTAAAACCAGACGTAGCCATCATCACAGGTGTGAGCCCAGTTCACTCCGACGAAGCTCACATGAAGTCATTTGAGAATGTAAA
>CAZATL010000002.1:0-12564 GCA_964488055.1 uncultured Gammaproteobacteria bacterium | reverse complement strand
ATGATTCGTTTGCCATGTCTGATTCTGGACGAGGCCAGAATGACATGGCAAATAAAACCTCAAAAACCATTCACATAAAAACCAAGCTAATAGGCACATTCCACGCAGCAAATATCACTGCCATCTACTGCATACTAAAAATCCTGAGCCCATATTTCACAGATCATTTTGACCAGGGAGCACTTGAGAATCTTTTGCCACTCAAGGGACGAATGAGCATAGAAACTGGTCCAAGTGACACACTCATCCTAAATGATTCGCTCCGTGCAAATCCAGTCTCTACAGCAGGTGGACTTGAGACATTTGCTAATATAAGTTATCAAAAAGGAAGAAAAATTGTAATCATGGCAGACATGGGAGAGCTTGAAAAGCCCGAGGACGAGCATAGGAATATTGGGAGGCTCTTGGTAAGATTACCAGTCGACGTGATAGTGTGTGCAGGAAAAATGCAAAAGTTTGTTGCTATAGAGGCTGCAAAGTCTGGTACCATCGAAGTCCACTATTACGATACCGTGGCAGATGCCAAAAAAGAAATTATGAATATTATCCGCCCCAAGGATTTTATTTATCTAAAGGGATCACTTTATAGCAAAGTCGGCAAGATATTTGAATAGACGTAATACTTCATACATCATGCTTTATACTTAATTCCAGATACTCATTGCCACATGATGATCACAGCTGGAAGACTCGGAGGCCCCTAGATAGCGCAAACTCTAGAGACCCTTTCGCGTGCCTTTTTTCGAGCTTGTCTAGCTCCCTTACATATTTGCTTTGGATGCCATCCTTGCCTTCATGATTTTCTATACGGGTGCGTGATGTATCATGAAATGACGCGATACCACTTAACAGATCTCTTTTTAATAAAGCTTGAAATTCCTTTGGCCTATCGGTTCTTGTGCTATCGAAAAACGAAAAGTCAAACCTTCCATTTATACTTTTATTTAGCTCACTAATGTACTGAAGTGATGGGGCACACACGACCGTAACATGCCTATCCAGATTGAGCTTTGATAATTTTTTACTAGCTTGTTCAGCAAGTATAGGATCTACTTCTATGGTTGTAAGATGGCCAAACCCATTGTCTTTTATCGCCGTTGCTAGAGCTATTGTGCCATATGCTTTCCATGTTCCTGTCTCAAGTATCTTCTTTGGTTTAGTCATTCTGACAAATGAGTAAATGAAGTCGAGTACCTCTATCTCTGTCCCATCCATGTCGTAGGCGCTAAATAAGTGAGACATCTCTTTATCGCAGTGATTATGACACGCAGTTTCTCTGAAAATTGGTTTATTAATGAGACTCTTCCAACAAGTATACGAATAGTTATACTTCGAGGACTGAATCATAGGATTTGAAATGTACTAATAACAGTCGCCTGTTAATGGCCGAATATATCATGAATTTATGTCTTTTTGTTAAACTGCATATTTTTCGTGACTAGTAGTTTGACAATATTCGAAATAGTTTTAATTTTTAATACTTCTGTCGAGCTGACTTATCCTTCTTTGATAATCCGAACACTTATCACAGATGCATATTGGGTTACTATGTGGGCTATTTATGTGCATTAGGAAGTCTTGGACTATCACAGCAAGTTCGAGGTACTCTATACTATCTTCGTCTGCATCACTCTGCTTTTTGACTTCATAATATTTTTCCAAAGAAGTCTTGTCGCCCTCTTGATAACTTTTGTAGCTCATGTATGTGTACATAAGTATTTGGATAAATAATTATTAATGATTTATAGTGTATATATGAGTAGTTGTGCTTACCTGACCTTAATCCTGACAATCTATAGTCAGATTTGCTAATAATTGATACAATGTTGACATGGCTACGAGCGATAGCTACAAATACCCATATTACGTTTCATCCAGTTTTCTGCAGCTAGTAGAAAAACTGCAAATTTTTTTTAGCTCTCCAGACCCTAGCGTAGTCATTTCTCCGCCTCACAATGGAACCCATTTCAGAGTAAGACAAATTATGCAAAATTACAAAGAGAGGTTTGCGTGCCCACTTGTAGCGGTAGACCTGGATGTTGGTATGGATGATATAAAAAATATCGAAGAATATATATTGTCTCTCGGCTACACTCTTGGTAAAGATAATCTAAATATTCTTATAACAAACGCGAAGCACTGTCTTATAAGCAAAAACTTTAGCCTAATATCAGAACTCGTTGCTCTTCAACGGTCGTCAGCCAGAACACACATCGTTTTTTTCTTTGAATCAAACATCCATGCTGAAGAAAATATAAAAATTTTAAGAGCAAAAACTATATATTCGCAGATATACTACTACCCGATGTTTGACGAAGAGGAAGCTAGAAAGTACCTAGAGTATTTAGTAGGTATTTGGCAAATGAAGAAAGTCCCAAAGACGGTGATCAATCGCATCGCCAGAGAATGTTCGGGTCAAATATGGTTACTTACACAAGCCTTTAGAGATTATCGTAACGATCCAAAAACAGATCTTGACTCACTCATTGATTTACCAGGTCTTCGCTTTAGAGTAGACATTATTGCAAAATCATTCAATGAAGATGAGCTCGCTGTCCTAACAGGAAATAGTAATCACAACCAAACAGTGACCAAATATTTGAGTTCGATTGGCTTGTTGAAAAGCGGTCATTGTTGTATCCCTATCCTACTCAAGTATTTGCAGAATAACACGTCAAAAATGCATCTTACCTTGAGCGATGGCGACATACATCTTAACAAAATAAACCTAAGGCATTCCTTCACATCACAGGAAAATCAGGTACTCAAGAAATTGCTCGACAAGCCTGGTCACATCATTAGTCGCGATGAAATAGCGGAAGTAATTTGGAGAAGAGAGGCTGAAGAAAAATATTCTGAATGGGCTATAGAGCAACTCATAAAAAGATTGAGGAGAAAATTACACGACATCGGTCTGCATGATGACTGCATCAAAACATGTAGGGGTGAAGGTTATAAGATTGATTGATTTTCTTATTTCAGCTTTCAATGCTTCTCACTATTCTCGCATCGACACCTAGATAGCTTCCATCACGCCCATAGATCACGGGGTTCATATCTATCTCTGTGATCGAGTGGTCATTCAACATAATATTTTGCATTGCTGCCAAAAGTACATACAGCTTGTCAGTCGTGACTGGCGGAAATCCTCGAAAACCATCGAGAAATACCTTTAGTGGAGTATTAGTTATGATTTCCTCAAACACACTTCTGTCCATTGGCGCTACCATTTGGACGACCTGCTTCAAGTGATTTGTCATGATTCCACCAAGCCCAAATACGATGACTGGCCCAAATGTCTTGTCGCGCTTGCTACCCAGCAGAAACTCAAGGCCCCCTATTTGCTGCTGGATAAGTATAGTCTCAAATCCACGGTCTAAAAATCTTTGATAATGTTGCTTGAGTTCGTCGAATGTACATATGTTTAGTATAAGACCTCCACCATCTGTCTTGTGCGTGAGCTTCTCACTTGAGACCTTTGCTACTGCAGGGAACTTGAGCTTACCTTCAAGAGCTTTTAGTTCGTCATGCGAATGCACTATATAATAGGGGAGCATTGGGATATTGTTTTTTTCAAGAAGTTCGTAAGACTCTGATAGAGTCAACACTCTTTCTTCGAGCTTATTAGTTGTTGGTACTTCTTTACTAAGGTTCGTTTCGCGATCTACTACAACAAGATCTTGGAGAATCCCGACTATCTGGCGGCGTAACACAGCCTTTTTCAGTGATCTGACAAGTATCTCAACAGACGAAAAGCTTGGAAGATTGTTGTGCTGTAGAATACGCGTGGCCTGATCTTGTGACCACTTGCCAAGAAACATTGGATATATTGGATGGGGGAGAGCTGATGATATGCCAGATATGGCCTTGGCCGTGTCCTCAATCTGCGTATTTGCTTGTGGAGTGACTATCACTATCACACCTCCGACCTTCTCATCCTTTGTGTTTGTGATAGCATCTAGGAATTTCTGTGAGTCAGCATCACCTCGCACATCAAACGGATTTAGTGCTATTTGTGGCTTTCCATCTGCATCAATCTGCCACTTCGCAAGCTTGAGATTATACTTTTCGATTGTGTCTGCTGCTATCACACCTCCCCCTCCTGCATTTGTAATGACAATGAAATCATCGCTCTTGGGTGCCACGCCATGTGAGTAGATCTCGATAAGTCCGAAGAATTCCTGGAGCGTCTCAACTCTTATTGCACCACACTGCGTAACAGCAGCCGAAAACACTGCATCGTCCCCCGCGAGACTACCTGTGTGCGAGACTGCAGCAGCAGCACCTTTCGCGCTTGATCCTGACTTATATATGATGACTGGTTTTCTTAGGGAGACTTTGGTAAGCGTTCTCATAAATTCCTCACCATCTTTCACGTCCTCCAGATACATGGCAACCACTTTCGTATGTGTGTCTTCGGCAAGATACTCAAGCACTTCTGACTCTGTGAGTTGCGACTTATTCCCGAGACTAGCGAAAAATGAAAATCCAGCATCTGTGCGATCTGAAAGATAATCTATCATCACGCTTCCTAGTGCTCCAGACTGCGAGACAAAAGCAATATTTCCCTTTGGTATTGGACCTGGTAGGAAGGTGGCATTTGCCCCAACGTGAGGATTCGCAAAACCTGCACAGTTTGGCCCAAGGAATATGGTCTTGCCATCATCTATTATCTTTTGAAGTCTAGTCTCGTTTTTAGCAGCTTGATCGTGGTGCTCTTCCTTGAATCCCGCTGCCAGTATCACGGCCGACTTGAATCTGTGTGAATTGTTCTCAAGCTCAGACAGTGTAATCTCGGCTGGAGTGGCAAAGACAGCCACGTCCACAACCTCTGGCAAGTCGGAAAATGTCTTGTAAGTCTTCCTGCCAAGCACGTCTCCACCTTTCACGTTCACGAAAAACATATTACCAGAATATCCCTGCAGCACCATGTTTTTTGCAACCAGATGCCCTACCTTGTGATAATCGGCACTTGCACCTATAATAGCGACTGATCTTGGAGCAAAGAGGTTTGAGAGTGATTTATCTTGTGACATATATAGTGAGGATGATACCATGGGAGCGTAAGTTGTTCAAATATACACATATTTAAATGACAAGTCTTCTAATTGAACAGACTGAATTGTCTGAATTAACTCAATATCCAGCTAAGCCAGCGATTTCGCAGGGTGAGTTTGTAGTAGCAGTGCCCGTAGAAGGCAATACATTTGCGGAATGTGGCATATCAGGAAGCATATACTCTATTGTTAAAAAAAAATTGTGCGGAGGTTGTAGCTCGAGAAATGCCTGCAAGCTGACTCAAGGTGGATCAGGTGGTGGAAGGATGAGATTTCATTTCCAAATTACTCCGTGGGATGATGGCGAACACATACCTTCTAATCAAATGAGTTGCCAAACTTCAAAAAGCTTCAGTGTTTAGACGAAGTCAATTGATATTGAAACAGAAATGGGTGTAAAATGATCACATATTGGAAGCTGATTTTTCGCTACCAAATATCCATACTTATGCAAAATCCGGATATCGGAGTGTGAAGATTACTGCATATACTGATAGTTTCGTGGACGAAATACCAGAAGTGGAGGGGGATGAAGACACGTCTTACTTGAGGGTGCCTGCAATAAAAACTTCAATTCAGGGCTGTCTATTTGCAAGGTGCTGCAAGTGTAGCGAGAAGTTAAGAGAGACTTGCGAGGGTGTGACCATCCCAGAATGGAGAGTAGAAACAGTGTCACCACATGTAAGAAATCCACTTTGCACAGACTCTGACCCAATAAGGATTGTCGCAGAGGCGAGAGTCTTCGTTACAAGTGATTTTGACCCCTCACACACCCCATGCCTTGGAGGAAAGTAGCATATATTTTTGACGCATGGATGTAAATGAACAATCTTGCAGTGGAACTGCGAGGTATCTGTCACACTGAGCTTGCCGAGTGTGTGACATGTCATGTTTCGGCAGGCTCAACATGACACCGTGATTATTTCGTCATTCTGAAGGAGCCACTATGTAGCGACCGAAGAATCCAGGTATTAGGTTTTCCACGCTTCACTGGAAAGCAATTTTATAATATGTTTTGCATGCTGTGGGAAGCAGGCTATACGGATCTGGTCTTTCTTGTGGTCTCCATAACCAGAGCCCACTATCAGCCCTTCTTTGGCTAGTCTTTTTTTTATCAGGTCAGTCTTTATCCCAGTATCAAGGACAATGACAGTGTCTGATCTGAACCTTTTGTCTTTCACTGCAGGCTTCACATATGGATGTATGTCGAAGAAGTCATAGATTGATTTCGCATTTTGCTTCACGCTGTTTCTGATGCTTGTGACGCCTTCTCTTGCCATGTCGTCAAGCGTCTTTGAGAGAAGGAATATACCAAGCACATTTGGCGTCTCATATGTCTCCCAGAGACTATACGACTTCATCATAGTGTCAAACGATCTATAGTATCCAGTTATACTTTTTTCCTTTTTTATTTTTATACTTTTCTCAATAAGTTCTGGACTAGCTACAAGCACGGCTAAGCCAGCTGGCAATCCAAGGCACTTCTGTACAGAGAAATATACCCCATCAATCACCTTGAAGTCGAACTTGGGTAGTGGGGCAGAGGATACAGCATCCACGACAACCAAAGTATTTGGTGATATTTTTTTCACAGCATGGATTGCTTGGATTGGCACAGAGACCCCAGTACTCGATTCGTTGTGAGTGAATGCAATATATTCGCAATATTTTTTCCTTGCGCTCAAGGTACTTTTTATCAGATCTGTATCAATGAGCTGATTTTCAATTCTAGTACTTTTCTTACCGTACGATTCAATAGTTTGCGCGTGTTTTTCACCAAACTTACCATTTATGAAATGTAGTGATTCTGTATCCACGCAATTTTGGGCGAGTCTATCCCAGACTTCAGTTGCTGACGAAAAAAACAATATTTTGTAGTCCTTGGGAATTTTCCAAATACTCTTTAGTGATTTGTCTACTTTTTCATAAAGCTGGTGAAATGTCTTGCTACGGTGAGACATGGATGCGATGTCTTGTCTCAAGACAAGCATCATGTGTTTCTCGAAGTTTTTGTGTGTTTGTGTGGGGCCGACAGTGAAAAAAATGGGTTTCATAGGTAATAGTTTATAAAGTTCTTAAGGTTTATAAAGTTTATAAAGTTCAAAAAATACCTAAAGTAGTTCATCCTTATAAACCATATTGAATATGGTTCGAGTGTCCGCCGACTGGCGGAAGCGAGAACTACGCTAACTGGCTGTTCTTATCAGTTCCTGACTTCTCAACTACGCTAATCGCTTCGCTCGAAGAATATTACTACAGTTTCCCTTCCTTACAAACTTTATAAACTATATAACCTTATAAACCAACCTTCCTCACCCTTATTGTGTTTTGTATTCCTTCGATCTTATTAATAAGCTTGTCACTTGTTTTTACTGCGATTTCTGTGATGGAATATCCAACATCCTTATTAGTTTCTAGTATTTGTGCCAGAATATTTATCCTATTACTTGCAAATACTTTGTTTAGGGATGCCATTATACCCGGTACATTTTTGTGAATGTGGACGATGCGCGTTCTATTTTTGTCAAATGATTTCTCAAGTCTGACACTTGGCATATTCACAGAAAGGGTGGTATCACCAAGCTTGAGATATTCGAGGAATCTGCCGGCAACAAACTCACCAATGTTTCTCTGTGCCTCCTGCGTACCTGCTCCAATATGTGGGGTCAAGAGGACATTTGGGTATGTTCGGAGCGACGAAAGAAAAAGCTCTCCTGTCCCTTTTGGCTCAACTGGATACACATCAAGCGCCACGCCAGCCAAGTGCCCCTTTTGGATGTACTCTTCGAGCGCCACGAGATCGACTATAAAACCTCTACTTGTGTTTATGAGATATGACCCCTTTTTCATAAGCGTAAGCTCGCGTCTTGAGATAAGATTGGTGTTTGATTTTCTTCCATCAACATGGAGTGTGACTATGTCAGACATAATCAAGAGTTCATCAAGTGTCGATACTTTTTGTACGTTACCGTGCATAAGCTTTTCTGCGACATCATATGCCACTACTTTCATCCCCAAATTCTCTGCAAGCACAGACAGTTGTGAACCGATATTTCCATATCCGACAATCCCCAATGTCTTACCTCTCACTTCGAAGCAGCCAGCAGATGATTTGTCCCATATGCCTTTTTGTAGCAGCATATGTTTGGCTGTTGCACGCCGAAGAAGCATGAAGATCTGACCAAGCGTGAGCTCCACCACAGACCTTGTATTGCTGTATGGAGCGTTGAAAACTGCTATTCCACGCTTTGAACAAACTTCTAAGTCTATCTGGTTGACTCCTATACAAAATGCACCAATAGACAGAAGATTTGTGGCCTTCGATATCGACTTTGCTGTGATCTGCGTCTTGGATCTTATACCAAGTAATGAATAGCCGTTTTTTAGCTCCTGCATGAGCTCGTCTTCAGATAGTGCATAAGTTTTTGTATTTACTTCAAAACCAGAGTCTCTAAGTCTCTTTATTGCGAGCTCATCTATATTCTCAAGAAGCAGTGCTTTCTTTTTTGGCATTTTCACAGCATGTACCATAGGTGATGGTCAAAACCATAATCAGTCTATGATAGCATGGAACGAGAGATCTCTCCACCCATTCGCTTATCGCTCATGTAGTCCCCGATAGCTATCGGGACTGCGTGGTGCTCCGCGAGATGACGCAATTTTGCTCTTTGCTCTTTGCTCTTTGCTCTAATTTATTATCACACTTCAAAATCCGGCATTGATTCGTCGCCGTTTGGCGCAGAATCAGATGGAGCAACTTTTTCCTTATTTGCATTTATCCATTCTACATAATCACACCCTGTAGCTATCTTGTTCTTACTATCCCATCCTGCTGTGGAGCATTTTTTGAGTTTCTTGCCTTTGGTAGTTTTTGTCATGACAAGCTTCTCACCACACTTGGGGCATTCTTCGTCAAGCAGCTGCTTTTCATCCATCCAGTTTACGTAGTCACAACCTGTTGGCTTTTTTGCTTCCCTGTCCCATCCGCCTGCGGAGCACTTTTTCATTTTTTTGCCATATCTTGTTGTCTGAAGGATAAGGTTTGCTCCACACTTTGGGCATTTTTCGTCTAGTGACTCTGGGGGGTCCTGAATCCATTTCACATATGCACATCCATCGACAGATCTTGTTTCTCTATTCCATGACCCTTTACTACATCTTTGGAGCTTCTTGCCAGTTGATGTCGTCTCAACTGCGGAAAGTGGGGCACCACACACCTTACAAACATCATTTTGTGACTGATCTTGCATATATATTACAAATATTACTAATAAGTGTTAATCATATCACTTTCCCAACATTTCACACACTATCTTTATAAACCTTACAGACTTTACGAACTTTATAAACAATATCTCTTATGATTTCTCTGCGATGACCTCTATTTCTACCTTTGCATCTCTTGGGAGTCTTGCTACCTGTACTGTGGATCTGACTGGTTTGTTTGTGCCAAACTCTGCCTCGTAAAGTTTGTTGAATACCGCAAAATCATTCATGTCTGACAAGAAGCAAGTGGTTTTTACAACATTTGCAAGGGTGAGATTTTCTTCAGAGAGAATACTTTTGATATTTTGAAAAACCTCATTGACTTGGTCTTCGAGCGTTTGAGCAAGTTCACCTTTCCCGTCCACTCCAATTACGCCTGAAGTAAAAAGCATGTTTCCACTAACGATGGCCTGACTATATGGACCTATAGCTTTGTATCTTTTGGCTGAATTTATTTGTTTCATAAATTAGTTTAAACTTGTGATGGATTCGACTGGTATTATCTTAAATAGCTCATCGCCCTCCCATAGTATATGTGTCCTGGGGAGCTCAAAGACTAGACCGTCAAATGGAGCCAGATAGTCTATCTTCTCGACCAGGTTATTGGATGGAAAAAACGTTGCAAGTTTTTGTCCCTTTTTGACTTGAGTATGGGGTGACACGATATAATTTGCGAAACACGACATTGGACTGAAGAGTGTCACAACTTTATCAAATTGGTACTGGACATTTTCTTTTGATTTTGGACTTTTCTTTTTGAGACACATCGTGTCTATGAGCCTCTTGATCGCCTCAAATACAACGTCTACAGATTCCTGATCAAAGTTGTCATGAGATCCACATTCGATCGTGACTTCTTTCACACCCTTCTTTACCAAGGCATCGTTTAGTGTCCCAAAAAAAACACTATTTTCCCCAAGTGTCGCATCAATGCAATAGTTGTATTTGAAATCTAGCACCTCTATCACAGGTTTTGAATCTTGAGACATATATATAGGATATGGCTTACTCACTCTAGCTGTGTGAAGATCAAGAACTACATTATGTTTGCTGGCAATATCAAATATCTTTTTGCTTATCCTAGCTGATAGGGTAGTCTCATTTCCAGGATAGCTTCTATTCCAATCCTTACCTTTGTAAAGATCGAATTTGCCAACTGTGTAGTAATAAACCCGCTGATTCCAAGCAACCGGGTTGCAAATGGGAACAATTGTGACCACAGAGTCAAGCTCCGTCTCAACACTCTCCAAATACTTGGCTACCTTGTGGAGGATGAAATATGTGACCTCACCACCGTGGACGCCACCTTGGATGTATATGTTTTTGGCACCTTTGCCAAATTCATATATTGGTACCGCTACCGTATCCCCATATACGGCCGTGTATAGCTCTAGGTTGTTTTTTTTCATTTCTTCCATTGTAACTTAAAACTTCTTGCATTCCAGTATAAACCCTTCTTTTTATGTCTGCATGCTTCATGCCGTCGATCTCACATGGAGGGATGTATGGGTAGGCCACGTCCTGTCGCAAGTGAATATGCCAGATCATTATCACCAAGCATAGACTCGTACATATCAACTTTTTTGGATGCGTCTGCGACTTGGGCAATTACTTGTGTTTTTAATCTTCTACCTCCACTATGTGCTTCTACAACTGCCTTTGGTGTGAATGTACCCATGTTTACTACCGTAAAATTGCCGCCTATCCCAGCACTTAAGCCAACCTCTTTTCCAGCAGCAAACATAAGGTGCGGATTGGCAGCAAAAGCTGGTGCCACTTTTATTCCTCTTGATCTGAAGTCAAAATTAAAATTAAATCTTCTGCCAGTGTCTTCTTGATGTCTAGACATGGCATTCTTGGTGCCAGATATAGCTCTATAATTAAAATCGACCATTAGCATTCTCGCCACATTTGACTCCCCATAAAGCTGACATGCAGTGACATAATCTGACTCAGACAAACACATCGCGTTCAGATTTTGATCTCCAGTTATGCCATGTTGTTGATAAAAATCTTTTATGTCTTGCCACATGGTCCACAAATCATCAAACATTACTTTATCCGTTATGGGCTTTGCTCCATCTGCAGTATTACCATCTACTGTCTGCTCATGAGCTTCATATGCCACATACCTCCCGTCTGCTAGCCGGCCGCTTGAAAGCGATAGAACCTTATAATCAGTGAGCATCATCTGCGCTACACCTGTGACAAACTCACCATCTCCACTCATGCTCCTTATTTTTCTAGCAACATCTGAAATATCCATATCTAGAGGTACAGCTAGGTGACCTTCGCCACCAGCAGCCACTATGCCACCTACATTGTCCAGTTTTATATATGTTCCAACTCCACTGGATCTTAATCTTTGAACCTCTGAAAGCACATCGCCAAGACTTCTTACGTTCAACCCAAATGGTCTCAAAACAGATTTTGGGTGGGCTTGCCAATAGTCATATAGGGCGCTATTGAGACCACTTTTTGTGCCAAGCTCAGCAAATTTTTCTGCATCTTCATGTAGCTCTAGCCCCATCCTCTTAGCAATTTCTGGCAATCTGCCATCTATTTCATGCGTAACCATTCGTCTTGCTCCTTTTTGTCTCGCAATGCTGGCTACAACACCAATTGGTCCCAAATTATCACAAGACATCTCAACTCCATCAACCCACACTTTTGGCAATTGTCTTCCCAACCTATGTACCAGGTCATATCCATCATCTGGTTCATAATCACCAATCTCCAGCATTGTCGTGCCCCGTCTTATGGCCATATTTACTGCAGCTTCTACAGGATTTTGCCTACTTACAACCGTAACTCCACCATTTGCGAATGTTCTGCCTTCATATTGAGTAGCCTTTGATCCAACAACGTTCATCTTTGGCACAGCTACAACAGATTTTGTCGGCAGTCCATGCAATAGATCAGCTCCGTAGTATCGCTCGCCATCTGGAAAAGTTTTTTCTTTACTTCTCATAATAAAATTTTTAAATACAATTAATAACTAAAAAACCCCGCCTGTTTGGCGGGGTTGGTTTTTGCAGTTTTTATCACCACATCAACCTCCACCGCCTTGGGCGATAAGAAGGAGAGCTGTGATAATTGCTAATATATTTTTTCTCATTTTATGGGTACATACCAAAAAGCCCCGCCTATTTGGCGGGGCTTGTTTTGATTTTTGTTACTACAAAACTTCTGCACCGCCTATGCGGGTAATAAGAAGGTTGGCAATTGCAAAAACAAAAAC
>CAZATL010000001.1:67534-78918 GCA_964488055.1 uncultured Gammaproteobacteria bacterium | reverse complement strand
GTATGGCCACCAGATACAAGAAGTGACAAAAATGGAAACTCAATATTGTGACTTGGGTTGCCTGATGAATTTTGGACAAAAGGTGAGAAGAGGTGTCCCTCCATATGGTTTACAGCATAAAGAGGGATGTCTAGTAGACCTGCTATTTCTTTTGCTTTGTTTATGCCGATCTCAAGCGCAATAGAAAGACCAGGTCCATAGGTCACGGAGATTGCCCCGATATCTTTTATTCCATTTTTGAGATGTGCCTTTCTTATTGCAGATTCGCAGACTTTGTCTATTCTTTCTGCATGTGCCAATTTGGCGATAGATGGGACGATGCCACCCCACTCATTGTGCGTCTTTATCTGACTTGATATGACAGACGACAACACTCTCCTACCATTTGTGATGGCCACTGATGTCTCATCAGCGGATGTATCTATGGCTAGGATATTCATATAAATATAGTTGTCAGTTGTCAGCTGACAGTCCACAATAAGCATAACTCCCCCCTACCCCCTACAACCTACAACCTACAACCTACAACCTAATTATGATACACAGTTATCTCCCTCGTCGTCTCATCGACATATTCGAAGTGAATCCTGATGAGATATGACTTTTGCGCAAAACGCTCCAGATGTCTTTTGTCTATCTGCGAAGGCCACTCAATCACATTCAGCGAATTGGCATCTAGACATCTATCAAGTCTCAGATTCTCGATATCCTCGCTTGTTGAGACATTGTACAAATCGAAGTGCCTGAATATTTTCTGCTTTGCCTCATCGTCATCTACTTTATATTCGTTCTCGTAGTTATAAGTCGGTGATACAATTTTCGTCAGTCCGTACGTTTTGGCAAAAAACTTGGTCCACGTTGTCTTGCCGCTCCCCAGCTCCCCATCAAGCAGTATGATTACGGCGGTGCTCTTAGCAAGCCTGTCAAGAAGCAATCTGACTTCGTCTGCTACCTCACCTGTCTGCATTATGTCACCTGACGCGTATAGCTTACGATAAATATAGTTTTGGGTGTTGGCCCTGATTACCTTCGGCTTTTTACCGGTGAAACCTATCACTGTAGATGGTGGATTGTGTGGTAGCTCGCCCCCGTCTATGATAGCATCAACAAGTAACTTCTTCTTATCAGACAATTGATTGAGAAATGAAGTAGGTGAATAGGCTGCACTTTTACCAGAAACATTTGCTGAAGTCGCTGTAACAGGCACTCCGAGCACATCCACAATTCTATTCACCAGAACACTATCAATGTGTCTCACTCCAAGCGTTTCGTCCTCGGCTTCAAGTAGGGGTACCACCTTACAAAGTGATGGAAGTACAATCGTATACGATCCGGGCAACAGCTCCCTAGCCGCTTTTGTGAGTCTTGTGACGTCTACATATTTCTCCATCATGGGCAGACCATTTACAAAAACAGATACTGCTTTGCCAGGCGGTCTTTCCTTGAGCTTGAGTAACTTTTCGACTGCCTTTCTGTTTGTGGCATCAACAAGAAGACCATAGCTTGTGTCAGATGGAGCGACAATTAGACCTCCGTCACGGAGAATATCAACAATTTCCATTACATTTACTTCGATCTCATCTAGAAGAAAGGTTTTCATAACGGGCTATATTGTACCAAATGTTGATAAATAGACGTCAGTTGACAGTAGACAGGTGTCAGGAAAAAGTGTATTGTTAGTCCAATTTACTGTCAAACATATCTTTTGTTTTTTCTCTGTCAACTGTCTACTGACTACTGTCGCCTGACCTCTGTCGACTATGTTGACTCCTGTCAACTATGTTACTAGCCAGACATTCTCTGACTTAGCACTTGTCAGCCATTTGTGCTACAATTTGCGCCTTATGGCAGTTGCAAAACAAAACTCAAAACCAAAAAACGGTATAAAGATGAAAGTCCGCAAGTACAATCTCAAGTTTGATATAAGAACAGTTTTCATAGCAATACTCGCTATCATGATAATTTCATCCCTCTGGGGTACTGTATCTGATGAATTTGGTAAGAAATTTCCAGAAAAACCAATTACAACTATCATCCAAGAAGCCAAGAAAAACACAATAGACAGTATCGAGGTAGTTGACTCCAAAGCAATTGTGAAATATAAGGGGAGTGAAGAAAAATACTCTACAGCTACAATAGAAACTGGTGAGAGTTTCCTAAAACTACTCAAAGACCAGGGCGTAGATTTGTCAAAAATCAAAATAACTATCAAAAACACTTCAGGAATGACGATGTTCCTGAATTTCCTTGCTGCGATATTACCGATCCTACTGACTGTTGGTATCATATATTTCATATTCAGACAGGCGAGAGGTGCCCAAGAAAATATCTTCTCATTTGGTCAAAACAAATCCAAGAGATTCAACAAAAGCCTCACGAAGATCACATTCAAGGATGTGGCTGGAGTAGACGAGGCCCAAAAGGAGCTCGCAGAGGTCGTTGATTTCCTAAAGAATTTGGATAAATATAAGAAACTAGGTGCCCGCACACCCAAAGGCGTGCTACTTGTTGGGCCTGCAGGGTGTGGGAAGACTCTTCTTGCCAAGGCCGTCGCTGGAGAGGCTAATGTACCATTTTTCTCAATAGCCGGGTCGGAGTTCATGGAGATGCTTGTCGGAATAGGTGCAGCAAGAGTGCGCGATCTTTTCGATAATGCGAAAAAGAGTGCCCCATCTATCATCTTCATAGACGAAATAGACGCAATAGGTCGAGCTCGTTCACAGGGCGTGATGCCGGCACATGATGAGCGCGAACAAACACTGAACCAGATACTTGTCGAGATGGATGGATTTGGCACATCAGACAATGTGATGGTAATAGCCGCCACAAACAGAGGCGATCTGCTTGACCCCGCACTCCTTCGACCTGGGAGATTTGACAGGCGGATCATCGTCGACTATCCAGATGTCGAAGGAAGAAAGGCAATACTTGCGATACATTCTAAAGGAAAACCGTTTGATGAGACAGTCAATTGGGACAAGGTTGCGCATAGAACTGTAGGCTTTTCTGGCGCAGATATCCAAAATATGCTAAACGAGGCTGCTATATATGCAGCAAGAACCGAAAAAACACAAATAAGTATGAGTGATATCGAAGAAGCTGCAACGAAAGTGAAGCTCGGCCCAGAGAAAAAAAGACTTCAGTCAGACTATGATCGCAAGCTCACTGCATATCATGAAGCAGGTCATGCTATTGTCTCGCATTTCCAGCCAAACACAGACCCAGTTCACCGCATATCGATAGTGTCGCGTGGCATGGCACTTGGCTATACTCTCATTCCACCAGCCAAAGACAAACTACACGAGACCAAGACCCACCTACTCGAGAGACTAGCTGTTATGATGGGAGGACGTGCTGCAGAAGAAGTGATATTTAGTGAGGTCACAACTGGCGCTGCCAACGACTTCGACCAGGCTACACGTATTGCTCGTGCTATGGTCACAGAGTTTGGTATGAGCTCACTTGGACCCGTAAACTTCGGTCCTACCATGGACGTGACAGAGTGGGGCAAGTCATACTATGAGCAAAGTGGCATAAGCCAGGACACTCTAGGCAAGATCGATGCTGAAATAAAGCTAATCCTAGAGACAGCATATACCAAGGCAGTTGATCTTATAAAGACCAAGCGCGAATATATGGACAAGGTTGCTGATAAGCTCCTCGAGACGGAAAACATGGACACAGAAGAGTTTGAGAAGATTGTGGGTGAAAAAGTGAAAAGCCTATAGTATAATACCCTTTCATAGAACTACACAATTACTACCGCTTGAGTGGTTTTTCTTTCGTAAGTAGAAGATATATATGCATGCCGAAAAAATAGGTAATGGTGCTGTTGAAAATGCTGAACGTATGCTAAGGAGTGTTGGTGTTTCGCCGTTTTACTCCGACATCCCAGCACCCCCAATACCAAACTCACCTTGGCGATATATACAGGGACTAGAGTATCGCGCATTGCCTGATGGACTTATTTATCCTACGTCGAGTGAATTGCAAGAAGTTCTCTGTAGCATCGCGGCAGAACCTAAAACTAGAGAAACACTCGCCCCGATATTCTTCGACCGACAAAAAACCTCTTGCTTATTGAAACTAGGTATTTCTCCAACGCCAACAGAAATGACTCAATTCTTGGCGCCATTTAATGATGCAACAAATGCATCACTTACTATTTTTGTTGGAACAAGAGGACCAATACAAAATCATGGTCTTGGAATTAATGAGCTAAATGGCTGGAATGAACCTAGTAATGGGTACACAGCACAAAGAGTATTCGGATACTCTTCGATCAAGCCAAGCAATGTTTCTGGGCTTTATGATGTGAGCATGCAGTTCGCACCGACCATGATACAGGACGAAAGTGGAAGAAGGCGTGGACCAGTGGGTAGAGGCTATGGCCAAGCCGTATGGCCACACAGACTTGCTCACTTGTATTACTTTGCTTTAACAAGAGGCGCAAAAGCTGTGCAAGCAATTGTGCACCATGCTAATCAAGCATCACAAAGCAATTTGTTGAGACATGGTTTTAAGCATGTCGAAGAAGGGGTGCCCCTATATGACCTTGATGCAGAACACACACACAATGTATTTCAAAGAATTGGTATTGACCTGGGCACGCCTCCATCACAGAGGGCTCACGACCAGGCACCACGAGATAGATATGTTGCCACTAAGACTTCTCTTCAAGCAAGCTTAAGAGGAGGAATTGGCGATGGACTTGCTCAAGTTCTGGGTTTAGAAGATTTAACACCTTTAACACCTATTACAGATGATGCTATGGATCTGATTGTCGCTATGCACCATGTAGACTTTGCCACGAGAGTGAATCACATATTTAATGCGCAAGACATAAATTTAAGTTAAAAATGGAACACTGTAGCGCGCAACTGCAACACCGAAAATGTATTGAATGGGGACCATATAACCCTGCTTATAGTGAGGCATGTGATATATTGGGTTTTCCTCCAGATAAAATCATAACCCCAGAACTAATAGAAAGAATGAAAGCTCAAGGTGTCAACCCCTTTTTTGTTGACATCAAGCCACCACCTCATGCGAAAGAAGATCGACCACATTACCCATTTGTTCAAGGCGTTGATGCTACTGTAGCGATGCGTGACGCGCCAATGCATACCAAAGTTCATCCTACATTGAGGCTATCAAGAATGCTGGGTAATTTGTATGATTCACCATACAACCGTGCACTTTCATCTTTCATGTTCGGACATGATAGATTATTGACTCCTTGGAGTCGCGTTGAACAATCATGGCAATATTATGATTGGGGGAATAGTTTCACTCCCGCTAATCGCGAGAGCAGCGATCAAGTGCCCAGCGACGAAATGGTGCTACTAGTTGGGTACAAAGATCCGAACATAAACTGGACTCATACAGAAAAGGCTCAACTGCATGACCACAGATATCCAGGTAATCCTTTTGCGGATGTAGATGCTGGTGTGGCTGATATTATTGGATTTGCGACTACAAATCCAACCCATGGAACGTACGCAGAGGCGCTACCTTGGGCTTGTTGGATCGGAATGTTACTTGACACTCCTGCAATAGGACTAGGCATAGGAGGCGCAGTGATGAAACACAGGGTGCCTTACCTTTTGGAATATTTGCTTAGACTGGAAGATAGCACATTTGCCAAAAGACAAAAAGAAATACCTTGTGCAGATCCAAAACAAAGATCAGAACCATTGGCTCTTGCAGAAGTTAATGCATTGAATGGTGGATCACGAGCAAACTTAGAGAGACATGGTTTCAATCATATTGGTCCTGCATATGCATCGCTAGTTCGTAATGGAAATATATTTGGTGGTGGCAGGGAGGAGGTATATACACAAGAGCTTCTTAGAAGTAGAGGTTATGGTGTGGGTCAGCCAATTAGCCCTATGCCTACCGACAAAGACGATTGGTTATTATATGCAGCTAATGTACCAGAACTAGTTACTGGGATCAAACAATATTTTAAGTGTCATACTGATGGCAATCCATTTATGCCAAGGAGATTCATCGATCATCCCTGGGAACTTGCGCCACTACTGGGAAGATTTCTTGCGCAATAGAAATCTTGCGGATACTTAGCTATACTCCCCTCATGCAAACTGTACTCGTAATAGATTCTCATGCTCTTATTCATCGGGCGTATCATGCTATTCCTCCCCTCACCACGAAAAGCGGTGTACCTACAAATGCACTATATGGATACTTGTCTCTTCTGCACAAAGCAATAAATGACATCAAGCCCACGCACATCGCAGCATGTTTCGATACTCCGACAGAATCATTTCGCGCGAAAATAGTCGAGGAATATCAAGCAACACGCAAACCCACAGAGGAAGCTCTCAAAGCCCAATTTTCACTTGTGAAAGAGGCTGTCGATGCGGCGCACATCGCAAGATATGAAGCGCCGAACTATGAAGCTGATGACGCTATAGGCACAGTAACTATTCAGTTATCAAAAGAACTAGATGCGTCCGGCGACCCGTATCGCATCATCATTTTCACTGGTGACAAGGATATGTTCCAACTTGTGAACGAGAATGTATTTGTATTGACCCCGCAGATCGGATTTGGCAAGTCGAAGCTATATGCACCTGGTGACGTGAAAGAAAAAATGGGAGTTACGCCTGAGTACATAGCCGACATGAAGGCTCTCATGGGTGATCCATCGGACAACTACAAAGGACTCCACAAGATAGGTCCAAAAACTGCTGCAAAACTCATCGAGAAGTATGGTCATATCGAGCAGATGGGAGAGAACTTCGACGAAGAAACTATGAATGTACTCCGCAAGATGAAAGAGGTCTCGACTATTGTGAAAGACGTGCCGTGCGTGAAAAGTCATGTAGCTGATGTGAGGTTTGACGGCTTCCCAGACACCTTTTCAGATGTCCTTAAGAAATATGAGCTATACTCGCTAATACCTAGATTCACAAAAAAAGAAAGTGTGATAACTAAGAGCATTGAGCAGTCTGCGAGTAATATAAGCGATCAAGATTCTCTTTTTTGAACTAAATTTCTAGATTATTATTTTTATTTAGAAATTAGAAATTAGGATTTAGAAATTTTTTGCCATGTCCCCCGATACCATCCAAAACACCACCATCGCAATAAAACTCCTCATTGAGCATAACTTCTTTGCAATTGTTTTTTTTGTTGGGATAGTATCCTCTACCATACTCGCACTATACAGACCCAAAAGAGCATTTATCCTATTTATGATTGGGTTCTCACTCCTCCTCCTCGGCTTTGAATACCAGAAGCACATAAAAGATGCTCTTTTTGAGCAGACAAAAAATTCGATTATTACAGAGCGGGAGAGCTACAGACTGGAAAGAATCATTTCAGTCTCGATACTAAAAATAGCTCCACTTGCGCTTGAGGCGATAGGCATTGTGTCGCTCGCAGCTGGTACGCTATTGCTTATTGTGCCTAGATACAAAAAGAACGTACAATCACAAGTCTAGTCGCGTCATCTCGACATCAAATAATAAAAGTTGAAATTGATTGATATGCTTCGAACCTGTCTGCCGGCAGGCAGGCGATCAGTGAGAAGTTATATCAAGATAAAGAGTTCTCGCTATCACCACGCCGGGCGTGGCTGGTGCTCGAACCATATTATTATAATAATTACCCGGTGTCATCGGAGCAGTCGAGATGACGCAAAGAACATTTTTAATTTTGCATTTTTCATTTTGAATTTTTTACTATGTGCGGAATATTCGCTTATTCTGGTGACAAACAAAATGTGGCAGAGCTTACTCTCGCAGGCCTGAAGACTCTCGAATACAGAGGATATGACTCGTGGGGTATAGCCATAAAGCCAAATGGCAAGGAAAAGCTAGCTGTAGAGAAACATATTGGTAAGATAGGCGAAGCCACTACCTCGCTCCCCGCCAGTCACCTGGGCATAGGACACACTAGATGGGCCACACATGGCGGCGTAACAGACCAAAATGCTCACCCACACACAAACGAAAAAGGTACTATAGCTGTTGTTCATAACGGAATTGTCGAAAATCATCAAGAGCTTCGCATGAGGCTAAAAGAAAAAGGCTATGTATTTTTGTCAGAAACGGACTCCGAAGTGCTGTCGCATCTTATTGACTCTTTCATAAAGTTTGAGAAGAAATCATTCCTCGAAAGTGTACTCGCATGCTTCCATACTATCACTGGATCAAATGCCATAGTTGCCATGTCGACAATATCAAACGAAATAGTCGCGTGCAGGAACGGCTCTCCACTTGTTGTTGGGATCTCGGACAAAGAGATTGTGCTAGCGTCAGATGTCACAGCAGTTCTCCCATATACCAAAGAAGTTCATTATCTTAACGATGGTGAAGCTGTTCACATAGAAGATAAATCAGTAGATCTATACAGCCTCTCTACTGATGCAAAAATTCCTCTCAAGACAGAAACTATAGAGTGGTCCGTCGAAAATGCCCAGAAAAATGGCTATCCACACTACATGCTCAAAGAAATCTTTGAGCAAACAAAGACAATATCAAAAGCAATAGTTGCAAATAAAGACAAAACAAATGAAATAAAACAAATGCTTGAGAATACACCCAAAATATTTTTGACAGGATGTGGTACAGCATACCACTGCGCCATGCTGGGCACATACTTTTTTGCCAAAAACGGAATATCAGCACAAGCAATTCCAGCAAATGAGTTCGAGCCATTTGCCTCAACACTGAACGAAAAGTCTGTGCTTATCGCAATTTCACAAAGCGGTGAGACAGCAGACACACTTCTTGCCATCAAAAGTGCAAAAGCAAATGGCGCGAGGGTAATAGCAATCATTAATGCTCGCGGAAGCACTCTCGAGCGCATAGCAGATCATGTACTACCTGTTGGTACGGGACCAGAGATATCAGTCGTATCGACGAAAGCATTCACTGCACAATCCACTGTACTTTATGCGATAGCACAAGGTATCGAGAAAACAAATTTTGATGAAATAGAAAAATCGTTCACAAATTGGATAAATGATGATCTCACTACAAGAGTATTTGGGATTGCGCGAACAATCGTGGATTCAAAGGGGATATTTGTAATTGGCAAACATATGCAGTTTCCATCAGCACTCGAAAATGCCTTAAAGATAAAGGAAGCAAGCTACATCCATGCCGAAGGTTTTGCTGCTGGAGAGCTAAAGCATGGCGTCATCTCGCTTATTGAGAAGGGTGTGCCGGCAATAGTGCTTGCAGATGACGGGACTAGAAATGACGTACTCTCTTCGGCCACAGAGCTAAGGAGTCGTGGCGCTCTCATCATAGGTATAGCGCCTTTTTCTGCCCCAGAGTTTGATGTCCATATACCTACTCCGAACCTTGGGGACCTAACTTATCTTGGTAATGTGGTCGTAGGACAACTTCTCGGGTATGCGCTGTCTGTCGGGCGAGGATGCGATCCTGACAAACCAAGAAACCTAGCCAAAAGCGTCACTGTCAAATAGTGAACTGTGCACTGTTCACCGTGAACTGCTCACTTTTTACTATTTCTGTAGTCTCAATTCTAACGCCTCCAATTCCTGGCAAGTAAATGCCAGGCTCGATGGTGATCACATTGCCCTTTTCGAGGAAATCATCGGAATTTGCTCCAATATGTGGAAATTCATGGACACTCATTCCCACGCCATGCCCTGTCGAGTGCAAGAACTTATCATCATATCCAGCATCTTCTATTATTTTTCTGGCAACACAATCAATGTCTTTCGCTGGTACTCCTGGTTTTACAACTTGCACAGCTTTATCGTGAGCTATTTTTACAATATCATAAATTTTGCGAAGTTCACCACTTGCTTCAGGCATTAGAATAGTTTTTGTGAGATCCGAAGCATAGCCATCGTAGAAACAACCAAAATCTATTATGACAGAGTCAGTGGCTTCAATCATTTTAGCGCTTGTTTCAGCATGTGGAGACGCACTTTGCCTTCCTGACGCGACGATTGTGTCAAATGACTCTTTCTGTGCACCAAGCATCTTCATCTCGTATTCCAGGCGCGCAGCTATCTCTGATTCTCGTACCCCAACTTTTATGTATTTTTTTATTTTTGCGAAAGCATCCTCTGCAATATCGATAGCCTTTGTAATTTTTTCAATTTCATCGACAGTCTTTACCCTTCTCATCTTCTCAAATACATTTTCACTTGCCACAACTTCAAGGCCGAGATCCTTTAGCTTCGCAAATGATGAGTGTGAGGTAATAATGGAATCAATTGTCACAATACCTATACTATTCTTGTTGATAATGTCCTTTATTGCTTGCTTAGCTGAATATTCTCTACTAACTCTGACAATATTAAGATTGTTTATCCTACAGTTTCTATTTCTAATTTCCGACTCCTGCTCCCAATATCTAGCATCAATTAGTAGATATGCATTCTCAATCATTCTCATATTCTTGAGAATTTGAGAATGATTTTCTAATTCGCTAGTTTTTTCTGTTTTAGTCTCTGCCTTTGATCTGAAAATAAGCACCGAAGTACTTCCAGCAAATCCCGAAAGATACCTGGTCGCAGGTTGTCCAGAATATTCATTATTTATTATCGTGTACCACATGCTTCATATTCTACATTCTTTTTGAGCATTTTCAGATAATTGTGCAATAATTGCACTATATTAAATGCCAAATACTAAAGATATAAAGCATCTTGAGATACTGAAAAAAAGGTTAGTAAACAAATCAATTACAATCTACGAGGCAATAGATCAAATACTCAAACGACAGGATATTCTTCTTCCTGTTATAAAAGTCGACCTAACACAACATCAGTCTCCATACTTTCGACTTCTTGCTGCCTGGTGCATAGGTAAGTCAGATTGTCGTGACTGCAAAACATTGCTCAAAAAAGCATACATAAAGGAGCAAAATAACAATGTTCGAACAAATATTGTCTGGGCGTACTTTAGACTAAGACTTGGCAATGAGCACTTGCATGAAAGATTCCTTGCAGATTCCTACTTTCTGGTCAGATTGACTGCACTAAAAAACCTCACAAAAACTTACAAAAGCATTGATGCAACATTATTTTTTAATCTTACAAAAAGAAGTGAGCACCAGGCTGTACGACTTGAAGCAATAAGGAAGTCTCATTTATTTTATGATCCCAAGAAATCCATAGCAAAAGCACTTTCGAAGATTCTCAACACTGCTAGTGACGTCCTTGAGATAGATGCATCCATACAGACACTAGGATACACCAGAAGCAATGCTTCACTCAAAGTATTGACGAGTTACTACAAGAAAAATAAGAATGTTTTTGCATTACACCCTAGCCTTATGCTGTCGATGAGCAAAGCAATTTCTGTCAATGACGAGTCTTCTGCTCATGACATACTTTTTGACATGTACCAAAGCTCAAAATGGATCATGGT
>CAZATL010000001.1:63966-67434 GCA_964488055.1 uncultured Gammaproteobacteria bacterium | reverse complement strand
GGATCATTGCGACCTATCTGACTACTCTTTATTTGTTCTGTGGGACGATTACTTGCCGATTCCATTTCTTTATCAATCTTAGGCTCACGAAATGCATCCACCCCTCCTGCTGCATGCAGAATCATCGGTTTGCTGGATGGCGTCTCAAGACTTGGAGGCGCATCCTCCTTACTTTTTATCTCAACATATATGAGACCGCGGACAATCTCCATATCGATGCTATGCATAAGCCCCTCAAATAATCTGAAGGCTTCGTTTTTATACTCAATAAGTGGATCCATTTGGCCAAATCCCCGCAGATTTATACCTTCGCGAAGATCTTCAATAGCAGTCAAATGCTCTGTCCAAAGATTGTCTATGGCTGACAGACAAATAACCTTTACCACATGACTCCACAGATCACTTCCCGCGGATTCTCTCTTTGCTGAAATATTTGCTTGTATTTTGGCAAATATCACTTCAACAATCTTTTCTTCATTCTCATTCTCGATGATATTTCTGACATCATTTTCTGGCAGCCTAAATACTGTAGATAGCTCTCTGACTGCCTGAGTAACCATATGCTGTCTCTCATCTGATTTGCCTATCTCAAAGATATTCACAAGAGTGTCAGTCAGCACGCTCTCCATTTTTTCCTCAACTAGCGCTGATATATTGCTATCATCACCCGCACTCGCGGAGAGCAAGGATCTCCGAAGTGTGTACACTATCTCGCGCTGTTTGTTCAGAACATCATCATATTCGACCAGATGTTTGCGAATATCGAAGTTGTGTCCTTCCACTTTTTGTTGCGCTGATTCTATAGCTTTTGAGACCATGCCATGTGATAGGGGCTGATCTTCTGGGAAATTCAGATAATTCATGACTTTGGAGATTTGCTCACCACCAAATATCCTCATAAGATCATCCTCAAGCGAAACAAAAAACTGTGATGACCCTGCATCTCCCTGTCTCCCTGATCTGCCTCTTAGCTGATTGTCTATACGACGCGATTCGTGTCTCTCCGTACCTATGACACACAGACCGCCAAGAGATGCAACTTCATCATGATTTTCACCATGCACACCACCAAGGATGATGTCTACTCCACGCCCTGCCATATTGGTAGCGACTGTCACAGCTCCTTTCTCGCCCGCCTTTGAGATAATCGCTGCCTCTTTTTCGTGATTTTTCGCATTTAGAAGCTCATGTGGTATGCCTTTGCGATGCAAGATAGTTGAGAGATATTCATTTTTCTCAATAGATGTTGTGCCAACAAGCACAGGTCGCCCCGACTTGTGTTGCAATGCTATCTCTTCTGCCACAGCATTGTATTTGGCTTTTTCGGTCTTGAAGATCATGTCAGGCTTGTCGTCTCTCACCATAGGTCTATGTGTGGGTATGATCACCACATCTGCTTTGTAAATTTTCGTAAACTCTTCTGCCTCTGTCGCCGCAGTACCTGTCATGCCAGCTAGCTTTTCGTATGCTCTAAAGTAATTCTGTAGTGAGACTGTGGCAAGAGTCTTCGATTCTTGCTTGATACTTACTTTCTCTTTTGCTTCTATTGCCTGGTGAAGCCCTTCAGAAAATCGCCTACCGTTCAGTAGTCGTCCTGTAAATTCATCAACGATGACCACTTCGTCATTTGCAACTATATAGTCTTTATCTTTTTTGAATAGTGCCTGGGCCTTGAGGGCTGCTTCGACGTGGAAGAGTGTCTCAAAATCTTTTTCATAAATATTATCTACACCAAGCGATGATTCAATTCTAGCTATACCTGCGTCTGTAAGATTGGCAGTGCGAAGCTTTTCGTCAATTACATAGTCCATTGAAGGATCAAGCATGTTTACTAGTCTTGCGTAGTCATAGTATCTTGAGATATCGTGCTCAACTGGCGCCGAGATGATATGTGGAGTGCGAGCTTCGTCAATTAGCACAGAGTCTGCCTCGTCAACTATCGCGAAATGAAATCCACGCTGTACAAGCTGTCTTGCGTCTTGCGCCATATTATCGCGTAAATAGTCGAAGCCAAATTCTGAGTTTATGCCATATGTTATGTCCGCGTCATATGCCTCCTTACGCGTAACTTTACGAAGATGCGAAAGTCTCTCGTCTTGCGCGTCTGCATCCTCAAACATCGGATCGTAAATATATGAGACATCAGAGATGATCGCTGACGTTGTAAGTCCTAGCATATGAAATACCTTGCCCATCCATCCAGCATGTATTCGAGCTAGATAATCATTCACAGTCACAAGATGCGAGCCTTTACCTGTAAGAGCATTGAGATATAGTGGTAACGTGGCAGTGAGCGTCTTACCTTCACCCGTTTTCTGCTCTGCTATCTTGCCCTCATGAAGCGCAATACCAGCCATAAGCTGCGTGTCGAAGTGCCTCTGACCAAGTACTCTACCAGATGCTTCACGCACAAGTGCGAATGCTTTAGATAGTATATCATTTGTCGTTTTGCCAGCAGTTATCAGCTCTTTCAGCTTGATAGTTTCACTGCGAAGTTCATCATCATGCAAAGATTTGATCTTGTCTTCTTCTTGATGAATTTCCTTCACTATATTTTTATATTTGATTATCTGTTTTTGGTTGAAGTCAAAGAATTGACGAAAAGGATTTTGCATATTTATGACTTTGAGAATTGTACCAGCAGGAAGGATTTTTTGGTTTGTAAGGTTATAAAGTGGTAAAAATACTCGAAGAAGGTTCCTTATAAATCAATTTTCACTCATTTCGTGAAGTACCCCACAGGTATGATGAAGACTCTGCTTGGTGATATGCTTGTTTTCTGCTCTTTTACACTCTTTACTCCAAATACAATATGGGCAATGTCACCTTCTTTTATTCTAGAGAAACTACCAGCCTCTACATTTAGTGTTTTGATATTTAGAATTTCTTGAGTTGTTGATTTTTCGACGCTAATATTCAGTGTTTCTTTCTCAAATGTTTCTAGCTTGAAGTTGAAGTTCGTCGAATCAACCTCCGTCACTCTACCAGCCCTACTCTCAAAATGCTCATCTATATACACCTCATTAGCATTTATCACCCCATCAAGATGGGGTCCAGTGATTATCACGTATTGTTTTTCCTTTATATCAGTTTTTTTGATCTCCTCCGTCGCAGCTCCAATGATCCGATAAAACTTGGTCAGCGTCTCATCTATTTGAGCCTTTTCTGTAGATCCAAAAACAGTCTCAACTTCAAGCGTGGTACCTGATATGCTCTTTAGGTCGCCAGCTACTACCTTCTGATCTTTTTTTCGCATTTCTGCTACGACACTAGCCAGTCTATCGCGAAGTGGTTTGATCTTAGCCGAGTCAGATGACTCCGCAGACCCGGTAGCGACTTTTGACTCACTTATGCCTGTTGGGGTCGGCGAAGTGGTGCCGACTTCTCCGAGTGCAAATGTGGGTGTGAGAAATACAACGAAATATCCCAAGAGCCCAAGTATCGTCACAAAAACTGGAAAAAAAGTAG
>CAZATL010000001.1:0-63866 GCA_964488055.1 uncultured Gammaproteobacteria bacterium | reverse complement strand
ATTTTTCATTCTGGGATTATTCTGTAAACAAATAACTTTTTCTGCACTGGTATAGCTACGTTAGTGTAGTATGCAGACACTGTGATAGTGTTCTCACCAAGTGCCAGTGGAAAATCTATAGAAAAATCACCCATTTCAGTCTCAAGCGTCTGACTCTTGATGGGTGATTGAAACACAAGTAGTGCCTTTTTTCCGGCCTTACCAGCTACAGTCACTGTCTTATTCTGGGTCACAATACCAGACTGTGGCTTCTCAATGTCCAGCGACTGAAGAACTGTGACGGTCGGAGGAATATTTGATGGAGTAGCCAACTTCGCTGACGAACTAGCTGATGTTGAGGCATCAGAATTTGCCTGTTTTTGTTTTTGCACAGTGTAGAAAACTGCACCCAGTGCCACTATGACACCCAAGCCAAGTCCCAGCACGATAGCGATGATTGATTCTTTATTCATAAGTAGTGTTGCCTTGAGCTACGATTATACCAGAATCCCGCAATTTACATTCGCAGCAGTCAAGGATATAATCTACATGTTTTCATAAAGCGTTACAATCCTATGACCGACCATATAAAACTCCGCCAAATAATTCGAGAATTTTGGCTCGCTCGAGGACATATCGAGGTGCCAGGTATCCCACTTGTTCCCCAAAATGACCCGACGACCCTCTTCACTGGCTCTGGTATGCAGCAATTTGTACCTAACCTACAGGGAGAAGCACACCCCCAAGGCACGAGAGTGTGGAATATCCAAAGATGCATAAGAGCCCAGGACATAGATGAGGTCGGTGACAACCGTCACGACACATTTTTTGAGATGGTCGGCAACTGGAGTTTCGGTGATTACTTCAAGGGTGAACAGCTTCCATGGATGTTTGCTCTTTACACAAGCAAGGATCATGGTTTTGGACTAGACCCAAAAAAGCTGTACGTGACTGTATTTGCAGGTGGTTCGGGAGTCGAAAAGGATGATGAGTCTATTGAAATATGGAAAAGAATATTTGAAAGTGTTGATGTGAGATGCAATGTTGGCACAGAAGAAACTTGGAATGAAGATCAGAGAATCACACTGTATGATGCGAAAAAAAACTGGTGGAGCAGAGCCGGTACTCCCCTTGATATGCCAATTGGCGAGATAGGAGGTCCTGACAGTGAGCTCTTCTATGATTTCGGATCATCATATCATGATTCCGAAATCTGGGGCAAGCCTCACCCAAATAGCGATAGTGGAAGATTCATGGAGATCGGTAACTCTGTCTTCATACAGTTTGTTAAAAATGAAAAAGGTGAGATGCAAGAGCTACCGAAGCGCAATGTAGACTTTGGCGGCGGTTTCGAGCGCATACTTGCAGCTGTGAATAATGATCCTGATGTCTTCAAGACTGATGTGTTTGCACCGATTATAGGATCATTGACTGATCAATATGACCATAAATCAGAAGATGAGAAAAAACAGATAAGAATCATTGCCGATCACATGCGGACTGCCACAAACCTTGCAGCTGATGGGATTGAACCAGGTCCCAAAGAACAATCGTATGTGATGAGAACGCTTATTCGCAGGGCATACCTATCGGCATTGAGACTAAACATTCAGACTTCAAAATTGATTGACGCTTCGAAAGCCACTGTACAGATATTTAAAACAGTATATGAGCCAATGAATAGTCCATCAATAATAGGAATCGTGAACGACGAAATTGCAAAGTACGACAAAACAATCGAAAACGGCAAAAAAGAATTGAAGAAGTTGTTGGAAAAACAAGGCAACAAAGTGCTTATTGAAGGCAAGCAGGTATTTGATATATACCAATCTACAGGACTGCCTCCTGAAGTTATCCAAATTGTTGGTGAATCTGTGGGAGCATTTGTAAAATTATCAGGATTTGACGAAGCCAAGAAAGCCCATGCCGACGCATCACGTGCAGGAAGTGAGCAAAAGTTCAAGGGCGGTCTCGCAGATCACAGCGAGCAAGTTGTGAAGTATCACACAGCCACACACTTACTGCACAAGGCACTCGAGAATAATTGTGGGGAGAGTGTCCGTCAAGAAGGCTCAAATATCACAGGCGAGCGACTCCGCTTCGATTTCAGATGCGATCACAAACCCACAGCTGATGAAATGCTGAAAATCGAAAATGAGATGAATAAAAGAATTGAGGAAGAACTACCAGTCAATTTTGTCGTACTTCCGAAAGAGCAGGCCGAGAAACTAGGTGCTAAATCATTCTTCCGCGAGAAATACCCAGATGAGGTCAAGGTCTACTTCATCGGCCCCACAAGTGAACAGCTAGCAAAACTAAAATCTTCCCCTACACCCTACACCCTACACCCTGCACCCTATTCACTTGAGTTCTGCGGTGGTCCCCACGTCTCAAATACGAAAGAGATAGGTAAGTTAAGAATCAAGAAAGTCGAGAAAATTGGTAAAGATATTTATAGAATTTATGCATTTTAAAGAATACCTTGTGTCACTTCGGGCATTAAAACCTAAACATTTTAGCTGTTTTAACTGCGATGCGTATGGAAATTTGATAATCGCAACTGTAACGGGCAAAATCTTCAATCTTGGGACACAAAGAAGATTGCCGATAGACTCTGGACTTAGCACAAGAAATGCACCAAACAGCTTAGAGATTTCCTGTCCAGGCCCAGGCTCTGGCATCCAATACTGGGATCAGGGTCCTCATCGACCTTGTGTGTATTGTTTTCGTCGCAATTCAAAATAATTTGTAAATATTTTTCATCTATGAAAAAAGATAATATTACGATTGATGATTTTGTGAAAATAGACATAAGAGTTGGACTTGTGAAAGAAGCAGCTGCAGTCCCGGATTCTAAAAAGCTCATAAAGCTGCTTGTGGATCTCGGTACAGACTATGGTGAAGTGACGATACTCACAGGCATGCTTCCCTACTTCCCTGATCCATCTGTGCTTGCTGGCAAAAAGTATCTATTCCTCGCCAATCTTGCTCCTCGTAAGATGGCTGGTATTGAAAGCCAAGGTATGTTTCTAGCCGCAGATGGAACTGATAAACCAGCCGTGATTCAGATGTCCGACGACACACCTCTCGGAGCATTTGTCCACTAACGATAAGTTCCACATTCCACATTCTAAGTCTCAAAGTACTTACATATTGTTGGAATTTGGCACTTGGAATTCGGAACTTCTCACAGATATCCCCCTTGCCTTCTAATTCTCCTCCTGTTACCATGTTGCACCTATGCAAAATAAAAATCAAATGCTAACTCAATTACAAAAAGGCGCCATATCACTAAGTGCCATACTTACAGTAACGCTAGTTGTAGTTGGCCTATACCTCATATTCAAGGTCAACACTCAAGAAGAAAGAATAAAAAACGTCGAAAAAAAGATTGAGCTTGGCACAACAGCCAATCCAGGCCAACAAGATAAGCCTCTCGATGTTGACAAGGTAAAGGCACTATTCAAAAAAGGAAATATTGTTCTCGGTGACGCCAAAAAAGCAAAGGTTGTCATCGCAGAGTTCAGCGATCCAAGCTGCCCTTTCTGCAACGTGGCTGCTGGCTCAGACCAGACGATAGCAGAGAGTATGGATCCACAGGGAAAGAGATTTATCTGGAAGGCAAATGGGGGTACATATGAGCCACCACTTCCAGAGATCAAAAAACTTGTGGACGAAGGTAAAGTGGCTTTTGTTCAGCTATATGCCAATGGTCATGGAGCGGGTGAAGTAGCAGCACAAGCACTTTACTGCGCACATGATGAAGGAAAATTTTGGGAAGCACACGATCTTCTTTACACAAAGGCTGGATATGATCTGATAAACGAAACAGTGAAGAATGATGTCGCCCAAAGCGGCAAGATGACTGAGTTCCTTTCTACTGTCACAGATCAGACCAAGATGGAAGCGTGTTTATCTGGTGGTAAGTATGCCAAAAAGCTAGCAGAGGATATGGCCACAGCACAAGAGATGGGATTCAGCGGTACACCAATGTTTATCGTAAACTCACAGAAATTCCCAGGTGCTTACAGCTTCGCCGATATGAAGCCAGCAATTGACGAAGCATTGAAGTAATCTAAAATTGTTTGAAATTTGTAGGGGCGGGCATATGTACCCGCCCCTTTTGGTATTTGCTACAATTCAGCACATGTCAGATTACAAAATCCAAATCCTCACCAAAGAAAGAGCCGAGAAGTATTCCGGAGAGATTACAATCTCCCTTGACCAAATACCAATGACAGACAAGCACAGTAAAGAACAATTGTTGTCAGACACTAAAGTAGATAGGGTGTTATACGGCAAATGGGAGCACAGTATCATTATGCTTACATCAGATAACGAATACATTGGCGTGGCCATAGGTTATGAAAGAAAAGCTGAAGGAAATGAACAATACCCACATAACTGTATATACCTCAACGACTTCGCAATATGCGCTTCACATCAAAAAAAGGGCCTTGGGAAAATACTTCTCAAAGAGTGGATAGACCACAATACTAAAATTGGACTGGTGCACTTGCCTGGCGATACTATTTTTGCAGTTCAAACAAATGGCGCAGACTGGAACTTGTATGTGCAGAAGTTGTATGAAAACGCAGGCTTCAAAAAGATTGCCGAAAAAAATTATCCTAATCGTGTGGATAATGTTTACTTCTTAGGAGACTAAAGTGCTTCATTTTTGTAGGTGAATGCGCATGCTGTAATGGCTTGGGTTATCATATATTTTATGGGTGAAATTTGTAGGGGCGGGTCTTGTGCCCGCCCGAGTATTTCGGGTACCTACAAGGGGTGCCCTACATTATTTTATTAATTTTTTTTAAATGCATAGCGATAGGCTACAAGAGGTAATAATAAACCAACATTTGCAATAATTAGCGTCATTGTTGGTCCATATATATCAGCGAACCAACCAGCAGATACTGCACAAATCCCAAATGCGATACTCCCTACAAATGCGTTCAGCGATCCAAGAGTCGCTCTCTGTCTATCATTGAACTCTTTCTGAAATATGCTCCCCACTGCCACACCACGTAGTCCGTATAGCAAAGATGTAGATGACATAAGTATGGGAGACAAAATATTGGGAAATATAAGCGCCACCAAGTTCGCTACCCTTGAAGCTAAGGAATCTGCATAAAGTAAACTTTTCTCACCATATTTCTCGACTGCCTTCCCGCCGTAATAGAAACCGAGCGCACCGACTGCATTAGAAAACATTTGAGCTATTCCAATTGCCCAGATAGGCCAGAGAGTTGCTATGAAAGCCGAACGAAGGAAGTAAGTAGATTCTCCTAGAGCAAAATTTATGATGGAAGAAATACTGATTAGCCTCAACTTGTAATTGCCTATAAAATATTTTACTGATTCACCCAAATGTGACATGACATTAGTATTGACTTTATCTGTTACCTTTGGATTTACAATGAATAATGTCAATACAAAGGCTAGGACTTGTGGGATGACAGACAACCACATAACAAGTGGCAAAGAAATATAGGCTACAAATCCACCAATAAGAGACGAAACGGCAAGCGCGACTTGAAACATGGATGAAGATCTACCAAGGTAGTGATGAATTTCCTTCTCTTTTCCCAACTGTTTCAGTGTGTCGTGAAGAAGCGCGTCGTTGTTACCACTATAAAATGCTCGAGAAAGACCTTGGAATAATGCCCCGATGCAAAGAGTGATAAAAGAATTGCTCGAGGCATAAAGTATTACGCAAAGTACAGATACAAATGCACCTAGTATCATGGTTCTTTTCCTTCCCACCAGATCCGACATGATCCCTGTCGGAAGCTCAAATAGTGCAGATGACACATAAGCCACCGAGAATACACTCATCCCAAGTGCATAGCTCCCGCTGACTTTTGAGAAATATATGATCGCGACAGGTGCAAAGAGAACAAAGTCAGTGAAGAAATTGAACCAGGAGATGATGGTGATATTCCGCTTCATGTATAAAATATTGTAATATAAGCCAAGACAGATTATGCTTCGATGCGTAGCTAGAAGTCGTGAAAGTTTATTTAATTTCTTTTGTAATTTTTCCTGCTTCGATGAATCTCTTCTTGTATATTTCCCTTTCGGCTTCATCAAAAAGAGAAAGAACTTCTACCTCCATCTCTGTAGCATTTTCGGAAACAATTGTTTTGTTCACTCTGCAATATCCGTAGAAGTTCCAATCTTTGTCTACAAGGAGTAATGCTATGTGCAGAGGAACAATTCTTTCTCTTTCACGCTTCATTATGTATTTTTTTCCCACCGCTAGCATAGATGGATCAATATCATCCGTCAGTCGAACAAGTGTATTCATCTCGACGTAATAACCCATAAGACAATATTCAATCACCAATGACAATTACCAATCAAAAAAATATAAATCGAAATATGTGATCCCAACCGAATTCCCCCGACTTTAAGTCGGGACTAGTCCCGATGCACCAGGCATCGGGGGAATCGGTGATCCCAAGGGAATTCGAATCCCTGTTTACAGGATGAGAACCTGTCGTCCTAGGCCTCTAGACGATGGGACCAATATGTTTGTCATTCCCGACTACGATCGGGAATCTATTTATTGATCCTCGCTTACGCAAGGATGACAGACACAGCGCTTTGCTCATTGCTCTACGCTCTTTTCAAGCTACAATTATAACCTATGATACGCAGAATACATTTCACAAAATCTGGTCACAAACAGATACAAGATGAGCTTCACCTCCTTAAGACAACAAAGCATGAAGCAGCAAAAGATAGACTTGCCAAAGCTCGTGCAATGGGTGACCTTCGAGAGAATAGCGAGTATCATGCCGCAAAAGAAGATCTCGCCACTATAGTAGGTCGCATGGCAGAACTCGAAGAGATGCTTAGGTGGGCAGAAATAGTCGATGATGCTGTTGAGAAAATAGAAAATGACCTCGTACGACTTGGATGCAAAGTAATAGTACAAAAAGATGGTAAAAGTGAGGAATTTCACATAGTTGGCGAATACGAAGCTGACCCAATGAATAGGAAACTTTCGAGCACCTCTCCTATCGGTGGGGCACTAATTGGAAAGAAAAAGGGAGATGTGGTCGAAGTTACTATACCGTCAGGTAAACATTCTTACACTATTGTCGATGTGAAAGTGGGTTAATTCTATTTCCCAAACATCCTCTTCACGGAGGTGAAGGCTTCGTCGACGTCCTTATCGCGGACAATTATCGTAAACTCGCGATATGTAGACACTACCTCCATCACGTTTATCCCATTTTCCGCGAGCGACTTCAGGATATGGTAGTAAACGCCCGGCATCTCGACTATCTCCTCCGTGAGTCTGATCGTAATGGATGATAGACCATCATAGAAAGACAGGATTTGCGACAGAGCCAGATTGCTCCTCACCAGCTTTTCAAACACATCACTCACTATGATCGTGTCTTCGTATACTCCTTGGGTGATCGTGAAAAAGTGCTGCTTCGCTAGCGACAGAGTCTTTACTATTTTTTCTGTAGCCACTTGACTTCCTTCCTTTTTCACGGTGAACTCACATAGATGAGACCGTACCATGACATCTGGTGCTACGGCAAATATCGACTTCACGCTTTGGGCTTTCGCCACTTTGGGCAGACGTCTTATGGCCATAGCAATAGTCTCTTCTGTCACTTCTTTCATGGTCATGTTCTCTATGTCTGGTCGGATCTTGCGCGCCAAAGACATGATGTTTATGAGGTTATCGGTAAGTAGCTCTTCTGCAAAGGGCATCCTGGCTAGTTTGGTTTTGATCGCTTCTGATATGGTAATCATGTCAATATTCTAACATATATGTCAATATATGTACATATTCTATAAATATTTTACTATTATTACTCTTATTCTATACTAAAATCGATATGCAAGGTTCTAATTTCATCGATTTTATCGACACCACTCTTCGCGATGGACAACAGTCACCCATGCTCTTTGATACGCAAAAGTATAGATTCACTCTCGAGGATAAGATAAAGATTGCAGAAGCGCTTGTCACACTGGGCGTCTCCCATTTCGAACTATTCTCACCGATTGTAAGTGAGAGTGAGAAAGAAGATAACAAAAAACTCATGAAACATATACGAAGTACCTCGAAGTGCAAAATATATTTTTTCGCACATTGCCGACTACATGAGAAAGACATCTCGGAAGCCATAGGTGCAGGATTTGACGGATTAAACCTATATATCGGTACAAGCGAGAAGTCCAAAGCACACAATCATAAAAAATCATTGGATGAAATAATTACTTTGGCAGTAAAAATCCTTACAGAAGTCAGACATACGCATCCAGGCATATACATTAGACTTAGCGCAGAAGATGCATTCCGTACTCCACTTGCAGATATTTTTAGATTTTATGATGCCACAAAGGATTATGTTCAGACTTTTGGAACGCCAGATACAGTAGGAGCTGCCGATCCCATGACCACAAGCGAAATAATATCCGCGCTTGTTACTAGGTATCCCAAACACAAAGTAGAGTGTCACTTCCACAACGATAGAGGGCTTGCAATTGCAAACACCATATCAGCCGTGGCCTCTGGTGCATCATATATAGATACCAGTATCTGGGGACTAGCCGAGCGATCTGGGATACCCTCTGTCACTGCTTCACTTTTTAATTTGAGCAAATACGACAGATCTCTTATGACAAGATACGCAATTTCAGAATGCTATCCTGTGAATGTCCTGATGGGATCTATCTTAAAATGCCAAGTCCCATACTCCGAGCCAATCTCGCTTACGAATCGTACCCACACAGCAGGTGTGCATCAAAAAGCAGTATTGGGAAGTAAAGAAGTATATGAAGCGCATGACTTATCCGCGTGGGGGGTGAACAGTAACAAATTGCTACTAGGTCCTTTGTCGGGATGGAATCTTATCTATTATTATCTGAAAGAGATGGGTAATTATGATCTCACACCAGACGATGCCAAAGAAATAACCCGTATCTTCAAAGCCCAGGTCCACAAAATAAAAAAGTCAAAAAAACCAGAGACAATCCTTTACTCTATTGCAGAAGTGCAAGGTCTCATGAAGAAAACTGTCCCCAAGATTTTTGCCGACAAACGTATTGAGTCAATATAAGACCTATCGCACCTCAACCTGATATAATTCTTGAAGTTTTATAATAACTGAAAAACTTATGAGCACCACTCACACAGTAGATGATCTAGTTGGTCAAAGACAACAAAGACTCGATATCGTAAAAAAGCTGAAGACAGAAGGGATAGATCCATACCCATCCTTATCCTCAAAGGAAGCGACACATGATGAAATCGTGTCAGACTATGGAGCATGGGACGGTAAAGAGACAATACTATCCGGGCGCATTGTGAGTATCCGCAAACATGGCAAACTAATATTCGTTGACCTTCAAGACCAAACCGGCAACATTCAGATTTGTATAAAAAATGATGAGTATGCGCCTGAAATTTCCGAAGCAAAGCTAAAAGTACTGACGTGGGATGACCTTGCTCTCCTTGATATCGGTGATTTCGTCCAAGTCAGTGGGAAAATTGGCAAAACACAGGCAAATGCCATCACACTTTTTGCAAAAAGGGTAAATCTGCTCACAAAGGCAATACGACCACTCCCAAACACACTTGCCGACAAAGAAAGCAAATTCCGCAAGAGATATCTGGATCTGGTACTAAACCCCAAGGAGAAGGAAAGATTTGTAAGAAAATCAAAATTTTGGAAAGCTACGAGAGAGTATCTTGATAGACAGGGATTTATGGAAGTTGAGACACCAGTACTTGAGCATGTGACGGGTGGGGCAGATGCAAGACCATTTGTGACTCATCACAACGAGCTTGATCACGATTTTTATCTTCGTATATCTACAGAGCTTTATCTGAAGCGCCTCATTGGCGCTGGGTTTGAGAAAGTATTCACTTTTGGCCCGAATTTCCGGAACGAAGGAATATCAGACGAACATCTACAGGAATACTACCAGATTGAGTGGTACCAAGCATATGCCAACTATGAAGACAACATGAGACTGACACAAGACCTCTTCAAGCACATTGCCAAAAGTGTATACGGCACAACGAAGTTTGCGACACGAGGTCATTCCTTCGATCTTGCAAATGACTGGCAAATCATTGACTACGTGAAGGTGATACATGACACATACGGCGTTGATATATTTACATCACCAGATGATGAAATAAGGAATATTCTTATCTCAAAAGGCGTAGAACTACCTGGCAAGACCAATCGAAGCAGACTCATTGACAATCTGTGGAAACAAATCAGAAAAACAATAAGTGGCCCAGCATTTCTTGTGAATGAACCAGCTTTTATGTCACCACTTGCGAAATCGAAGTCAGACGACCCAAGACTCACAGAGCGCTATCACGTCATTATCGCAGGTAGTGAGCTAGCAAATGGGTATAGTGAGATAAATGATCCTCAAGAGCAGCTTGCTCGCTTCCTCGACCAACAGAAGCTTCGCGACGCAGGTGACGACGAAGCCCAGATGCTAGACATAGATTATGTCGAGATGCTTGAGTATGGGATGCCACCAGTGTCTGGTCACGGACATAGTGAGAGATTTTTCTGGTTCCTCGAAGACTGCACTGGACGTGAGGGGACTCTCTTCCCGCTTTTGAAGCGCGAGATCGACCAAAATACGAAAAAAATATATCCGTTTCTATCACTATCCGAGAAAAAGATTTTCAAGGATCTTGAGAAGCCAGAGCTTTTCTACATATCAGACGATGCGAAGAAAAAATGGCCGAGCCTCCACGTCGGGTTTGCCATAATAAAAGGAGTAAACATAGCAAAATCAGATGAGAAACTAGAAAATGAAAAATCATTACTTCTTGAGAAGTATTCAGAACTAACAACTGAACAAATAGGCACATTTACGGAGATCCAAAGCTATCGCAAAATGTACAAAGAAATGGGTGCAGACTGGCACTCTAGACGTCCATCACCAGAGGCACTCCTCCGCCGCGTTGCGCAGAAGAAACCTCTCTACCAGGTAAATACCTGTGTCGATGCATATAATCTCATCGTGATGAAGTACCACGTATCAGCAGGAGCTTTTGATCTTGATCAGATGGAGTTCCCCTCTACCCTTCGACTTGGCAGGGAAGGTGATGAGCTACTACTACTTGGCGATACAGAAGCGTCGAAAGTGAAATCAGGGGAAATTATTTACTGTGATGGCAAAGGTCCATACAATCTCGACTTCAATTATCGCGATTCACAGAGAACTGCTGTCACAGAAAACACCAAAAATATTCTTATAAACATCGATGGCGTGCATATAATCACGCGTCGCCAAGTAGAGCGTAGTCTCCAGGAAGTCATAGGCATGATCCAGAAGTATTGTGGAGGCACACTTGAAGTCGCAGGCATCGTATCTGCAAGTTAGATAAGAAATTATTTAGTCTTCGAGCTTGTCGAGAAGTTATTGAAGTGAAGTTATCCACCCATACATACGTCGGAGAGTCGAACAATAAATGAATATTATGAAAAACATTATCTTTGACATGGATGGCGTGCTCATGGACTCATGGGATGCCACAAATGACGCGTTTCTTAAAATGAAATTCAGAGGTAACACTTTAGAAGAAGTCACTGCCAACCATATTGCTTATTGTATGAATAAGCCATGGCACAGTAAAAGCGAAAAATTTAGCAAAGAAAAATACGAATATATTCTCGGTGTAATGCACACTATGTATGAGATTGTAATAAAAGATCCGAGATATGTTCCTTTCACAGCATTTCTCGATGAATTGGGAAAAGTACCTGACTCTCGATTTGCATTAGTATCTTCAAATGGCTCCAAGCATGTTACAAATTTCATTTCTCTCACTGACATAAAATTCACCCATGCTTTGAGCTTCGTAGATGGCACATCAAAGGAAGACAAAATAGAAAAAATCACACGGGACTGGGACATAGGTACGAATGACTTTTTATATATTACAGATTCACTCGCAGATGTGTATGAGCTTGAGACATTTATGCCAAAGAAAAATATCATAGGTGTTGCATGGGGATATTGTGGGTATGATGTACTAGCTAAAGAATTGCCGCCTGAGCAAATACTAAAAGAGTTTACGGACATACACAAAGTTACAGCACTTACGAATATAATCAAAAATCGGAACGATATATCAATATAGTCTGTCATCCCGAACTTGTTTCGGGATCTTCATGATTATAGATGCTGAAACGAGTTCAGCATGACAAAATATACTGTCTATTTTTGCGTATGTACTGAAAGTAATCTGTCAGAGTTTTTAAGATATGATAAATTTCGAACAATTGTCTTTACAAACATTACTCAGCCCTAGGCTGATCCGCCTTGGGCGGAAAACTTTATAAACCATCTATGATCCTTCCATTAACCCGCGAGCAAGCTATCGAGATAATGACCAATCATATTGCAAACAAGGGTTTGCAGAAGCACTGCCTATCTGTCGGATATGCCATGAAGGCACTAGCAGAGTACTTTCACGCTGTTGATGCTCCACTTTGGGAACTGGCAGGTATTCTTCACGACTCTGATTGGGAAGTCACGAAGGACGACCACGCGAGGCACACTCGTAAAACTGTAGAATGGATAAGAGAAACAGTAAACCCCGAAACGAAGATTGAAACCGATTTACTAATAAGAACAATTCTCTCCCATAATTGCCACAACAATGGCGAACCCATGCCTACAAATCAGAGAGAGTGGTCACTTTACTGCTGCGACGAGCTGACGGGCCTGATTGTAGCGACAACGCTTATCATGCCAAGCAAGAAACTCGCGGATGTGACTGCAGAATCAGTCGTAAAGAAAATGAACTCAAAAAACTTCGCAGCAGCTGTAGACCGAGAAGGAATAAGGATGTGTGAAGAAAAACTAGGCATTCCGCTCCTCGAATTCGTGTCTATAGTGCTAAAAGGCATGCAAAGCGGAGCCACAGAGCTTGGTTTATAGATTTCACGATCTGGGTACTATCCTGGACTAAATACTGCGCCCGAGCTATAATAGCCTCATTATGAAATACAAGTGTATACTTTTTGATTTTGATGGGACTCTTGCACATTCTGACGATGCCCTTTTTAGCACATTCAATGACACGCTGTCTATACATGGTCACGCACCCCTATCCAGAGATACATTCAAACAATACGTCGGCAAAAAAATGCGGTATTTGTATAAGGATTATTCCCAGGGAAGCGAGAAATATACTGACGAGATGAACGACACCCACCTGCGCATACAAAGCAAACATTTTTACAAATATAAACTTTTCCCAAAAGTCATTGAGACACTCGAAAACCTGAAAGTACAAGGATATACTCTCGGAATCGTGACGACTGCAAACAAGCAAAAAATGGACGAGCTCTCAAGTACGCTTGGATTGGCTCCGTTTTTTAGTGTCTGTGTGACACCTGACGACGTAGTAAACATAAAACCACACAAAGAACCATTCGAAAAGGCACTTAGCATTCTGGGTTTCATGCCATCTGATACTCTTATGGTCGGCGATAGTGATGCAGACATAGAAGGCGCGCGAGCTGCTCGAATCGACTCTGTGGGCGTGACTTACAGTACAATAGGTGAAAGGATGAAAGATTTTCAGCCAACATACATAATAGGAGTATTTGATGAACTATTGCAAATTGTCGGCAACAATGGACAGTAGAACTATTTTCCAAAAAATAATTGTGGGAGAAATACCTTGCTACAAGGTGTGGGAGGATGATGATCACTTGGCATTTCTCGACATAATGCCAATCCAAAGTGGACATACACTTCTTATCCCAAAAAAAGCTGTGGACTACGTATTTGACATGTCCGACGAAGATTATACGAAGCTTATGATAGCAGCAAAAAAAGTCGCAAAGATACTAAAAAAGGCTACAGATGCTTATAAAATTGGTATGATAGTAGAAGGTCTTGAGGTACCGCACGTCCATGTGAAACTTGTACCCATTGATCAGACACATTCACTTGGCACAAAGTCTGGATCTGCCACCCAAGAGGAATTACTAGATATTCAAGCAAGAATTTTAGAGATACAAAAGCCAAACACTTAGCATTCAGTATTTAGAATTTTCAGCCAATGGCTGATCGGCCTTTGGCCGAAGGATTTATTTTATGATATCCCTCGATTTACTTAGACAAGATCCCGAAAAATACAAAGCTGCGGCAAAAAATAAAAACAGAGTTGTAGATATTGATCGAATACTTGTACTCGACACAAAATCTTCAGAAATCCAAAAACAGTCTCAAACGTTGCGTGAAAGACGGAATCAGCTTGCCGAAATTGGTAAGAAAGACCCAAGTGCAGCGCGTGAAGAAGGTAAAAAGATAAAAGACGAGCTAAAAAGACTAGACGAAGAGTATGCTAAGCTCACCAAAGAGCGCGATGACCTTCTGTCTTTTGTGCCAAATGCCCCACTACCTGATGTACCAGTTGGTAAAGACGAATCAGAAAATGTCGAAATAAAAAAAGTCGGTGATCTTCCCAAATTTGATTTCGAGCCACTCGATCACATGGAACTTGGCAAGAAACTCGACATAGTTGATACAGAGCGGGGATCAAAGGTATCTGGCTTCCGTGGCTATTTCCTAAAAAATCAAGGTGCTGTGCTCCATATATCAGTACTATTATATGTGCTACAAAAACTTACTGCAAAAGGCTATACACCAATCATCGCACCAGCTATAGTAAAGTCGTTTACTCTTTTTGGCACTGCACAATTTCCATGGGGTGAGCCAGAGGTATACAAGACAAATGATGATGACTCATATCTATCAGGCACTGCCGAAGTGCCAGTCACTAGCTATTACGCAAATGAGACTTTGAGAGAAGAGGACTTACCAAAGAAATTCGTTGCATTTTCACCCTGTTTCCGCAAGGAAGCTGGAAGTTATGGCAAAGATACGAAAGGTCTGTATAGACTGCATGAATTCTTCAAAATAGAACAAGTCATACTATGTAAAAACGATATTGAAATGGCAAAACAAATGCATGAAGAGTTACAAGCAAATTGTGAAGAGATACTAACTGACCTTGAGCTCCCCTACCGCGTACTTCTTATGTGTACAGGTGACATGGGTGAGCCACAAATGAAGAAATATGATACTGAAACATGGATGCCCAGTCGCAAAGCGTATGGAGAGACCATGAGCAACTCCATCATGGGCGACTTCCAAACTAGGAGGCTCAATATAAAATATAAAACCAAGGACGGTAAGACAGAATACTGCTACTCACTCAACAACACAGCACTTGCTTCACCCCGCATTCTGATAGCCTTGCTTGAGAATCATCAGGAGAAAGACGGGTCAATTAAGATTCCAGAAAAGCTAAGGGGGATATGTGGGTTTGAGAACATTACTAAAAAGTAAACTATGGTGGCTGTGCCGCCCATCCATCTATGTATATCGGGCGCAAATGCTGCACCCTTAAAAAAATGCATATGAATCAATATCGAATCTTTTGTTTTGGGGATAGCATCACATATGGTGCTTGGGACCCAGAAGGTGGGTGGGCTGATATGCTGCGTAGATATTTTCACAAGTCATATCTCGCAGGCGGAGTAAAGGCTCAGGTTTTTAATCTAGGCATAGGAGGCGAGATGAGTGATGGACTTCTTATGCGTATTGAAAATGAGATTTTGGCTCGATTAAAGCCTTCGTGGATTCCTGTAATTATCATTGCAACAGGCAAGAATGATTCAAAAGCTCAGGGCACACCGGAAAATTATTCTTCAAACCCTGAGGCTTATAGAGGCAACCTTATAAATATTGTGAATATTGCAAAAAAATATTCGAATAATATTCTCATGGTTGGACTAGGAATATCAAACGAAAAATTATCCTTTAAGGACTTATTCTATACTAATAAAAGGTTTAAGTTGTTTGATGAAGTAAATGAGGATGTTGCCACAGCGCTCTCTATACCGCGCGTTGAACTCCATGAAAGAATGTTAATGCTAGGTAAATGTGAGAACTTTTTTGAAGATAGTGCTCACCCAAATAATATTGGTCACACTTGGCTATTTGAGCAAATATTGCCTCAGGTAAAAGAGCTGCTAGATTAGAATCCTACCATCTTTATCAAACTAGGTGCAAAAAAGTATGCCAGCCATGCACCTATAATAAGAAATGGTCCGAATGCTATGTGTGATTTGCGCTTCGCTTTACCCATCATTATCAGAACAAGTCCGTATATAGCGCCTATAATGAACCCAAAGTAAAGTCCCACAGCGCCTCTTGCAAGTCCCAGCCAAAGACCGAGAGTATATGCCAGCTTTATATCTCCATACCCCATACCATTTCCTTTTGTACCAAGATATATGAGGAGTATTGGCATGGATATGAGAAAAGCCTGTGCAAAACGAGCTCCATCAAGCTCACCAATAGATAGGACGTACAAAATAGACCCAACAAAAAAGATTAGCTGCAACACATCAGGTATGATCTGATGATCGAAGTCTATTATAGATATTGCTATAGAAGTTGCCGTGATAATGAGAAGTCCAATAAGTCCCACCCAAAATCGAACAGATCCAGCACTATACATGTCGCTTTGCATGAAGTATGAATAGCTTGCAATACCAAAGGAAAGTGCTGTTATAAACTCAACTACAGAGTACCTAATAGACAATTTCTTATTGCAACAAATACTTTTGCCGCCTATCATGAAGTAAGAAAGTATCGGAACTAACTCAAGATACCCGAGCTTCCGTCCGCATCCATCACACTTTGACCTGCCAAGAAGTGATATTCTCTTTGGCAATCTATCACAAAGTACGTTCAAAAAAGAGCCTATCAAGGCTCCCTGAAGTGCGAAATATAATATATACATTATAGTTAACATACAATGTGCAGCGTATTAGATGATGTAGTATATACAAAAAGCAAGCGCAGAGATAGAGGAGGTGGGTGGAATGACTGTAATTATCCCTATGGTTTTTCGGCAGTTTTGACTGGAGTTGGAATCACGCAAGTTACACTATTTTCTGTACCACTTACAAATACTTCATTCCTACCTAGGCAGGTTTTTTCTACGATTCTATCAGGTTTTGTGTACCAGTTCTTTTGACCAAGAGCATATTCTGTGAGTAAGTATGTTATGACTCTATTCCATATTGGTGCTGCACCTGTGACGCCTGAAGTGAGATATGGATTCATTGGAGTATGATCATTGTTACCCACCCACACAACCACAAGATAGTCAGGTGTGTAGCCGATTGTCCAGTTATCTCGTTTTTCGTCTGTTGTCCCTGTCTTAACAGCTACCTTGTACCCAGGTATTTCCAACGATGACCTTGGACCAAAAGCTGCTACTCTTGCCGAGTTGTCTGATAGTATGTCAGAGATGATATATGCTGTTTCAGATGGTATCACTTCCTCGCTGACGATATCTGCTCTTTTGTAAAGCTCACCGCTTTTGTCAATTACATTTAGTATTGGGTTAGCATTTGTGCGTCTACCATAATTTGCAAGCATACTATAGCTTTCGGCCATGTCTACCATGGTCACCTCCCCCCCGCCAAGTGCGAGAGATAGCCCGTAGTTACTTGGATCATCCCAAGTATCAATCCCAGCATCTTTTGCAAACTCAATGAAGTCGACTACCCCAACCTTGTCCATCAGCTTGACAGCTGGGATGTTATACGAGTTGGCAAGTGCATATCTCACTGTCACTCTACCATGAAACCGTCCATCATAGTTCACTGGACGATATACTTCTGTCGGACCGATTCTATACACAGTAGGAGAATCATCAATGACAGTAGCTGGAGTTACACCCTTATCCATTGCAAGAGCATAGAGTATTGGTTTTATCGATGATCCTGGCTGCCTTAGACCTGTTGTCACATTGAACTCTCCGCTTTGTCCCGCAAAGAAGTTTTTTGATCCTACCATAGCAATAACCTCGCCTGTAGCTGGCTTTGTCACCAATACCGCTCCATTTGTCACATTGAGATATTGTATTTTCTGGAGCTCCTCCTGAAGAATTTGTTCTACTTTTTTTTGCACCTCAAGATCGAGTGATGTCTCTATACGATATCCATTACTTTCAATTCCTTGCATGTCAAGATTGGTCTCCAGATATTTTTTTGTATAGAAGACAAAGTGAGGTGCATTAATTTCAATTCTGTTTTGGGATAGTTTTGGCACTTCTCTACTTGATATGACATACTGACTTCTTGTGATATATTTTTGCTCAAGCATTGCCATAAGCACCTGATTCCTCCTCACTATAGCTGCTTTGGTGTTTGTGAAGGGTGAATAATCACTTGGTGCCTGGGGTAGGCCGGCAAGTAGCGCTGCTTCGGCAAGCGTTAGTTCTTTTGCGTGCTTCTCAAAATACTTCATACTCGCTTCTTCTATGCCATAGACTGCACCACCATATGGTACCTGGTTAAGATACATTTCAAGTATTTTATCTTTCGTATATATGCGTTCTGTCTTAAGTGCAAGGATAACTTCTTTGACTTTTCTCACAATTGTTCTTTCTGGAGTAAGTAGCGAAGTTTTGACTAGTTGTTGTGTGATTGTTGAGCCTCCTTGTACACCATTTTTTTTGATTATCCAGTCGCGCAGTGCTCTTGCGACACCACTTATTGGCGCGACTCCAATATGAGAGTAAAAATTCTTGTCCTCTATGGCTATAGATGATTGAAATACATATTTTGGCAAATCATTTATAGATACTGGAGTCCTGTTTTGATCTTTGTAGAAATCAAACAGCTTTTTGCCGTTCCTATCAAAGACATGTGTCGTAAGAGAGTAATTTACTCGTCCGATGTCTCTTGGGTCTGGCAAACTTTCATAAAAGATGTATACATAATAGCCAGACGTCCAGAGTAATGACAAGATTACAAGGATTGTTGTCATCAGAAGTGCGCTTTTTTTTCTCTTAGAAAGAATGCTTTGAGGTAATGAGGTGTATGGTCTGCTTTTGATTTTTATGCTAATTCTTGGTATTTTCTTGAGTAAATGTAAGGGGATGAGAAGCAGTGCTTTCATTACGTTTGATGTCATCTTTACTACTTTACGAGCCATCGATATCATGACGCTTCTCGCTATATGAAATGAATGTACGAAAAAGCTCTGTACGAAATAGATAAATGTCTTTATCGGGCCAATTATTCTGCTTTCAATAGTATTTGCAAAAGAAGCTAATGCAATATATTTTTGATGTAGCAGCTTGATAGGTTTGTGAAGTGAAAAAAATATCACTTTTACTGCATTTCTTACACTTACGAGTATTGCTTTCGGCAAAGAAACTACGCCTAATACAATATGTCTTATGACGTACAAGGTAGCAAGTACATGTCGATATGCACCTCGAAGTGTTGCCATTGAGATCAAGTATGTCCACTCACCAAGTAGTACAAATGACCCCAACGTGCGCAGCAATAACCAAGCAAGAAATATGCGTAAGATAATGTAAAGCGCATAAATGACCTTGAAAAACCTCTTCATTTGTGGATTATACCCTATAGTATGTGTTATTTCAACTCGGTTTCTGCGCACCTTGGAATGGTAAGTGGCGAAGCTTTGCCCTAACAATTAGTCTATTCCAGTAGGTACCTGGTGGGACACAAGTAATGAGCGTAAGGTATGAAGAATCATATTGTGGTTCAAGGACAGATACTGCCTCTGGCTTCACAACAAACATGTCATAAACCTCATAGTCATACTTTTCGCCTTCATACTCGACCATGATCTTGTCCCCTTTTGAGAGATTCGGCAGATAAGTAAAGATGGTTTTATAATCCTTGACACTATAAAGCTGCGGCAGAGTAGAATGGCCAAATATATTGACAGAGCCATACTCACCCGGTGCTGTCGATGGTAAATAGTGAACGAGAGCCTTAGATAGATCGGTATTTTTTGCATCGACTTTGGCGCTTGTTATTCCAAGCTTTGGTATAGAAAGCCAATACTCCTTCTGCGAAAGAGAGCTTGAGAAGTTGGGTCCTTGCGGACGATTTGGAAACCAATCTTTGATCTGCAAAAATGACCTAAGATTCTGCGATAAGACAGAAGTTGTACCAAGAACTTGTCTTGATGTATGCACCCCACCATCAACACCAGCGACAGGCGACTTTGTTGATATGAGCGGACTAATCCTTGACTGAACTTCAAAAATGAAAACTGGATAAACTGCCCATACCAAAAAACCAAATCCAATCGTGATAAGGACGTAAGAAAAAAATCTCACTGCAAGAATTGGTACTGACTCTGTTTTTTTAACGTAGCTGTATAGTGCCATTTCGGTATGTATTTTCTAATTCACTAAAGATCTCCATCACCTGTTATGACACTTACCTCAATATTCTGCAAGACGACAGGCATAAACCATGTATAAGGTGGCAGATTGGGATAAACATTTTGTCTTACATTTACAAGACCGTGCGGCTTTATTATCTTTTCATCAAGCTGTGACATTGGCATAGCTACAAGATCATTTTTTATTTTGTCAGATAGAGGTAATTCATACACCCTAGCAATAGCTCTGATATTTATGTCAGCTGATCTACCTGTTTTTTCGTCCAACTTCGAGTCTATGATAGAATAGTTTACAGATTTACTATCAAACAAATATTTATCTCCTAGACTGCTTTTTATTTTGCTCGAAATTTCATGGGCTATTGATTGCTGTTTGCCAAAATACATGGTGTACTTAGCAATTGCATTAGCGCTTATCTCATCAACTGCGTCCCCTACTCCGGCCGAATACTCGATATCATCAATAATAGATGTTGATAGGGTTGTAACAACAAAATCATTCTCCGGGTCCAACTTACTCATCATTGCTTCTCGGGATGCGGTGTCTGCAGAGCTTTCTATCTCAAGATCCAATGCGTCAATATCGTCAGATGAGACAGCTGACACACTTTGCTTTGATCCGCCAGTAAAGGCAGTTTCAGAAACTGCATAGTAAAGCGACTTTGGCACATCTGAAATAGTCATCTCCAGGCCTTTGTCAATATTACCTTCTTGTCCAATAAATGTCGCAGATGCTTTTGCGCTCTTTTTTGATGCTACTATGGTACCTTGCGACGTATTTATTGATGCTGGCTCAAGCTCAACATCACTATCAAGCCTGAACGCTTTGCTACCTGCTACGAGTTTGGTACCAGCACTAAACGACGCGACTTTGTCAGAAAAACTTGCTACAATGACTTGCCCTTGAGATCTCTCTCCAATTTCTTTGGTGCCACTGGCCGCTATCCTTGCACTTATTTCTTTTTCAAATGAAAGCGTCTCGAGTGCATAGTTTTTTAGTTTTATCTCTGCTTCAAATTCCTGTGTCTTTGCTACTAAAATAACTTCTGCCTTGTGCAAGAACACTCCGGTGCCCAAAATCACGGCTAGAATTATGGCAAAAATCCCTGGCAAGAACCACGAAAATGTGATTGAAAAAATAGCAGGAGCAATGTTACTTTTTTTCGTTGACCCTACTGGAACATTACTTGCAGTGTCTTCAGCAGTGGTGTCCAGCGTTCCTGCTGACTTGTGACCTTCTTTTTCGATCACTTGATCTGTATGTTGTGTTAGTGCTTGAGAATCATTAGTAAAAGATTCCCTGGAAGTATCTTTCACATATTTTACTTCTGCACTTGTCTCGGCGCTTGGATCAAATACTTGGAAATCATCAAAGTTGTCAACGGCATCCACTACCTTTTCTTCAGCATAAGCATCTCCTACTTTGGTCTGTGGTGTTGATTCTTTTGTTAATGCGACTATTGATTCGTCATGAATACCAGCCATGCCACTTGTTGCGAGGATATTGTTTGCGACTTTTACATCTTTGTTGTGCTCAATTATGATATTCTCGTTTGGAGATTCTTCACGCACTTCAATGACTGACGCATCATTAGCATTGGTGTCGATTTCTGTCGCCGTCGACACTGCACTACTCCCACTCATTACTTGTGATACATCAACTTCATTAGCATCAACATTTTGGTCCATGTTGTTTACACCGAAAAGTTGCTCCTTAAGAAGTAAATCTGTGCTCTTGATGATGTCTTCATTTGTGACTATTTGCCAATCATATCCAGCAAGATTTCTTTCAAAAGTGATCATGTCGTCGTGATCACTGGAAGCATAGTAATAAACTTTTACTCCTTTCTTAGTCGCAGATTCTTCTATATGAGCACAAATTTCGTCTGCGTCTGAAGTAACCTTTAGTTTTTTCCTGATTTCGTCATGATTACACAAAATAAGATTTGTGTTTTGGTCACCTCTATCAACAAATACCCAGCTATTATCGCTGCCGAAGAGGGATCTTACAGATTCGAAAAGATCGACATATCCTAATGGTTGCAGATCAAAGTCCTTTACAAGCTCTCTTATGATAAGTCTGAACTGCTTTGTAACCTTGCCATCAACTTCGTCTATTGCGTATGAAGGAACTATGAAAAGTGCCTCTTTTATTGTTGATTTTATTGATTTTTCAATTGGACCTATGATTTCATCTGTTAACTGACTTATACCGCCTGGATCGCTGTTTTCTACTTTTCTGAAGACAGAATCAACAAGCAGTAAATCTCCTATCCTCTTTTCAAACACTACAAGACCAAATACTGATTCCATCAGTATAAAAACTGCAACGTAGTTTTTGTTTTCTTTTTTCTTACGAGAGAAAAGCGATGAAAATATGCTCATGATCAAGGTACATCCTAGCAGGTTTTTACTGGGTATTCAATTTTATTTGGTACTTTTCTTCGAGTATTTTTTTGATACCTTGTGCTGCTTGCGTGAAAGCAGAAGTATATGAGACACCCTTTGAGGTATCTGTCACAGCTTTTGAGAGATACTCGACCACACCGTCGTTTAGTCCACTATCAAAAGTCCTAGCAACAAGTGGTAGCGATACCATTGCGTCAGAATAACTCAAAAGTGGTCCAAGTTCTGGATCATCAATAAGCTTGGACTTCATGTCAACTCTAGAGTATGCCATTCCCATACCTCTGTACTGCTTCTGAAGACTAAACATTTTCTCCTGATTAGAACCTTCTGTCATGTACTTGAGCAGTTTCCATGACTCAAGCTGATTTTTGGAGTACTTTGACACACCCTCTACCCAATAACTAGCGAGAGTGAGTCTTTTACCCTGCAAACCTTGTGGAACAGGAGCAACAGCAAAAAGTAGATCTGGATTTTTGGCTTTTATTACAGGTATCTGCCAAGTTGGTGCAAAAATCATTGCAACTTTCCCCTGGGCAAAAGCATCTATAGAATTTGGCATATTTGCAGACCAAATACCTTGCTCTTCAAATTCGCGAAATATGCGCAGATCTCCTCCACCTCTTTCCATCTGTGCGTTGTCTGAAATTGTTTTGTGAAATACGCTAGCCGCCCACGCATTGTTGACGCTTTTTTGGTCTTGTAGGTTGTCAAGAAGCATAATGATGCCAAGTACTTCAGAAAAGTGCTCTACATTATTTGATGTTCCGAGCGCTATACCTGATGTTATGGGATCTTTTTCGCCTTTTACTGTGACACTAGTTGCTATCTCAACTAGATCGCCGACGAATGATGTCGGAGGGCTTTGGTTGCCAGCTGCTTTTAGGATACTTGGGTTGTAAAGTAATACAATGCCGTCTATGTATAGTGGCATGCCCACATATCCGCCCACAGATTTTAGGTCTTCTTGCTGAACTTTATAAAATGTTTTTTCATATTCCTCTGTCGTCATAACATCTTGAGGCAAAGGTGACAAAATACCACCTGTCAGCTGTGGAATCCAAGTATTATGAAATCTAAAAATATCAGGTCCCTTGCCATTTGGAGATCTACCAAGAAGAAGTGTGAGGTAATCCTTGGGATTCCTCTTGTCGTATACAATTGTGACATGAGGATTTGCCTTAGTATATGCATCGAATATTGGCTTTAATACTTTCTCATCCTCCCATAGTCCCCAATATGTGATTGTGACGGGTGACGTTGCAATCGCCGCATCTTTCCCACCTCCTCTACCAAATATAAAAATTAGCACACCAAGTACAAGCAAGAAAACAAGTGCAACCGCGGCCACAAAAATATACTTTTGTCTTGAATCAGCACCCCCCGATGATGGCACAGTATTTAGTACATCGGCAGCTGGCCTATCGACCTCTTGAGCTGATGTTATATCTGAAGGTACTTCTTCGGGAGCTATTGACTCTTCTTGTACATTGTCCCTTACCATGTTGGGATATTTTTTGCCGACTACATCCTCAAAAATTGGCTCAGGCTTCTCAAAAACACTCCCGCTGTCTGACGGCACAGTTGGATTACCACTTGGAATAACTCTCCTAGGTGAATTCTTATTCTGTAAATCCATAATGTTCATGATACCATAAGTAACTTACTATGAAGATATCTTCTTTTGAATCATTTATTGTTGGAGTCATTTTGACTTTTATTTTGACTGGACTTGCTCTTGTGATTGGAATATATCTACAAGATTCCTCATATAAAGGGAAAATATATCCATCTATTTATATTGATGGTAAGTTGCAGAAAGGTAAGTCCTTGAAAGAAGCAAAGATGCCTTACCAAGAAATGAACGTTGATCTGAAAAAGGCTAATTTTGAAATGGTATTTGCAGGCGACCATATAGCTACAATGAGCGGTGAGATGATATCCTTGCGGACAAATGGCGAAAGCATTGCAGAACAAGCATATCTCGTAACAAGGTCAGGAGACAAGCTCAACAAGCTAAAACAAAAGATACAGAATTTGACCGAAATGAAGAAATTTTTGTTTACATCAAACATCGAATATAGTGTCGAACCATTTGAAGATGTTCTTAATCTAATGAGCAAACAGTACAATCTCGAGCCCAAGAATGCTCTTTTTGAGATAAAAAATGGCAAAGTATCCGTCTTTTCGACTGAAAAAAATGGGCTCAAGGTAAATGTCGAGACTGCACTAGGCGACATAAGAAAAAAAATCATGCAACTTAGCACGAAGAAATCATACACAGATCAGGAAACAATCGAGATCAACGTTACTACATCCGTGATTGAACCTGAAGTAAAGCTTTCCGAAGCTAACGATCTTGGAATACAGGAAATAATTGGGGTGGGGACATCAGACTACTCTGGATCTATACCAGAGCGTGTCTACAATCTACTTCTTGCCACACAGAGACTGCATGGAACACTTGTACCAAAGGGAGAAGAGTTTTCTTTCAATAAAGCACTGGGTGATATTTCGTCACTCACCGGTTACAAGCCAGCATATGTGATCGTCAATGGCAAGACCGTGCTTGGCGATGGAGGCGGTGTATGTCAAACATCGACAACCATGTTTAGAGTAGCATTACAAAGCGGTTTGCCTATCACAGATTGGCACGCACATGCTTACAGAGTCCATTATTACGAAAATGATGGTAAGCCAGGCAGAGACGCCACTACCTATTCGCCATCTGTCGACTTCAAATTCAAAAACGACACAGGCGCAGCGATACTCATTCAGACAGAGAGTGATGTAAATAATAATTTACTAAAGTATACATTTTGGGGCAAGAAAGATGGCAGAAAAGCATATGTCTCTGACGTTACGATGGGCAATGCCGTTCCTGCCCCTCCTCCTCGTGATCAAGAAGACCCGACACTCAAAAAGGGCGTCAGAAAGCAAGTCGATTGGGCGGCGAATGGTCTTACCACTTGGTTTGATTATAAAGTAACAAAAGGAAATGAAGTCATTCAAGACAAAAGATTTACTTCATACTTCAGACCATGGCAGGCAGTTTACCTTGTCGGCACTGCAGACTAAAAGACTTTGCTCACTGTAAACTCTGTCGAGGGACTCTTTGCTCAAAATAATTATGTCACATACTGTTATTCTAGTTCCAGGACTTGGTGATGAAACAAGAATCTTGTCTTTATTCACAAGAAATTGGGAACATAAATACGGTCTTGCTATCAAGACCCATAAAATGCATTGGTATGATAAAAGTATTACTTTCGAAAAGTCACTATCATCACTTCTGAATATGATCGATGAAGAACGCAAAAGATGCAATAAACTATCACTTGTCGGCACTAGTGCTGGAGCAAGCGCTGTTATAAATGCATACTGCGAAAGAAAGCAAAAAATATTATCTGTCGTTAATATCTGCGGGCGTGTGAGAAGAGGTATCAATGTTTTTCCTTCTCTTGAGCTTGCCAGTCGCAGGAGTAGATCATTCTACGAATCTGTAATAAGATGCGAAGAAAATACTGAGAAAATGAATATGCTAGATCGTAAGAAAATTCTGAACTTGAGACCAATATATGACGAACTCGTACCTGCATCTTGCGCGTTTGTCGTCGGATCAAAAAATATCACAATTCCATCTGCAATACATATGATAACCATTTCGCTCTGTCTTACTTTGTTCAGTAGAAAAATTGTCAATCACATTACACAAGAATCAAATTAAATCGAGATAATTTAGCATTTTTCATTGATTTACTGCTACTTCAATCTGTCCACTGTCGACTGTGAACTGTTTACTTTCACCTGAACCAGGCCGCTCGTCCGAGTTTGTATGAAGGATTTTTATTATCTCTCTCACCGATTTGCTTTGCTGGCACCCCACCGACTATCGCGTATTCTGGCACATCCTTTGTGACGACGGCTCCTGCTCCAACTACCGCTCCCTTGCCGACCATCACGCCAGGCAAGATGATTGCGCGAGGTCCTATGAAGACGTAGTCATTTATTACAACTGGCGCAATATGTGCTATGAAATTCTCATCATTTATGTCGTGCTCGCTTGTGTAGATCATCACTTCAGATGCTATGTCGACATGATCACCTATCGTTACCTTACCACGACCATCGATTGTGGTCTTTTCGCCGATTATCGTATCATTGCCTATGCTTATACCCCATGGCCTATAGATCGTTAGTCCCATGTGGATAGATGACCCTTCACCTATCTTTATTCCTCCTATTTCATAGATTAGCTTCCTGATGGTATGAGACGGAATTAATCCCGTGAGATGTAGCTTGAAGACAAGAAACTCCTCAAGGATAGTCTTGAGTCTATTTACGATTTTTTCATTAAGGGTTTTTTGTGCCATATACCCCAATTGTAGCAGGATTTCGTATCAGTTAATGAGATCAATTCTCATTTAGCAACCCCGCTTGCATACAATCAAAAATTGTATCAGGACAAGTTGGTGTTGTTGCAGTATTTCGTGAGAATGACTGATATAATAATTCCAATCATCAGGGAGAAAACGACCCGTGAGCTACGTGCTCACGAGCAACGCCTCCCATTTTTTGTATCTCGGCTGCTTTATTTTACTCGCTCATGCACTCTGTTCTTGACCATGTCTATTTGATCTTCGGTTTCCGAATTTTCGCATATTTGTCCTTGGAATTCGGCGAGCCTGTCCAATTTTATTTTGACTCGGTACATTTTGTTTAGTTAGCTGGACCTCTTTATCACGTGCCTCCATATCCTCAGTTTTTCCATTTTGCTGCACCTGCTTACTTTGCTCTCGACCACCTCCATCTCTATATTCTAGTTTCCTTCTCTCTCTATTTAGGAACACTTTATATTTAGCAAAGTTTTTTAGGAGACTTGATTCGGTGTATTTGTTTGGGATTATGATCGCCATGAGTTTTTGCTTAGTCATCAAATATTCGTGTAGACATCTGAAGTCTCCATCTCCACTCACTATCACAGCCTTATGATAATTCCTGTACTCGACAGCTGAAGCGTGAAGCACAAGCTCTGCGTCAACGTTACCCTTTGCTTTGCCCTCACCATCGCTCACTGTAGGCTTGTAGACTAGAGTGTATCCATAAGACTCAAGGCCCTTATAGAGATTAGAATTTTCTTCTATGTAGCCAATGAAGAGAAATAGTTTATCAACTCTGTATTTGTCTACAAGGTATTTTTTGAATTTTGCGAAGTCCAGCTTCCAGCCTCTATATATGGTTCTGCCATTTCGGATTACATCTTTACTTGTGCCAAGATTCAGATTTTGACTGTCAATGAAGGCATATGTGATTGATCTTTTATCGTTACGATTTTTTTGGAACATAATATTTGCCTATGATTGTACTACTTATCAATTGGCAAAGTCAGGAGAAGTGAATCAAGTAGAACTCATTACGCTTTATTGAGCATGGCTTTACCAATTCCAATCATCAGAAGATGAGGAAGATTCAAATGTCGGAAGCTGCGAGTCACCAGCATCTAGCGTGAAAGAGCTTGCAGCACTAGGGAAACCCGTGTCAAGATTCTTGATATTGTCTTCTTCAGCCTCTCTTATGAAGCGTGACTTCGCACCATATGTTCGCCTACCCCACATAGCTCTTCGTCTTGCCCAAGTGACAAAAAGTCTATGTCTAGCTCGAGTGATGCCAACGTAAAAAAGTCGTCTTTCCTCCTCAAGCGCATGCATATCCTCAAGACTCCTGACATGTGGCAATATCCCCTCCTCGAGTCCTATGATAAATACAGTGTCAAATTCGAGCCCCTTAGCAGCGTGTAGTGACATGAGCTTCACACCACGCGTTGGTCTGCCACGTTTACCAGCACTCACTCCGTATTCACTCTCTACAAGTGCGATGCGCTCAAAAAAATCAGTCAGGTTTGTTTGGGTACTGGCCACTGCTTGAAGCTCGCGGATATTTTCTATGCGTGACGCGTCATCTGGGTCTTGTGCATCAAAAAAGTCCAGATACTTGGTCTTATCGAGCACAGCGCTTATCATAAGATCGGGTGCAAACTCATTAGCTTGAGAGGATAATTCTGGATAATAACTTCGAAATGCCTCCCATCTTCTCTTGCCAAGCTTCTTCACTCGGTCTGACGCAACAAGATCCTCTGGATTCACAAGTAATCGTAGATATGCGAGTAGGTCTCGCACCTCCTTACGTTCATAAAAACGTGTACCTCCATAAAGCACATAGGGTATACCACGCTTCAGAAATATCTCTTCTATCACACGACTTTGGGCATTGGTGCGATAAAGTACAGCGAAATCCTGATATACATCAATCAAACTCTGATCTATCGCAACCTTTGTCGATTGCTGGCTCACGGCGCTTTGAATACTGGTTGCAATATAATCCGCTTCTTCTTCCTCATTTTCAGCTTCATACTCTATGACTTCCTCGCCAGCCTTTTTTTCTGTATAAAGCTTTAGGATGGGATGGGTTTGATTTTCTATTATTTTTGAGTATGCATAATCGAGGATACTTTGTGATGATCTATAGTTTTCTTCAAGTGAAAATACTTTTGCATCAGGAAAATCTTTCGAAAATCTCTCAAGATTCCTTATATCAGCACCTCGCCAACTATATATTGCCTGTGAAAAATCACCAACTACAGTAATATTTTTAGTATGCACACCGAGGTGTCTTACTAGTTCGTATTGTGCGACGTTTGTATCTTGGAATTCATCAACCAGAATATATGGGAATTCTTTAGCATACCTATGAGCGACGTCAGGATGAGTCTTTAGTAGTTTGCATGCATAAAATAGAATGTCGTCAAAATCAAGCGCCCTCTGCGCCAACAACTCCTTCTGATATTCGTAATAAACCTCTGCCACTGTCCCTGCTTTGTAATACGAGTAAACTGATAGGAAGCTCTCGGGTGGGATGAGCTGGTTTTTAGCGTCAGATATTTTGTTTAGAAAAAATGAAGGCAAGGGCTTTGCAATATCAAGCTTCTTGAGGACATGCTTCATGAGATCTTTCTGATCGTCATCTGTGAATATGAGAAACCTGCTATCAATACCTATCGCGTGACCCTCCTGTCGAAGTAATCTCGCACAAAATGAGTGAAATGTACCTACAAACCCTAAATCACTCATTCTGCCTTTTACTTTTGGAAGCATAGTCTGAATACGTTTCTTCATCTCTCCTGCTGCCTTATTGGTGAAGGTGATCATTAGAATTGAAGCCTGATTTATGCCCTTTTCCTGTACAAGATAAACTGCTTTATTAACAAGCACTCTCGTTTTGCCAGATCCAGCTCCTGCCAGCACGAGAGATGGCCCTTCGGAGTACTCTACGGCTTTGCGTTGCTCGTCGTTTAGCAATGCTAGTGGTCCAGACTTGTGCTCGCTCATGATATTAAGTAAAAATTCAGCCTAACCTTGGTATGATTGATTGACATGATAATTGATACTTTATACGCAATACTCGATGATCAATATCAATTTTAGATATCACCACATCATTATCAGTTGATTTCAAGTTATTAAATTAATCCAAATCTTTATGAGATACATCTATGCCAACTGGAAATCACACAAGAATATCATACAAGCAAGGGAATGGATGCAAGTATTTTTGACAAACATTTCTGAAGGAAGTAAGAAGGCACTGTCTTCGCGAGCCCTTGAAGTTGGGATTTTTCCGCCAAGCCCGCTTCTTTACCCAGTACACGAAATGCTAAAAGGCGAGTCTGGAATAATAATCGGAGCACAAGATGTCTCAAGGTATGCAGAAGGCAAGCACACAGGTCTCGTAAATGCATCGAGTTTGTCTGGAATCGCAACTCATGCGATAGTTGGTCACGCCGAAATGCGCTTGTATGGGGATACACAGTCTGTTGTTTATGAGAAATTTGCACGCGCCCAGGATGCGCTTATCATTCCTATCGTCTGCATGAGAAAGAATGACGAATACATAGACGATGCGCAAATAGTGGTGTATGAGCCAGAATATGCAATTGGTTCAGGTATAGTAGCAACGCCAGACGAAATTCGCAAATTCAGATCCTCACTACCTGATAAAAAGGATCAGGTCTTTTTGTATGGAGGAAGTGTGAACGACGAAACAGTGATATCTCTTATTAGTCAAAACATATGTGACGGATTCCTAGTTGGTGCCGCAAGTCTTGACCCTATTGCTTTTGCAAATCTCATAAATCGAACAATATAGGTATTAAAATTGAATAATGAAAAAAGCATTAATACTATCAATATATATTCTTTTGATTCTCGGGATCGTCGGAAGCGTCTTGATAAACAAGATCCAGTCACTTGCAAGTGATCTAAAAGTGTCATTATCAGACTTAATGTCACCACTCGCGGAAGATATTGCAGACAAAAACGAAATGTATTTCCTAATTCTTGGAATTGGTGGTGAAGACCACGAGGGACCAACGCTAACAGATAGCATCACTGTGGCCAGGCTTGATCTTACACAAAATACACTACACACACTTGGCCTGCCAAGAGATATCTGGCACAACGACATAAAAGATAAAATAAACTCAATATACGCGTATTCGCTTAATGAAGATCATAAAAATGAATCATTCGGGTACACGAAGAGACACTTCTCTAGTCTCCTTGGACTATCCCTAGACTCCATGGTCGTGCTAGATTTTGCGACTTTTGAGTCGATCATCGATGAGATAGGAGGTATCACAATCACACTTAATAAGGGATTCGTCGACCCATGGTTCCCAAAGAAAGGGTTCGAAAACAAAGAGTGTGAGCCATATGACGCTGATTACAAATGCCGATATGTTACACTCAGCTTCCCAAAAGGTACATATGATATAAACGGCAAAACAGCGCTCAACTTCGTAAGGTCAAGACACGCTGAAGGTGATTCTGGTGGCGATTTCTCACGAAGTAGTAGACAGCAAATTGTCATATCAGCTATAAGATCCAAGATCGAAAAGATAATAAAAGACAGAGATTTGGAAAAGCTAGCAAATATTATAAAAATACTTGATAGGAGGATTGTGAGAGATAGAAAAAATGCAGAGTATATACCTCTGGCAAGACAAATACTTTTGTCAAAAGATAAATTCACAATAAATTCACATACATTTACGTCCGACTACTTCGAAGTGCCAAATTACGATGACTATGAAGGTAAATATGTGCTCGTACCAACAGATGGTGACTACGACAAATTCAAGAAAGATATTGCACGACTACTAAAAGAATAGGTTCTTACTCGCTTCTTGGCATCCACTTTGTGACCGAGTATCCTATCGCCATGAAAGCAGCGCCAATGAGGGGCAACCACAATGGAAAATCCATTCCAGCCTCCTCAAGCCTGATAGGTGCTTGGGTTACTGTTGTGATAAATGGAGTAGACGTGACTATGGTCACAATAGGTGCACTGGTTGGCGAAAGAATCAGTGGTGTGATGGTGGTCGGCGTTATGGATGTGGATGGCGTAAGAGTGCCAGATGGCGTTGCGATAGTCGTTTCGCCAAGAACTTGCTCGCCACTTTTTGCTATGATGAACGACCTGGTGAGACTTCTCAATGTACCACTTGTATCTAATATCTTTACTGTCAGTATATACGGACCAAACGCAAATGAATTTTTTGGCTCGACTATCCAAACACCTTGGGCATCGACTATCGTCTCATGTCTGAAAATAGGCTTTGAGTTTACTTCTAGTGTTACTTTTGTCCTCGGTATTCCATAACCCTTAAAGAGTGGTTTTGGGTCAGGTATGACTGCATTTAATTCAGGATAAGCGATTGAGACAATATATTGATCATTACTCGAGTTGTTTGGTGACTTTTTCACATTATCTACACCAAGGACATTGTCTGATTCTGAAAAGGCATAATCTGTCCCGACTATTGTAGTCTGTGGGATAGGTGACGATTTCATAACAAGCGCTTGGATATGGGAAGGTGTATATTTTTCGTTGTAAACTTCTATTCTGATAAGATCGGAATCAATAAAAGTCGAAGGCAAAGTATATAGCCACTCGCCAGAAGGTTTGGTGGTAACTACAAACACATTATCAGTACCGGATGTGGCAATGCTTTTATCCAATCTAGAAATAAGAAGATGCGTCTCTGAAGCACCTTCACCATTTGGTGTGGTTATTTTGCCATATATTGGGTTTTTGCTCTTTTGGAAATTAGGACTTGCAAGCGTCGTAGACTTGAATTTGGTCATATCACCATATTCAAGAAGTTTCTTATCAGATACTAATTGATACCAATAACTAGTGTCTTTGTCCAAACCCGCCAAATTAAAAAGATGGTATTTCCTAGGACCTTGATACTTACTATCATCTAGCACGTCATACGCATAGTTATCAAGCGCATTCTCGCTTTTGCCGTATATCACATACACACTCACAGGCTCCTCTGTGACGAAAAATACACCAAAGCTGCTTTCTGATACATTTGCAACCTGAAACTTCTGAACTGTTGTCTCGCTTGCAGACGCCGGAACACTGGCATACCAGAAATAAAGCTGACTTGAAACAAGCGCCGAAAGTGCAAGAATCCCAACCAAAAAAACTTTAGGTAATTGAAATGGGGCTTTTTGCTGAAGATATAAATCTGAATACATAATACTTAGTTTAAGGTATTTCAATATCATCACCTTGACAGGCCGTCTACTTCATATTCTCGAGCCTATCAAAGATTTGGATCTCAAGTTGACTCACTACTACTGGAGGTATTTCAACATTTTCATCAAACACTGTTATTGTTCGCTTTTGAAAGCCGTCATAGACAACAACCATAACTACAGCGCAAAATATTAAAAAGACTATAAATAGTAGTTCGTATTTGGGTAATCCTTTTGAAAAATCCATATATTTAGTCTTTAGAATAATATCCCATAAAATCAATCTTTAGGTTGAGCTTTGAGTCTCCTGATGCCACAGAATCCTTGGCCAGAGCTATTCTTGTGATGTGTTTTATTCGTCTTTGCTTCATGAGGTCTGTGATCATTCTCTGTATTTCAGAGTACTTTGCCTGAACGTCAATAGATTGATCATATGTCATGAGCCCTTGCACAGCTCCGACTGTACTCGCGCCTGCACCTGCTTCTTCAATCTCTTGAGCTTGTATCTGTTCACTTGATTTCTTACCGACATCGAAACCCGAAAAACTTATACTACTATCTTCAGTATATGGTAAGAAAGTACTCGATACCTCTTGTGCAAAGTTATATGCATTAAGCTTGTTGGGTATAGCTTCGTTCAGAAGTCCAAATCTACCTCGATGCTGCTCAAACAATTTCTGGAGCTCGCGCAAATTGTTTATCGCTACATCATACTGCTCGTTTGCGCCTTTTATATCCTCAAGTAGCTTCATGCGCCGCAAATATTCATTCACATTGGGACTTATAACAAACACCACGAACAACATCATAACCGCCAGAAACCCAGTAAGATACCATTTCTCACTATTATCTTTACCTACTATTTGATTTAGTAATTGCGCTTTATCCATATTTACTCATTGGTATTATTATCTTTTTCAGAGCTTGCGACTTGTTTCGTTTTCCAGTTAACAAGCTTCAACGTAAACGTGTAATTACCTTCATTATCTGACGATATTTCACCGAGATCAATAGTACCGAATTTTGCGTCTTTTTGCAGTCTTTTTTGGAAGCTTTGAATTTTCCTAAAATCTTTAATCGAGGCATTTATTATGACTAACTCATCTGTGATCTCAAAAGTCTTTACCTCTAGTCCTGACGGAATAACACTCGCTACATAGTTCATCACCTCAACTAACTTGTCTTGCTTTTTTAGCATCACACTAACATCTTTAACTTTTTTTTGGATTTTTTCAAGATCATTTCTTATGCCTTCCGTAGCTTGAATAATTGCTTTTTTTTGTGAGAGTTTTTGTTGCTCGTTTATGAGCTTTTGGTCAAGCTGCATTCTAAGGAAAAATATGACCACTATGACAAACAGAGTGATAATAAGAGCATAGCGTAGATAATAAATAAGAAAGTTCGTAAGAACCGATAAAAAGCTTCGTTTGGAGGGAAATAGATTTATAGCGTACTTCATGGATAGTCTGTTATAGTAAGATTATATACTATCCAGTTATTTTGTAGAAGAGATTTTTGATTTGAGTCTTGCAGCGCGCTGCTTACTGATGATTTTGCGTTTTGCGGCCTTATCTATAGCTGCATACGAGGCAGAAAGATCGAGAGAGACTTCCTTACCGGCCTTCTTGCTTGTTCGTACAGTTCTAAGGATCTGATCAATTTTGCTAAAGTAGGTAGCATTTGAAACAGATCGTTTGATATCTTTTCTTACTTTTTTTTGTGCTGATTTTAGGTTTGCCATAGAATGTGCGTATTAGTTTCATTAATTGGGATACAATTCCCAACAACAAGGTGTATTATACACAAAAGATGCCAATTTTGCATCATAAATTAGCACTCTCATAGTCTTTCTGAAATATTCGGGTACCATAGGACCCCTCAAATTTGAGTGATACCTTTATGGGACTTGTTATTATATGATACTTGCAGACATTCTTCGAACAGGTGCCCAGGGTTATTTTCCGCTCAAAGTCGCTACCAAAGGTGGACATGCCCTTGTCAGGACTTGCTGTACTATACACACCCTGTGCGTCTTGGTCTTGAGTCGAGTAGGTGAGTTCGTATTCTATCGATTTTGTACCACTTGGGACGCCATCTACAGTAAGACGTATCTCTTTCTTTTTTGTCACTGACTCAAGCATTACCTTTACATCCTTCGTGACTGTTGGAATGATCTCAAGGTCGTCTTCTGCTTCCGTGAACTTTTTGTCTTCGGCTTTGGGTAAAGGTTTTTGCTTGTTCATAACATACGACATAGCTACAAAACCTACTACAATAAGCAACACTGGTACGATTATAAGAAATATCTTTTTGTTCATATTTTTAGTTATTTACTTTTGATAATAAATACTTCACGATCTCTGAAATACGCACTCTTTGTTGTTTCATGGTGTCTCTATCGCGCACCGTTACCATGTCGTCTTTCATACTGTCATAGTCGACCGTTATGCAAAATGGAGTACCTATCTCATCCTGCCTACGATACATTTTACCAATATTTCCTGCATCATCAAACTCTGCTCTCATCTCTTTTGAGATCATCCCAAAGATTTCGATGGCTTTGGTTCGTAAGCTTTCGTCTTTTTGGAGTGGAAATACCGCCACCTTAACTGGTGCAACTGATGGGTGAAGCTTGAGAACAATTCTTTTTTTGCCTTCTCCCAAGTCTTCCTCGCAGTAAGCGTCAGTCATGGCCATGAGAAATAGTCTGTTTACTCCGACAGCTGGCTCAATGACATGAGGGATGAATTTGCGGCCATTTGAGCTATCGACCCACTCAAGAGACTTGCCAGAGTGCTTCATATGTTGCTTGAGGTCGTAGTCACTCCTGTAAGCCACGCCCCACAACTCTTTGAAGCCAAACGAGAAATTGTAGTCTAGATCATAGGTATCTGTACTATAGTGACTTCTCTCTTTGTCTGTGTGCTGTCGCCATCTCAGACTGTCTTTTCTTATGCCAAGTCTATTGACTACAAAATCCCACATCCTATTTTTGAAATCGTCCATCACGTCCTGCCATCTGGTCTTCTCAGGATCAAAAAAATATTCAATCTCCGCCTGCTCAAGCTCAAAAGTGCGGAAAATGAACTGACCTTGTGTGACTTCATTTCGGAAACTCTTGCCGATTTGTCCTACACCAAAGGGTAGCTTCACACGGCTTGAATCTACAATTTGTTTGAAATTAGTGAAAATCCCTTGCGCTGTTTCCCCTCGCAAATACACAGTTGATTTTTCACCTGATATTGTTCCGATTTGTGTTTCAAACAAAAGATCAAATGGCTTCGGTTCTGTCAGCTCATTTCCGTCTGGCGACTTTATACCATTATCTTTCATAAATTTTGCCATCTCATCTATTTTTAGATTCTCCACGACAAAATCTTTGAATTTCTCACTTTGCTCTGACGCCTTTGCTCTTTGGTCTGTCACCCATTTTTCTATAATGTGATCTGCACGATATCTCTTGTGGTTTTTCTTATCCTCGACTAGTGGGTCAGAAAAAGAACCCACATGACCTGACGCCACCCATGTTGTTGGGTGCTGGATGATCTGTGAGTCAAGTCCCACCATGTCTGGGCGCTCCTGAACAAATACTCTCCACCACAAGTCTCTTATATTGCGAAGCATCTCTGCGCCGTATGGTCCATAGTCATAAGAATTGGCAAGACCTCCATATATTTCTGATGTAGGATAGACAAATCCTCTACGCTTGCAAAGCGCTACCAATGTATCTAGTGTGACCATAAAATATAATTAAATGACAATTATCAATAACAATTTACAAGTGCTCTGTGTGATACTCGATTCAATATTAAAAAGGCCGTCCTGATAACTGTAACACAAATAATGTTTTCAGTTATCGGGACGGCCAATTTCAAAAATTAAAATCAGTCGTGGTTCCACCCGAATTCTCCGACCCATAAATCTTTTGTCAGAGCGACTCTTTGCATTTTCTTTGTTGCTCGGCAGTTGCCATATTCTGCGTCATTACAATCAAAGAAATACAGTTATCATTGTACCAAAATATTTTTATAATGGACAATAAAACTCCAAAGTTAAGTCTTTCATACTGATACGACAATCTTTTTGTATGTACGCTTGACTACTACATCTACTTAGCATAGAATGCCAGCACCCAGGATATAAGACGCGTATACCAAAATCGTCAGCCTGGGAAAATTTTCACATCAGTCAATACAGATTCTCTCAACTACCAGATCCCCACCACAAGAGTGGGGATTTTTATATCATCTGAAAGTCGATTTCTCTTCCAGATATTTCTTGTATGACTTTCTTGAGTTCTGTGAAATCAGAAGCACGATCAGTACCAAAACCCAGATGCCCAATCAGTATCCTTGCAAAGCCAAGCGTGAGTTGTCTAGTGTCAATGTCTGCATGACTAAGCCTGACCAAAAATTGTGAAAATGCAGCATATACATACCTCTCCTCAATGTCCTCCGGTATAAGAACGTCAATGAGTTGCAAAGCGATGTAAAGTGCAGCAGATTTTTCTGCGCTGTCCTTGATCGTGGATATTCCAGTGAGGAGTGACGTTGAGCCTAAGTACCATACTCCACTTACATGCTTGGTGGCATCTAATTTCAGCTTGTTGCCAGTCTGAAGATGAGAGGCTCTTTTTGAGGTTATTTTCTTTACACCTTTGGCGATCATCGCAATTTTTCCATTGCTTTTTGTAAAAAGTGTCACGACGTACGATGCATCAAGCATCTGGCTTTTCTTTACCACAAATCCCTCAAAAGCTATGTTCCTTGTCATGAAGTGTCAATCAATCAATAACAACTACCAAGTAATTATCAGTTCACAATATCAATTAAAACAAATTGAAAATTGGATATTGCCAATTACTTGCTCAACTCGCACTTGCCAACGCGATTAGCAGTGGCTTAGAGCGAGTTAGTCCCGCCTTGCGGGGATAATTGAATATTGAAAATTGCAATTGAATTTCTTTTAGTATTCTCCGTCTTTCAGAAGGTTGCCTGTGAATGCTCTTTTACCGCCTTTTACTATGTTCCAGGTTTGCTCAAGCACTCCTGCCTGTTTTTGTACAATGAGCTTTGACGTGTCAATGTTGCTTGGCGTCGTGTATTCGATAGCCACCTCGGCCTTGCCCTGTGGATCAACTATGGTAAATCCTTCAAATACAGTCTTCCCTAGCTCGTCATATGTCACTGTCTCTGTTCTTGAGCCACCAAACTTTGTTAGCTTCGAGCCCTTTGGCACATAAAATCTTACCCAGTTTCGAAGTGGGGCATTGAGACATAGATTCCCTCTTTCTAGGTTACAGTCTGACGCAGGGTACGGATTTTTGAATGTTACGGTTACATTGTGCTTTGCGCCATCTGACTTGAAGTCAATCTCTTCTTTTACAAAGAGATTTGACTTTTGACCTCCGAAGTTTACTCCATTGAAGTGTATGTAGTCTTTGTTCCCGCTATCCGTGATCCTACCAGCCCATCCCATCTTCTCAACAGCAGCTTGCGTGTCCTTGTCTACATAATAAAGCTGAATATGTTTCTCATCTAGGTTCACAAGCATTGTCTGCACAAGTCTACCCCAATAACGGCTCGGCGAGAAACCAATAGCCTTAAACATAAGTTCGCGTAGAAGCGAGCTCAAGATGGCCTTACGCTCTGTCTTGATGTACCCGACAGGCCTGCCGATATTGTCTGAAAGCTCGTAGATGACCTGCGGACAGTCGCACCTTGGGTCAATGCTTGCCGAAAAGTTCACACCTCCAGCTGGTGTGTCACCAAATATCTCAAGCATATCAACAAGTATCTTCGTGTCTATCAGGATGATGCCATCATACTCATATCTGTCTCCATATCTCTTGTATTGCGTCTCAAAAAGCTTAATTGATTCAACAAGATCTGGAGAGAGGTTTGTGTCGCGCAGATTTAGCACATCTACACCCTTGAAGTATTTGGTTATCGGATCTGGAGCCGGAGCTGATGGGATGCGATCATCAATGTCGTAGATGTTTGTGACTTTGTCAAAAACTAGCTTGCCCTTGTCCACACTTATCTCTGTCGTACCAGTCCAAAATCCACCTGTCGCTCTTCTTTCTTTGTCGTTTTGGAAAATCACCAAATATCTTTGCCTATCTTCCTTACCCATAATGACTGGAAGTTTCTTGAGGAACGGCTGTGCATTTACGATAAGTCTGTATATGCCATCAAACTGATCTTTGGCATTTTTTATTTGATCACGAACCTTCATGTCTCCTATGGTCTCTGGATACCTGTTTGGGTCTATTGAGTCAATCTTCACTTTTGCTTTTGCGACTTCGCTAGATATTGGGTCGATCTTAGACATTAGCTTATCAAGCGTCAAGACAGCTGTCTCAAGCCTTTCCTCTGCTGTCTTGTCAAAAAAGCTTGACTTGCCCTTCTTGAATCCTATAAGATCTGCGAATGGTTCGATTGCAGTAATAGCATCAGCTCCTGCATTGAAGAGATTGTCACCTGCATCAAGAAGTGAGAAATAATCCTTCACTTGGGGAATAAAAGAGAACGATGCGAATGCCCTTGAGTCAGACTTGAGGCCATCAAATTCCTTGCGTAGCTCTGCTGTCTTTGTGGCGATAAGATCGATGTCGTTTTGTGTAAAGACCGTCTTCATTTCACTTGCCTTTGCTTTGATTGTCTTGAGTCTCGCCTGCACTTTCATGGCAGGTTGGTATATGAATAGATACCCTGCAATACCAAGCGCTAAGAAAATAGCAAATAGGGTAATGAAGGTATATATTGCAATCTTTTTGATTTTTTTGGCCATAGGACGACTATTGAAATCTTTACGAGTAGCATATTGTACTTCATCTTTGCCAACAATATCGTCTATTTTATGTAGTTTGTGTGTGTTTGTTATATCCACTTTAATATATCAAAATTGAAACTTACTTGAAACTTGGAAATTGCAAATTGGACATTGTCTATGATGCTCCTCGTCCTGATATCATCACAAATGGGGTTTTTATGAGTATTTTGAGATCTTCGGAGAATGATATTTTGTCTACATACTTAGCGTCTATTATTATTCGTTTATCGAAGTTTACCTCGCTTCGACCTGACACCTGCCAGAGTCCTGTGATACCGGGCTTTACGGCGAGAACTTTGTCTATCTCGCCTCTTACTTCTGGATACTTCTCTGATTGATGATCAAGTTCATCTTGATAGTATGCGCGCGGCCCGACCACACTCATCTCACCAAGCAAAACATTTATAATCTGTGGCACCTCGTCAAGCGAGTACTTACGAATCCATTTACCCACTTTCGTCACACGTGGATCATCGTTTAGCTTGAAACTGTTATTTTTGAAATGCTCATATAGCTCTTTGTATTTTGGATCGGTCCTAATTATAGTATGAGCATTTACGATCATGGAGCGGAACTTTAACATCTTAAATCTTTTACCGCGTTGACCAACACGCTTTGGGGCGTCTGCAAATATCGGGCCTTTATCGTCGAGTTTTATTGCTATTGCGACAATGATGCAAGGTAAGAAAAAAACCACAAAAAGTATAAGCGCAAGGAATATGTCGATAGCTCTTTTTAGGTAATTTTTATACATAAACAGATAATATTCAATCATCAAGATTCAACTACCAAGTAATTTTCAATAATCAAGTTTCAATTTTTACAATTTGAGTAAATGATCGAGGATTGACAATTATTCTAGATGAGCCTGCACTCGTATAATTACTTGAAAATTGTCATTGATTGTTGATAATTCTTACTTAACGCTCCGCGTTAAGTAAGCTCATCATACTTCCCCCCGACAAATCCCTCGACAAGCTTCTTCACTTTTGAGACTGACGACTTCTTACCAACCAGGAGCACATCAGGTGTATTCACAACAAGCATATCCTCCAGGTCAACTGCCACGACAAGTTTCTTACCCTGATAATCAAAGACTAGACTATCTTTACAGCTCTCAAGCACCACTTCACCTTTTGTGACAGTATCTTGTTGGTTTTTTTGGAGAGCTTCTTTTAGCGCTTCCCACGCCCCAAGGTCACTCCACCCTATGTCTGCCACCATCACTATACCCTTGCCCGCTGGCATCTTCTCAAGCACTGCGCTGTCAAAAGACACTTTGTCCAAAGTTGGATACACTCTAGCTAGAGTTGAGCCATATGCTAGTGTGCCATAAGCGCCTTGTATTTCTGCAAGGCCTCGAGCTAGATCTGGCGAATACTTCTGGAATAGTCCCCAGAGAAATACCGGCTTAGTTACAAAGTAGCCCAAGTTCCAAGCATGGGATCCATCTTTTGTATATTTTTCGACTAGTTCCTTGTCTGGTCTATATTTGAAAGAGTTGAGCACGTGATAGTCAAACCCGCTCTCCTGACCTCGTGGCGACTTATCGTACTCTATCCATCCCAAGTTTTGGTTTGGGAATCTTGGGTGATGCGCAAGAAACATGATGCTTTCTTGATTTTTTTCGATAACGTTTGATGCAGCTGACAGCAGATTATGGAATTTATCATCATCCTTGACTATATGATCGCCCCAGAGTATCGCCATTGATTCATTTGGGTCAATTTTTGCAAAAATGGCAGTAATGAGTCCGACAGCTGGTCCGACGTCTCTCATTTCTGGTTCTACTATGATATTGTCATATGGGATCTTCGGAAGCTGTTCCTCTATTATTTCTCTATACCTTTTGCCAGTTGAGACGAAGATGTCTGAAGCATCAAACTTCTGCAGAAGCCTATTTACCATGTGCTGGAGTGTTGACTCATCATCCACTATCTTCTCAAACTGTTTTGGGGATTTTTTGCGAGAGAGCGGCCACAAACGTGTTCCGACTCCACCCGCGAATATGACTATTTTCATAGGGTTCTTGATTGTACTCAAATGTTTGCACCTTCTCAAGTGCGATAGAAAGACTCTCTGGATTCTGCTTGTCAAAATGGACTCCATTTATACCATCTTCCACGATTTCTACTTGTCCTCCACGCGCAAATACCACGACTGGACAACCACATGCAATCGCTTCACAGGCAGTATAGCCAAAATCTTCTTCTTGTGGCATGATAAGAGCTAGGGCACCTGTATAAAGCCTAGCGAGCTCCTCATCCGTCACACTCTCTAACCAAACAACATCATTTGATACTTGATACTTAATACATAATGCTTCAAGCACATCTTTCTTACTTCCTCTTCCCACAATGACTAGCTTGCGGTCAGCGTTGTCATCCTGAACTTGATTCAGGATCTTTGTGTTTTTGTCTTTTGACTGACCCCTGACACCTGACCCCTGACACCTTGCATATGCCTCTATCGCCAAATCCACCTTCTTGTATGGCTCAAGACGAGAAACGATTAAGAAATAGGGTTTAGGGGGTAGGGGGTAGGTTGTAGTTGAAAATTGATAAGAAACTAAGTTGTTTGTGTCATCTCGACTCCTCGACTTTGTCGAGGGTGGAGAGATCCCTCGTTTATAGCAATGAGATAAATTTTGCCAGTAATGAAAATCAAACGGTGGGTAAATGACTTCGCTCTCCCTCCCATAATACTCCTTGCATCTCCTCGCGACTTCATTTGAAATTGAAATATATTCATCTACCCTCTGCGCCCCCACCCTATCCCAACTTTTCAAATATCTTCTTATCCATTTTGCAACTATACTCGGAATTTGGAATTTGGAATTTGGAACTCCTTTGTAAAGCCATCTCGGTGGTGTGAGTAAGTAGCAGATATGTTTCGTGTTCGCTGTGGTTATAACATTTTTTGCAAATCCAGAGGATACTGATATGACTACGTCGTAATGAGATAAGTCGAAGCTCTCAAAAGCAAAAGGAAGAAGAGGTAGAGATAGTATGCGATTGCGTCTGAACCAAAGTGGCAAACTTTGTAGGAACGAGGGTCGAATGTCCCAGTCCTTTGTCCATGTGACTGTCTTGTGATCGATGTGTGAGGTATACCAAGGAGCATCAGGATACATGCTGTGCAGCACCTGCAGCACTCGCTCCGCCCCACCGATTTCCGTATCAAACCAATCATAAACAAAAGCAATCTTCATGACCCTATTGTAACAAGACAGTCGCCAACTCTCCTCCTTGAATACAAGGGATACTTAAATATTGTGGAATATTGCTAGGGCGATTAGCGAGAACTCTCAGGCTATGCACACCTGACCGCCGAAGTCGCGTCAGACGTGACGTAGTCGAGAACTAACTTGTGTGACTTCTCTATGTAGTAACCACGACTCAGTAAAAGTGGAATGTCTTTTTAGCCAGATCGGAGAATGTTGCATCTGTCCTGACAGTATTCTTATTTTGCATTTCCTTCGAGAGTTCAGTCGCTAGTCCATCGATATCATCTACCCCAAAATACGTGGCATTCTCGCCTGCTACTTCGTGGAAAACTGGGATGTCAGACAGAATCAGTGGGCATCCCACAGACATAGCCTCGACTATCGGAAGTCCATACCCCTCGGCCTTCGATGGAAAGACTAGAGCCTTCGCATTCTCATACAACCATTTCAATTCTTCTACTTTTGCATCGTGTAGCCACAAGACATTATCTCCAAGCTCTTTATACTTCTCTTTCAGTCTATCCGCAAATATCGACCTCGGCCCCACCAAAACAAGTTTCAAATTTTCAATTTCGAATTTGGAATTTGGAATTTGGCATTTATGTTGAATTATTGCCTTCAGCAATAATTCAACATTCTTATGCGGATAACAATTCCCAACATAAAGGAAATATGATTTCTCAACATATGGAAATGCTGCAGGTTTTTGCGCAACACTCCGCGCAAAAACCTCGTCCACTCCCTCATGAGTTACAACTATTTTTGACTTCGAATTTGGATAAAATCCTATGAGCTCCTTCTTCACGACATCACTTGGTACAAAAATTGATTGCGCACGTCTCACCTGCTCTGAAAATACTATCCTAAATACATACTGCTTTATCTTATACAGCCACAGCGGGAGAGTCGAGGCTCGACCTGTGGCGTGGTTTAGGAGTATTGTGTCATGGATGGTTGCGACAAATGGCTTGGGATACAGCACTGGCCAGCTGAAGTACGAGAAGTGCACGAGATCAAGATCTGCACGCAGAAGCTGCCAAAGGAAGAGTATTTGTTCGGAGAAGGAATGCCATGCAACATTACATGTTCTAAATTCCACGTTCCAAGTTCCAAGTGTGTATTCAGCCGAAAACCTGTCCCAATCAGTCTTTTTAGAAAAAATTAGATATTGGACATTCTTATTGTCAATCTTTGAGAGGTGAAAGAGAAGATTTCTAAGATACACACCCACACCAGTCTGATATAGGAGTCTTGCATCGATACCGATTCGCTTCTTTTTCGACATTATAACTTTACAACTTTCAATTTAACTGGAAGGCATTTCAAAACCCAAATATATGTCATCCTGAACTTGTTTCAGGATCTATCAAAAGATGCTGAAATGAATTCAGCATGACAGTCTTAAGATAACTTCTAGTTTACAAGTGTTTTCCCCGTCTTCATAAGCGCCAGCAAATTTATCCCTACCCAAGTCAAATAGGTGACAAAAGGTCCATACTGCTTCTCATAATGTTTTCTATAAAATATCCACATAGCTTCATAAAATGCACTTTTCATTCTCTGCTTTATGTGACCTGATTTTGCGCCTATCCCGCTCTGATATTTGAGATGTGTGACTGAGTATTTGGGAAACCATAGAAGCTTCTTGCCGGATTGGTAGATACGATAACACAGATCAAGATCCTCTCCATACATGAAAAATTGCTCATCAAACCCCTCAAGACCCACAGCAACATCTGCAGCCACAAGTAAAAACGCAGCTGTGCACGCTTCTATCTCATGCTCTGCTTTGACATCAAGATGCATCAGATGATAACCACCGAAAAATTTTAGGATTTCGGATTTCGGATTTCGGATTTTACGAAGTATGTTTTCTATTCCTAGGAAATAAAATATACTTCGAAGAGGTGTTGGGAACCCTCTGTGGCTTGCAGGATCTATTTCCCCGTTTTGTAGATTGACCCTTACCGTGAGTCCAGCAATACTTTTGTCTTTCTCAAGTCTAGCTATCAGATCGGTCCAATTCGGAGCACTTTCTAATGAGCCGATCAAAACATCTGAATTGAGATACAAAATGTACTTCCCAGTCGCTCTTTTGAGTGCGATATTGTTGCCACGACTAAAGCCTACATTTTTGCCATTTTTGATGAATATATATTCGACCCCGTCTGGTCTGATAGTAGACAAAGCGTCTGCGCTCCCATCTGTCGACGCATTATCTACAACTATGATTTGAGATTTAAGATTTGATTTCTTCAGTGAGTTCGTTAGATCATTTACACAACGTAGAGTGACATCTTTGGTGTTATACGAAAGAACAATCGCAGAAATATCAGGTAAGTTTGTGGATTGTGACATATATCCTTCCATACAGTATATAAGGATATTGTAGCAATAATGAGGGCAACTCTTCGTGCAAAAGCATCATCATCTCTTTGGAGACTGTTTTAGTCTTCTAGCCTTGCCACCTGTACCCACCTTACGTCTTTCTCTTGTGCGAGCATCTCTAGTGAGGAGGTCTTCTGATTTTAGCTTTGCTCTCAAGTCTTCGCTTGGGATGTTCACAAGTGCCCTTGCAAGCCCGTGTACGACAGCGTCTCTTTGCCCTTTGGCACCACCTGACAAGACTCTGGCATAAACGACAAATGTAGCCTCATCTCCAAGGAGTGTAAGTGGTTTTTTGAGGATGGCAGCATCAGACTTCGTTTGAGCCCATTTAGCAATTTCTTGGTTATTTATGATATATGACCCTGGTTTGTATGACACATCAGCAATTGTGACACCTGTTTTTTTTGTATGATACACACGAACACGAGCAACAGCAGTTCTCCTTCTTCCAATCCCTTCATAATATGATCTGTCTATTTTGACAGTTGATTTTTTTGCTTTTGGTGCTGTTGCCATATACTAAAATATTTTGTGTAACTTTTCTAGATTTTACTCTTCTCAATTTTTGCTATATAAGGGTGAGTGGCATCCTTATACACATGGAGTCTTGCAAGTCTTCTGTCTCTTAGCTTGTTTTTTGGTAGCATGCCAGAGACAGCTCTTCTCATAACCTGCTCCGATGACTTCTCCATGGCCTTGCCAAGACTCAACTTTTTGAGTCCTCCTGGATAACCAGAATAGTTAAGCTGTAACTTCTGAGTATTCTTTCGACCAGTCACTTGCACGAGATCTGTATTTATCACGACTACGTAGTCACCTACGTCTGAATTGTGTGAGTAAGAAGTCTTCGATTTGCCGATAAGACTATTTGCTATCTCAACAGCCGCTCTACCCAAGACCTTGCCAGAGACGTCAACGAGCTTCCACGTGCGAGCGACCGTTGATACCGGATAGTTTTTTGTTGTGTGAGTAAGGTGATTTATCATACTTTGGCTTCATCATCTAACTTTTCAGCTTTTGCTGTTTTGACTACTTTTTTTACTTTGGTTTTTTTTGATTTTTTCTTCATTTCCTTCTTTTCTTCTACTACTTCTGAGTTTGTCCATACAACCTGTGCCATGGGTGATGCATCGCCTTGCCTCTCTCCAAGCTTTTGCATCTTTACGCATCCTGATCCAGTGCCATTTGACACTCTTTTTTTGACCGCATCAACAAAAAATAACACACTTTGCTCTGTTTGGAAATATGGCAATAGTACATTTTTCACAGACTCGCTGTACGACAAAGTCATGTGGGCGAGTGACTCAATTTTTGACTTAAGATACTTGGCCTTCGTTAACGTGGTTTTTATCTTTCCGTTTACCACAAAATTCCTTACGAGTTTTCTCATAAGCATTTTGTTCGCGTCTTTACCCGATTTGATTTTAAACTTGGATACTTTGTGCTTCATAACTGTTCTAGATTAATGTGTTCAAATATGTCAGTTTAGTTCGACACCCATTTTCTTTATTTCTTCCTCGATTAGGTCTATTGATTTCCTACCAACACCCTTTAGTCCGACAAGATCTGACTTACCTCTTGCAACAAGGTCTGCCACTGTCTCTATCTTCTCGCGAAGAAGAGCGTTTATTACTCTTGATGGAAGATTGAGTTCGTCTATGATTGTCTCAAGCGCCTTTGCACTCCCCTCACTTATCGCCTTGTGACCGACTTGTTCTTCTACCTTTTCCGGTGGTGTGTCGTTGCCCGACAATACATGTGCAAACTGTGTTGAAAGGATATCTGAAGCCTGCCTAACTGCATCAAAAGGTGAGATGCTGCCATCTGTCGTCACTTCAAGTAGCACTTTTTCAAAGTTTGACTTTCTTCCAACGCGGGCTTCTTGGACAGAAAAGTTCACATGTCTAATAGGTGAAAAAGATGTATCAACAGCAATATATCCTGCTTCCACATCTTCACGCTCTTCAGTCGGACTGAAGCCATACCCGACCTCTACAATTGCTTCTATATCAATTTTGGCTTTATCAGTTGTGATTTCTGCGATGTACTGATCACCATTTATGACAGTGACCTCGCCCTCAATGTCTTTTGCAAATACTTTGCCAGCGCCTTTCGCTACTAGTGACACTTTGTATTTACCATCTGTCGATTTTTCAGAAGGAGTCTTAAATCTCACTAGCTTTAGGTTCATAACAAGATCTAGGATAGATTCCTTAACACCAGGAACAGTTGTAAAGAGATGACTAGCGCCTGCTATCTTGACTGCAGTTATGGCAGCTCCTGGAATTGCTGAAAGAAGTGTTCTTCTGTAAGCATTACCTATTGTCTGGCCAAAACTTTGAGTAAGTGGCTCGAACACAAAAAGTGTTTTTTTGCCTTCTTCGACCTCTGTTTGTTTTGTATAAAATGACGGCTGGATCATATGTTTTATTAAAATTTATTTCGAGTAATACTCAATTATTAATCGAAGATTAACTTGTTTTTCGAGTGTGTCTGAGGTTGGCGATGCAGATACCACGACTTTATCTCCATCTTTTGTTAGCCAACTTGGCAGGACATAGTCCTTACGATCAAGTGAAGTCTCAATATATGGTATTTTTGCCGTCTCACTTCGAGCAAATTTTATTACATCATTTTGCTTGACGAGGTAGGATGGTATCGAATTCTTCTTGTCATTCACAAGCACGTGACCATGACCAACAAGCTGTCTTGCTGCTGCACGAGTAGGTGCAAATCCAGCCCTATAAAGTACATTGTCAAGTCTCTTTTCAATGGTCTCGCAGAGTTTTTTACCTGTATTACCCTTGAATCTCTTTGCGACTAGGAAGTATGACTCCAGCTTCTTCTCGGTGAGTCCAAACATAAATCTTAGCTTTTGTTTCTCGCGCAGTTGTCTACCACTTTCTGATAGCTTGCGCCTTGTATTTGCGCCGTGCTGACCAGGAGGGATAGATATCATCCGAGTCAGTCTATTTTGGCTTTTTGATCCAAAAGTCTTGAGCTCAAGGTCGATACCTTGCCTGCGGGCTAAACGATTTTTTGGTCCTGTATGACGCATAAAAGTGAAAACTCAAATAACAAAATCCAAATAACAAGAGAAATTCAAAATGCGAAGTACCAAACCCTTACTTGGAATTTGGAACTTGGAATCTGGAATTTGACTTTATACTCTCCTAATCTTTGGTGGCCTGACTCCATTATGTGGAATTGGTGTCACATCCACTACCTTTTCGACATCGCATCCGCTCGCCTTCAAGGCTCTAATCGACGCCTCTCTCCCTGGACCTATTCCACGGACAAACACATCGATTCTTCTTACACCATGATCATTCACAGCTCTTTGCATTGCGTTTGAAGCTGTGATTGTTGCTGCGTGCGGTGTGGACTTTTTGGTACCAGTGAAGCCATGCATGCCAGTTGATGCCACAATCATCGGCTGATTGGAGCTGTCTGATATCGTTATGATTGTGTTATTGAATGTTGCTGTGATATGCACTATGGCATGATCTACTTGTTTCTTGGATTTGTTTTGTTTTTTTGCTACTGCCATATGAGTTTTGCTTTTTCTTAATATTATTTCTTTCCTCCAGCAGGTGCTGCAGGTGTCTTTGCTGTCGACTCAAGTTTCATTTGATCTTCTTTCTTAAGAGCGCCGACTGTCTTTCTCTTGCCACGCTTCGTACGGGCATTAGACTTTGTTCTCTGACCTCGAACTGGGAGGTTGTGAGCATGTCTACTACCTCTATAGCTTCCTATCTCACGTAACCTCTTGATATTTTCTGTCACTTCTTCACGAAGGTCGCCTTCGACTTTGTAAGTTTTTTCAATAGCAAGTGATATCTTCTTTATTTCTTCTTCTGAAAGCGTTTTGATTCTCTTTGAAGGGTCAACACCCGCTGCTTTGAGTGCTTTTGACGACGTAGTCCATCCGACTCCCTTGAGTATAGTCAGGCCGTAATCAACTCGCGCCTGATCCGGTAATACCACTCCAAAAAATCTTGCCATATTTTGATGTTTCAAAAATACCTAACCTGTCTTAATATATATTTATCCCTGCCTTTGTCTGCATTTTGCGTTTGCGCATACTACGTACAATCTTCCTTTGCGCTTTACAATCTTGCACTTAGGGCATTTCTTTTTGATTGATGATTTAATATTCATTTTGTTTATTGTTTGTCAAAAATCACTGACGATAAACTATTCTTCCCATCGTTGGATCGTATGGTGTGATCTCGAACCTCACTCTGTCGCCCGGCAGAATTTTGATGAAATTTTTGCGCATTTTCCCCGAAAGATAGCAGGTGATCACACTCTGGATATCTTTTACTTTTACTCTGAATTGAGTATTGGGCAAATTTTCAAGCACTTCACCCTCAAGCACTACGACTTGGTTATTCATAAAGGCTCCTAATTGTACCACATCAAGTCAAAATGTGAACACCATTTTGATCTATGGTGATAGTGTGCTCAAAGCACGCTGCAAGACTCCCATCTGACGTATCTATCGACCACCCATCTGGGTTGTTTTGAACTATTTTTTCTGAACTTTCACTATAGATTATCTCAATCGCAGCAACAAAGCCTGATTTTATGATTGGGGTTTTCTCTACGGGTCTATACAAAAAATTCGGAATATATGGGTCCTCGTGCAACTCTCTTCCTATACCATGACCAGTCAGATCCTTTAACACTTTGTATCCCGCGCCTTCGATCACCTCTTGCATGACCTTACCTACTATGCCTAGGTGTTGACCCACTGCAAGTGCTGAAAGTGTTTTTGACAAAGCGTCTCTGCCTGCCTTTAGGAAAGCTTCTTTTCTGGCATTACTGACGCCTCCGACTATGATGGTTGTAGCCCAATCTGTATGATAGCCTTTATATAAACCGCCGATATCTATAGTTAAAACATCTCCAGGTAAAAGCAGGTAATCATTTGGTGGAGTGTGTACAGCTTGATGATTGACTGGGAGACATGTCGCATGTTTGTAGCCCTTGACTGTCGTGAATGATATGTCTAGTCCGTTGTCCTTTATCAGCTTAGTCGCTCTTGCGTCGACTTGCTTTGTTGTCTCACCTAGACTAATAGATGGAATGAGTGCGTCTGTGACTGCTCTCAGCCTCTTGCCACATTCTGTCATGATCTCAATCTCTTTTTGTGTTTTATAAAGTGACATATTTAGCTATTATTACTTTGCGGCAAACATCCAGTAATTTATGATGCCCCAAGTAGTTATCACTATGTAAAAAATTGTGGTTATCAGTATGCCTGATTGTTTTGCATCTTTGTACGCTCTCCAGGATGAATAGAGCCAAAATGGCTGTGACAGCATGTTGAATATTAGGCCATACTTTGGCATACCTGATGCTGTTAGAAATTGAGCTATGAGCGTCAACAGAGGCAATAATACTTGGGTAAATTTTTGCAAATACTCTTTTCTCATTTGAATTATTGTCAATTAAGAAAAAATAATTGATCTATATGATTCGTCTAGCTTATCATGGAATTCGTTCATGGAGAAGTCATTCTTGATAAGATAGTCAGCATACGCTATGGCTGGCCCCTTGTTTGTATCTATGAGCTCTTGCATGTCGCGCTCTGCTCCATGAAAGTGCTTCCTATAAGATCTTTTTGCAGCTCGCTCCCATCTCAATTCCTTTCTTGCCCATATCGCAACAAGCACCACTTGTGCTTTATCAAAATGTTTCTGGAGATAAAGATATTCTTCCCACGAGTAAAGTCCTTCAATAAATACAATATTTGAGCCTTGTAAAGCACCTTTTATCTCATCAGTTTTTAGCACTGCCATGGCTTCCATGCCGTACTTTTTGCGCATCTGAACACGGATTTTCTGGTGATTTTCTATACTATGCTCCATTTTGTGATTGTCTATATAGTCGTTAACGATGTTTGAGAATGAGATTACTGGCTTTTTGTAAGTACCAGAAAGATAGTCCACAGCAGCAGTTTTGCCAGAGCCAGATAGCCCAACGACCGCAACTATAATGGGCTTTTTTTGATGCCAGGCTCTCAAATGATCTTTTATGAGTTGTTTGCCAAATGATTTGAGGATTTCTTTATTCACTTCATTGACAGGTAAGATGGCGTCTGCTTTTGACAAAATTCCTAGCTTTTCGTAGTAGTCGACAACTGGCTTTGTGTGCTCGTAAAAGAGCTCTACTCTATTTGATACTGCCTGAACTGTATTATCATCTCTATCCTCATGTCTCATCACTATGCGCCAGAGTGACTCTTTGGGATCTAACTCAAGGTATATCACCTTATCTACCTTGAATGTGCACTTTTCTACTTGTGAAATGGTCCTTGGGAAGCCATCAAGTATGAAGCCATTTTTGTACTCTGGTCTTGTCAGGTATTCATTGACAATGTCTACAGTCGTCTGATCTGGTACAAGCTTGCCAGAATTTATGAGGATTTTGATTCTGCGACCCAGATCGGTCTTTTCCTTTGCGATTTGTCTGAAGATGTGACCTGTGGATAGATATGGAATCTTGAGCTCACGCGAGAGCAGATTTCCTTGTGTAGACTTCCCGGCACCTTGTATGCCAAGAAGAATGATATTCATGAGATAGGTTATAAGAAAAAAATATCAACCAAGCTTTTTCTTTTCCTTATGCTTTGTGTGCTTCTTGCACGTTTTACAAAACTTGGTAAAAGCCAAAGCATCTGTTGTGTTTACTTTGTTTTTTTGTGTGACGTAGTTTTGTGAATCGCACTCCTCACATGTGAGGCCGAGCTTTACTCTAGAACTTTTCTTAGCCATAAATATATTATTAAATTCAAACTCTACAGAAATTTGTCGTAGTTTCTGGATGTGACTTGCGACTCAACACTCTTCAGAGTCTCAAGTACGACTGATACGACAATCATAATACTCGTACCGCCTATCGCAAAATTTGACTGATTGCTTAGAGCACCTATGACAGATGGTATTATAGCAATAAAACCCAAAAAAACGGCACCTATTGCCGTCAGCCTATACAAAATACTTTTCAGATAGCTACTTGTTGCAAGACCTGGCCTAATACCTGGTATGAACCCACCATGCTTCTGAATCTCGTCAGCAATTTTCTGTGGGTTAAATACTATCATTGTATATATAAAAGTGAAAGCCACAACAAGAACAAAGAATGTTACATTGTATGTAACTCCTTGCGACTGGAAAGTTGTTATTAGGAATCTAGCAATATTTTTCAGAACGGCGACTGACGAGTATTGAAGGTAATTACCAATCAGTTGTGGAAAAAGAACAAAAGAGACAGCAAAAATGATCGGTATTACACCCGCTTGATTGAGCCGTAGTGGAATGAAGTTTGCAGCTGATTGATATGTCTTGCTTCCCTTTACTCGCCTTGCATAATATACCGGTATCTTCCTGACGGCTTGATTTATAAAAACCACACCAGCCACAACTCCAAGAAGAAGTAATGCAAATATCAGACTTCCTATCATTGACTCGGAGTTTGAGACTGATTGCATTTTGAGAACAGTTGGAATAAGCCTGCTTGCAATGCCAGCAAAAATTAGTAGCGATATACCATTCCCAAGTCCATACTCTGATATGAGCTCACCAAACCACATAAGTATATAGGTACCTGCCACCATAGTAGTCAGAAAAGAGATGAACTCAATTGGGGGGACTTGACCATTTTGTAGTGTGAGCAAGCCGTTACTTTTTAGGAGGAAAAATATTCCAACAGACTGCATGATGGTAAGTGGTAGAGTCAAAAGTCTAGTGTACTGATTTATCTTGAATCTACCGTATTCACCTTCTTTCGAGAGTGCTTCAAGTGAAGGCACAACCATAGTCATCATCTGCAAAATAATTGATGCATTGATGTACGGATTTAGACCTAGTGCCATGACAGAAAAGTTTATGAGAGTGCCACCCGAAAAAATATCAAGAAGTGAGAGAAACTGATTACCGCTGACCAACTCGCTCAGCTTATCTAGCTGGATGATTGAGGTTGGCACAAACGTAAATGCTCTGAAGATAAAAACTAATACAAGCGTGAAGATTATTTTTCTCCGCATCGCCCTATCTGCCCAAACGGTAGTGAGCCATTGAGTTGCTGCTTGCATATTATTATTTTTCTATTGATCCGCCTGCTTTCTGAATCGCACTTTGAGCTTTTGCGGTGACTGGCAGCTTTGTCTTTATCGCTTTATCGATCTCCTTATCAAAAACCACTTTCACACTAGTTGCACTAGTTGGAACTAGGGACAACTCTTGCAATTTCTCGAATGTAATAATATCAGCATCACCAATAAGAAGCAATTTGGAAAGAGCTAATGCATATGGTTTCTGCTTAATAGAATTATTTTTTGATTTTCCTCTCAAAAGCGGATATTTCTTAACAATTCTCCCCTGACCACCTTCAAAATGAAGTGGTATATCGGTCCTAGCCTTCTGGTGCCTTGTTGTGCCACGGCCTGATTTGGAACCTTTGCCAGATCCCAACCCTCTACCTCTCCTCTTGGCTCTTTTTGTTGTTATCTTTGATAGCGAATGTAATGTGATCATAATCTTGTTGGTTTATTTTGCAATTACTTTACTTCTGTTGTTTCTGTATGTTTTATTTTTCTTGGTTTTAGGAGTTTGAAGGCTTTCATGACGGCATAGGCGTTACTCAACTGGTTTCTTGAACCAATCACTTTGCCAGATGCATTGTAAATACCTGCTAGATCAAAAAGTGTTCTAGCGACTCCACCGATCTTTAGACCCGTACCTTCTGGAGCTGGCTTGAGTAAAATCTTTGATGATTTGTACTCAACCATTATCTCATGTGGGATGGTGGTCCCATGTCTTGGCACATCCATCATATTTTTTCGGGCACGGTGTATGGCTTTTTTGATGGATTGTGGCACTTCAAGTCCTCGACCGATGCCAATACCCACCTTACCCTTCCTGTCACCAACTGCGACAAGTGTGGCAAAAGTGGCATAATTTCCACCTGATGTTTTTTTGGATACTCTTTTGACTAGCAATGTCTTTTCTTCTATTCCGTCTGATGATCTTTCTCTTTGGTATTTCATATGAATGATTATTTAGATTTTTGATATTTCAGATTATTATTCCACCTTCTCGCACGCCCTCTGCAAATCTTTTTACTCTCCCCTGATAGTGGAATCTTCCTCTATCAAAAATTGCTTTAACTAATTTTTTATCTTTGAGTATTACCGCAAGCGCTTTGCCTGCTTCAAACGAAGCATCTGATTTAGTAACGCTCGTTTTGCTCTCGATTGACTTGGTGTGAATACTTGCAAGAGTTTTTTCACTTGCATCGTCTATCACTTGTGCAAAAAGATACTTGTTAGATCTGAAGATGCTGATTCTTGGCACATCAGAACTACCCACTATGTTTGCGCTCACTCTCTTTTTTCTTCGCATTAGTCTTTTTGTTAGATTTCTCATATTTTTTTCTTAATCCTGAAATTCCTGACTCGTCTCTTTATGCTGTCTTAGCTTTTTTGCCTGGCTTGAGCTTGACGTATTCACCAACGTATCTTATGCCCTTTCCTTTGTATGGATCTGGAGGCTTGATACATCTGACCTCGTGTGCAATTTGTCCAATTTTTTCCTTGTTTGCTCCTTGTATAATTAAGATTGTTTGTCCATCTGTTACGTATGTGATTCCATCTTGCTTTGGGATTGTGACAAGATGAGAATAGCCGACCTTGAGAACTGCATCGCCATTTTTGATACTTACTCCGTAGCCTGTACCAACAACCTCAACTTTCTTCTCCCAACCAGTTGTGACACCATACACAGCATTTGAGATGAGTGTTCGAACAGTCCCATGAAGTGACTTTGCTGATATTGATTCATCAGCTCTTGTCACAATAATTTGATCATCTTTGATAGCTACATCAATTTTTCTGGGTATTGCAACCTCGATAGATCCCTTTGCTCCGCTAACTGATACTACTTTGTCCTGCACCGTGACTTTGGCTCCAGATAAAATAGCGATAGGGTTTTTTCCAATTTTTGACATATATTTACCAAATATTAAAAAGCAGTTCTCCGCCAACATTTGCTTTCTTCGCTTCTTTTCCGGTAAGTATCCCGTTATTCGTTGACAAGATACAGATACCGATACCATTAACTACTTTGGGAATCTCTGATGATTGGACGTATATTCTTCTTCCTGGCTTTGACATTATTTTGACATCCATCATTGCTGGTCTTTTGTTCTCATATTGAAGCTTCAGTGTTGCTATCCTTTTGTGACCATCTTCCTCGACTTCATATGAAGCTATGTAACCTGACGCGACAAGTTTCTTCAGGACTTCAAGCTTGACCTTTGTCACAGGCACAGTCACTTCTGTTCTGCTTGCCATGTATCCGTTTTTTATTCTAATTATTAGATCTATTACTGATTGCATTTTCTTAAAACAAAATAATATTATGTCTTCTCCATAGTTCTCTTCGTCACCTTACCATGTCCTCTGAATGTTCTTGTTGGTGAAAATTCGCCAAGCCTGTGCCCTACCATTGATTCTGTTATAAGCACTTCCTTGAATATCCTTCCATTATGAATGCCAAATTTGTGCCCAACAAAATCCGGTGGGATTTGACTTGCACGAGCCCAAGTCTTGATGGGAGTCGACTGCTTTGTTGCTTTTTGAGCAGCTACTTTTTTCATTAGCTTCTCATCTACATATGGTCCTTTTTTTAGTGATCGTGACATATTTGTGTTACCAAGACAATTTTTTAACTCCTGGTATTTCGCCTCGAAGTGCTTTCTCTCTGAAAACAATCCTACTCATACCAAACCTTCTCATATAACCTCTTGTCCTTCCTGTGAATGCACAAAGATTTCTCTTTCGCACTTCAAACTTTTGTTTTTTTGCTAGATTGACTATTGTCGAATTTGATGACATATATTTCCGAGTATTATTAAGATTTAACGAATGGTATTCCAAGTTTCTCGAAAAGCAATCTTCCTTTCTGATGTGACTTGGCACTAGTCGATATAGTAACTTGCAATCCTCTTATTTTGTCTATTGCATCAAAGTCAATCTCTGGGAATATTGTCTGCTCAGAAAAACCAACGTTCAAATTTCCATGGTCGTCCACACAGGTATTTTTAATACCTCTGAAATCTTTGAGAAGTGGAACTACTATGTGAATAAGCTTATCGAAAAATGCTACCATTTTCTTGCCTCTCAAAGTAACTTTTACTCCAATCGGTAGACCTTCCCTTATTTTGAAGGCTGATACAGATCTTCTTGCAATGGTGATGATTGGCTTCTGACCTGCAATTATACCAATTTGCTTGGCAATATCTGTTGTAACATTTTTGCTTTTTACAGCCTCACCTGCTCCAACGTTTATGACTATTTTGTTGATCCTAGGAACAGCAAAAATATTGTCAGAACCAAACTCCTTGGCAACGAGTTCTAAATTCTTTTTTGAGTAAAAATCTTTGTAATACATAAGCTCTTTTATATTTATTAGATTGCATTATTGCACTTTTTACACACACGCTTCTTCAAACCTTCTATTATCTTATATCCGAATCTCGAGGGTTTATCGCACTTTGGACATACTAAAGCTATGTTAGATGCGCCAATTGGCCTAGAGAGCTCAACTACTCCACCCTGCGGAAAAGCGTCATTTTTCTTGACATGCCTCTTGTAAGTGTTGATTTCTGGTACTAGTATCTTCCCTGTTTTATAATTTACAGATTCAACTTTGCCCTTTTTACCTTTATCTTTACCTGACTTAACTAGTATTGTATCGCCTTTTTTGATTTTCATTTCGTTCAAATAACTTACTTAATATATCTCCTCAGCTAGACTTGCGATTTTTGCAAAGCCTTTGTCCTTGATCTCTTTGGCAACTGGCCCAAAGACTCTTGTGCCTCTTGGCTCATTACTTTCTTTACTTGCTAGTATCACACATGCGTTATCATCAAATCTTATATAGCTACCATCGGCTCGCTTACGCTCTTTTCTGGTTCGTATAACAACAGCTCTGATCACTTCACTTTTTTTTACGTTACCAAATGGAAGCGCTTGCTTTACAACGGCTGTTATCACGTCTCCTAGGCTCGCCTTTTCTTTTCTACCGCGAGCTGGAATACCAATCATCGAGACCCTCTTGGCCCCAGAGTTATCGGCAACTGTTAGCATTGATCTTATTTGCAACATATATAGTTATTTCAATTCAATTTTCTTCACAAACACAAAATGCTTGGATTTTGAGATTGGCCTACACGACTTTATCTCGACCATATCTCCAAGAGCCACTTTATTGTCTCCTCCAACGTGTGCTTTTATTTTTTTTGATCTTAGTATGACTTTTTGATATGTTGGGTGCTTCAATTTGTCGACCACCAAGACATTTATCGTCTTCATTGAGCTGATTGACGTTACTTTTCCAATTTTTGTGTGTGCCATATTTTTATATAAGTTTTATTTTTGATAAAGCAGTCAAGACAACAGCTTTCTCATATCTCAAAAGACGTATTCTGCCGTGAGCACTTGGGTCATCTTTTTTGCCCATAATCTCTCTTATAAGAGACGTGTCAACTATCATTCGAGCTTTCGACAGCTCTTCACGTGTCATTCCTTTGTACTTTGCAATAATATTTTTTACTTTCATTTTTATATTTAAGATTTTGAAACAAACTTCGTCAACACAGACAGCTTTGATGAGACTACTCTAAATACTTCTCTGGACTCGCTCTCGCTCAAACCATCTATCTCAAAAAGCACTCTTCCTGGACTAACTGAAGCTACATAGTGATCTGGATCTCCCTTGCCCGCTCCCATTGTAACCTCTGGTGGCTTTTTGGTGTACGGTTTGTCAGGGAAAATCCTAGTCCAAAACTTACCTGCCTTTCTCGTTGCCCTTGCAAATACCACTCTTGTGGCTTCAATCTCACGATCTTTGATCCACCCTGACTCAAGTGTTTTTAGTCCATATGAACCAAATGCTAGCTTGTCGCCCTTTGTAGCTATGTTTCTCCACATGCCTCTGAATTGTTTTCTATATTTTTGTCTTTTGGGAGATAACATAAATTAATTATCAAATATTTATCTACAGATCCAAACTTTTACTCCTATATATCCTGACTTTGTAAGTGCTGGATACTTCGCAAAGTCCACATCCTCACGGATAGTTGATGTTGGCACACTTCCTTGGAAATACTTTTCTCTTCTGGATATTTCAGCTCCGTTTATTCTTCCTCCTAGCTGGATCTTTACCCCTTTTGCCCCAGACTCCATAACTTTGTCCATTGCGTTATGTATCACACCTCTGTGTGGCATGCTCCTACACAGTTTCTCTGCAATTGTTTGTGCAACGAAGTATGAATTTAGGAATGGCTTTTTGATTTGTTCGATTTTTATATCTATTTTTTGATCCTTACCCTTCTTAGTAGGCTTTCTCAAATACTTGACTATTGTCTTTTTGACTTCCTCAAGCCCTTTGCCACCTTTGCCTATTATGACCCCTGGCTTTACAGCAAATATGATGACCAGTATCTTGTTGATCTGTCTCTCTATATTTACCTCTACAACAGAAGCATTACCAAACTTTTTGAGCACTTCTTCTCTTATTTTGCTATCTTCAGCAACTGAAAGCCTGTAGTTTGTCTTATTTGAGAAAAACCACCTGGACTGCCAGTTGTTTGTGATACCAAGTCGTAAACCAAAAGGATGAACTTTTTGACCCATATTTGAAATTTTAAATCAAGATTTACTTTCTACGTTTTCTTTACTGTTAACTGTCTTTTTTGTTTTTTTTATGTTTTTGGATTTAGATTTTGTTTTTTCTTTTTTTTCTACATCTACTTTTTCTTTTTCGTCTACTATTACTTTTGTCTCATTCACTTTAGGTTTGGATATCTTCGTGGAATCATTTTTCACTCCAAGAACAATCGTAATATGTGTCATTCGACGACTGATGGGAAGTGCTGTTCCGCGAGACCCAGCTCTAAAGCGCTTGAGGACTAAACCCTGATCTGCTTTAAGACTTCGGAATTCTAACATATTTTTCGGTACTTTCAAAACAAACTCTGCATTCGTCATGGCGGCCTTCAAAGCACCTGCAAGAACACGCGCCGCAGAATGAGGCAAAAAACCAAGTCTAACAAGAGCTTCGGTTGGCGGCATTTTTTTGATACCTGGGAGAAAAGTTCTCACTTTTCTCAAAGATACATTTGCGTTTTTTAGTATATGTCTTGTTTCCATAAGTCTCTTTTGAATTCATTTATTATCTACTTCTTTTTGTGATTACCAACTTTGATGTCCATTTTCTTGGGTTTCTAGTACGGACTCCTCTTGCTTGCTTACCCCAAGGAGTCTTCGGGTGCATACCCTCTCCAGATCTTCCTTCTCCTCCTCCATGTGGATGAGATCTTGGGTTTTGGGCAGTACCTCTGACTGTCGGCCTTATTCCCATGAGCCTACTTCTTCCAGCTTTACCTATGATTTCATCTTTGTGTCCAATGTTTCCGACTCTTCCCACAGTCGCATATGATTCAGGCTGAAAGAGTCTCACTTCACCAGACATTAGCTTGACGTGCACGCCATTTTCCTCTTTTGCTATGATTGTTGCGAAAGAACCCGCTGATCTGACGAACTTTGCCCCTTGTCCAGGAAATATCTCAAGATTGTGGATCTCAATACCTATTGGTATGCTTCGAAGTGGCAAGGCATTCCCGACTTGTATCTCAGCTTTATCAGATGCCATCACTTGGTCACCCACCTGAATATTTACTGGTGACACTATATATCTCATTTCTCCATCAGTATATTTCAACAGTGAAATATGCGCATTTCTGTTCGGGTCGTACTCTACAGTCATGACCTCTGCAAATACTCCTCTCTTATCGCGCTTGAAGTCAATAGTCCTATACAGTCTCTTTTGTCTTCCACCTTGATGTCGCACCGATACATGTCCACTCGCATCACGACCTGAATGCTTCTTCAATATCGAAGTAAGCGGGGCGTGTGGCTTGTGATGGGTGATTACTGACTTTTTTTTCATAATAAACAAATCCCGTATTAACTTTTTTGCACCAATTTGCCAAGTGGTTTGGCCAACGTCACATAGGCTATCTTTTTGCCTTCATCATATATCTCTGTTCTCTTTTTACCTGCTCTTCTTGGTGTTTTTGGTCTTTTTACCATGTTGACCTTCGTTGGTCTTTGTCCAAAAAGAAGATTGACTGCTTCCTTTACATTGTTTTTATTACTTTCTTTGTGTACATAAAAGCCATACACATTGTTCTTCTCCATTTTCGAGATTTTCTCTGTCACCATTTTACCGATAATGATATTGTTCAAACTCATATTTTATGCTTTTTTGTAAATTTTGGTAAAGGCTTCTTGCGTAAAGAAAATGACTTTACCTTTCATCACTTCGTAAGGATTTATGTTGTTTAGATTAATTGTATTTGCTCCACTAATATTTCTTGATGCAAGGTAAATATTCGTGTCGGTTGTTGGGTCGTATACAAGAGTAAACTTTGCTCCTTTTTTCAAGCCTTGAGCTTTTAGAATTTCCTCAAAGTATTTGGTCTTTGGTTTTGCTTCAGAAACCATACTCTTACTGATAACAAAAAGTGAATCGCTATCAATTCTTGATACCATCGCCATATCAAGTGCCAGGTTCTTTTGCTTCTTGTTCATTCTTACTGAATAATCACGTGGCTTTGGTCCTCCTGCGACTCCTCCTCCGACGAATATTGGTGCCTTCGCACTTGCATGCCTTGCATTTCCTGTACCCTTCTGCTTATACATTTTCTTGGTCGTACCAATTATCTGCGATCTATCCTTCGTGGACGCATTACCACTTCTTTTGTTTTTCAGAAAAACTCGAACATATTGTGAAAGAAGTTTAGCATTTGGCGTGACAGTACGAAGCTCTGTAGGTACTTGCATAGTTCCTTTGTCTGCGTCTGCACTTATGATTTTTATTGATGTTTTTCTCATATTTATCTAGACAATCTAACTTCAAGTAGTTCTCCTGGATTACCAGGAACAAGTCCCTTTACAACTATATTGCCATTGCCGACCTCTACTACTTTGAGTCTTTGTACAGTCACTCTATCATTTCCCATTCTGCCTGCCATTCTTTGTCCCTTGAATGTTCTACCTGGTGTTGTAGTTGCGCCGACAGATCCCGGAGCGCGCCATCTATCAGACTGTCCATGTGTCTTTGGGCCACCATGGAATCCGTGTCTCTTCACTCCGCCCTGAAATCCCTTCCCTTTACTCTCTCCCGTAACATCCACCAAATCACCAATCTTGAAGACGGTGTCTGGAGCAATCTTCTGACCAACTTCGATCTTTACTTCTCCAATTTGAGCAGTTGTCTTACCATCTTCTTCCACGATAGTTGTGTTGTTTTTGTTTTCCCCTCTTAGTCGTACTTCTTTTATTTTTTTTGGTGTGTGAGTTATCGAAGATTTTTGTAGTTGGCCTTTTGTAGGTTTGTCAATTCTTTTGGCCTGCCCTATTGCAAGCTTGAGGGCATTGTAGCCATTTTTTTTATCACTTTTCACTTCTACTAGATACACATCTTCTGCAAGAAGTGTTGTCACTGGGATTCTTATGTTCTTTTCGTCGAACTTTTGACTCGTCTTTCCCTTGGTTGCTAAAAATACAGATTTCATATTTATTTATCGAAAACAATCTAAAATGCGAACAAACACAGAGCACATCGCGGAATTGTACCTTGAAATGAGGGTAAACTCAAGCGAAAACTACATCTTCACCTCAACTTCAACACCTGCAGGCAGTTCTAGATGCATGAGTGTGTCGATTGTTTGATTCGTAGGGTTCTGGATGTCTATGAGTCTTTTGTGTGTTTTGAGTCCAAAGTGTTCGCGAGAGTCCTTGTCAGTAAATGTTGATCTGTTTACGACAAAAACCTCGTGCCTAGTCGGAAGAGGTACTGGCCCTTTCACAGAAGCTCCAGTCTGCAAAGCAGATGTCACTATCTTCTGGCAAGTCTCATCAATCAGTCTGTAGTCATAAGATTTTAGTCTTATTCTTATTCTTCCTTTTGGCATATGGAAATGTGCAAACGATTATTAATATCAAACTCCTTACTGTCGATCATACATAAGATCGGATCAGCAAGGAGTTGATCTGACAAATTCGAACTTTACTTATTGATCTTTGTTATCACACCAGCTCCGACCGTATGGCCGCCCTCTCTTATTGCGAACTTGAGTCCCTCTTCGAGTGCTACTGCATAAATAAGTTTTACATTTATCTTCACATTGTCTCCAGGCATCACAGTCTCAACTCCAGCTGGGAGCTCTATCTCGCCTGTAATGTCTGTCGTTCTTATATAAAACTGTGGTCTATATCCTTTGAAGAATGGTGAATGTCTTCCGCCCTCTTCCTTCTTTAGTACGTATATTTCCGCTTCAAATTCTGTATGTGGTGTAACAGATCCTGCTTTTGCTATAACTTGGCCACGCTGCACTTGTTCTTTTTCAATACCTCTAAGAAGAAGTCCCGTATTGTCTCCGGCTTGTGCTTGGTCAAGTGATTTGCGGAACATCTCGATACCTGTGATGACTGTTTTCTTAGTATCAGAAATACCGACTATTTCGAGTTCTTCGTTCACTTTTGCTACTCCACGCTCGACTCTTCCTGTGACGACCGTTCCTCTTCCTGATATCGTGAATACGTCTTCGATAGGCATAAGGAATGGCTTATCAAGTGCGCGTACTGGATCTGGCACATACTCATCTACCGCTGCCATGAGCTTCTCTATAGCTGCTATTGATTCTGGATCATCTTCAAGTGCTTTGAGTGACGAACCTCGGATTACTTGTACGGTGTCTCCTGGATATTTGTACTTTGTAAGCAAATCTCTTACTTCCATCTCGACTAGGTCAATGATTTCTTTGTCTGGTACCATGTCGCACTTGTTAAGGTATACAACAATGGCTGGCACGTTGACCTGGCGAGCAAGGAGAATGTGCTCTCTGGTTTGTGGCATTGGACCATCTGGAGCTGACACAACTAGTATTGCTCCATCCATCTGGGCAGCACCTGTAATCATATTCTTGATGTAGTCTGCATGACCTGGAGCATCAATGTGTGCATAATGTCTCTTTTCTGTCTCGTATTCTGAATGATGAATGTTGATTGT